>JBKHWW010000047.1:0-7228 GCA_046566345.1 Actinomycetes bacterium
AACCACCGACGATCCGGATCAATCCGTCAGCTAGAGTCAACCCGACGCTTGCAGCCGCATACTGAAACGCCTGAGTGCTACATCAGATGCAATTCGCAAGGCTTGTTCGGGAACTCGCTGCTGATCATGCTGCAGGACCCACAGGCGACCCACGTCGCCGGCTACCAAGCGTTCAAGTCGATGGGACGCCAAGTGCGCCGCGGCGAGACCGGCATCAAGGTCCTCGCGCCGATCACGCGCCGCGAGCCCCGCCTCGACGGCGCCGGCCGACCGGTGCGCGACGACGAGGGCCGACCTGTGGACCGGATCCAGGTGGTGGCGACCAAGCCCGTTACGGTGTTCGACGTCCGTCAGACGGACGGTCCTCCTCTGCCCGACCCCAAGATCGGCGAGGCGACCCTCCTCACCGGCCAAGCCCCTTTCGGGCTGTGGGATCGCCTCCAAGGCCTCCTCGAGGAACGGGGATTCGATGTGCGTCGCGGTGCCGACCTCGGTGGCCCGAACGGCTACACCGACTTCGGCCGGCGGCTCGTCATGGTCCGCGATGACGTCGACGACGCCCAGGCCGTCAAGACCCTCGCCCACGAGGCCGGTCACGTGATCCTCCACCCGGACCAGCAGGGCCGCGACTGCCGGGGGATCCTCGAAGTGGAAGCCGAATCGGTCGCGTACATGGTGACCAGCGCCCACGGGCTCGACTCCAGCCAGTACACCTTCAACTACGTCGCCGGTTGGGCCCTCAACGCGGTGACCGAGCAGCGTGACCTCGCCGACATCCTCCGCAGCACAGGCCAGCGTGTCATTGGCGCCGCAGACCTCATTCTGCAGACCACCCAGCCGGCTCCGACCATCACAGATACCGCGCTCGACGCTCTGGAGAGTGACATCCGAGTTCAGACGGACCCCACGCGCTGGGAGGCAGTGTCCGTCGGCCAGGCCATCACCCCGGAGCCGCCGACCGTGCCTTCGCCGGCGCTGGTCCCCTCAGTGGGCCGCTGACCGTGACGACCGCGATGGACGATCTCTGCTCACCTGGCCCATGCGACAGCGTTGCGTCCTCGACGCGGCGCTTGCCGTCCGACCTCAAGCGGAACGATGCCCGCGCCTCCTGGTTGCTGCGAGCGGTCGGTGTCGGACCTGCCGGGCATCACGGCGCACAGGAGGGAGCCGAACCTGTGCCTGCACGCGTCCGTATCCGTCTTCCAACGACGCTGCGGTCGTGACGCGCCGGAGCATGACCGCCGGGCGAACACTTACGCGATGAGCGCGTTTCCGTAGCGGATGACGAGGAAGGCCGCCAGGGCGAGGAGCCACAGGCCGACGATGAGCCGGTCCAGTCCCCAGCGGAGGCCGGTTTGGAGGCGGGCGTTGAGTCGTGGTGGGAGGTGCAGGTTGTTGTGGGCGATGTTGTGGCGGGTGAGGGAGGCGAACACTCCGGTGGTGGACACCGTGACGAGCAGGCACCAGGGGCATAGTGCGCCGATGTTGAAAACCGCTTCGTAGAACAGCCAGTAGGCGAACGCGAACCCGAGGGTGTAGACGGTTTGGGCGGCGAGCATGAACCCGCGGGGGAACCGGACGCCGGCGAGGCTGGCGACCGCGATGGTGATCACGACCGGTTCGGCGATGAGGCCGAGGAACGCGTTCGGGAACCCGAAGACGCTGGCCTGCCACGAGGTGGCGACCGTGCCGCAACTGATGGTCGCGTTGATGTTGCACGACAGGGCCGTGTTGGGGTTCGCCGCCAAGGCTACGGCGTCCACTGACAGCACGAACGAGGCGATCAGGCTGAGGAACGCTGAGGCGAGCATGGTCGCGAACAGCCAGGATTCCCCGTGGCCCGGCCGCGGTTCAGACATGGCTGGGTCAGTCATTGGCGGCCGCCCTGATCGCTGCCTGCAATGCGCTGGCTGTCAGCAGGTCGCCTGTGAAGGGCTTGCCGTCGATGAGCACGGTGGGTGTTCCCTGGATCCCGGAATCGAAGTCGGCCTGGGTGCCCTCGGTGACCCATTGCGCGTGGCGCAGTTGCGGGAAGGAGTCGGTCACCGACCGGGATATGCCGGCGGCTTGGGCGAGTGTGGCGATTTGGGCGTCGCTGAGCCCGGGGGTGCCCTCGGCGGGCTGGTTGTCGTACAGCGCCTTGTTGAACGCGAGGACGCGGTCGGGGTCTGCCTGGGCGACGGTGATGAACGCGTTGGCGGCGCGGGTGGAGTAACGGGCGCCTTGGGAGGCACGGTCGAGGAACGACATCGGGTGGATCTCGAGGCGGATGGTGCCTGCGTTGACGAGTTCCTCCAGAGCGGGCCCGTTGGCCCGTTCAAACCGGGCGCAATAGGGGCACATGAAGTCTTGGTAGACGTCGACGCGTACGGGCGCGTCCGGCCGACCGACGCCGATGGTCCAGGTGTCAGTGCCGGTGGCGGTTGCGCCGGGGGTCGTGGCGGTGGTGGGCGCCGGGCGGCCTGGTGCCGTGGCGGCGATCCAGATGCCGGCGAAGACGAGGACGGCGATCGCGGTGACTGCGAGGGCGAGGCCGACCCGCCGCCGAATCAGGCGGTCGCGGGCGTCCCGGGCGTGCTGGGCGGCCAACTCCTCCCGGCGACTTCTGGTCGTTGGTGTGGACGGCTGGTTGTCGGGGGACGGTTTGGGCTGCTTGGGCATGGCGAGTCCAACTCTCTGTGAATCGAAACGTGTCTTGTTGATGCGCGGCTCCACGACCGCGTGATCGGGGTGGGTGTCGACGCGTTGTGCGTGGGGGGCCGCGGTCGCGGGGGCTGTCAGGAGCCGCCGCGGATGGTGAAGAAGCGCCGTCGGGCGGGTTCAGCGGGGCTGCGGAGCTGGTGGTCCGCGCCGCGGGGAGGGGCGCGCCACGATCGCTGACCGCAGGTCAGGCAGCCGGAAGGTGCCTGTCAGATCGCGCGGGCTCAGAGCTATGTTGAGCACGGGGCAGCGGGTGAGGCTTGCGTGCCGGGTGAACCAGTCGCGCGCCCGGCTCAGCAGCCTGCGCAGAGAGAACCCAAGGCCGGTGAGGCCGCCGCAGGTGAGTAGTGCCAACCACACGAGGCCCAGGCACAGCGTCCACGCCAGCGGGCCTGCATGGGCGGTCGCGATGCCGGCGTCGGCCAACCCCAGCACGCAGGACGATTCCACGGCAAGGTCGACGTGGACGCCGAACAGCGACAGTGGGATGGCGGGCAAGCACGCCGCGGTCGTCGCTGCGGCGTAAACCGGAGAGAGGCCCCCTGCCACCAAGGCGACCACAACCGCCCAGACAGCGCCGCGGTCCGGCCGTGGCCGCGCCACCGCCATCCGACGACCGGACATGGTCACCCCCCGCCCAGGAGCCCGCCGCCCCGCATAGCGGGGTGCCCAGGGTTCCTGTGGACGCCGGCACGGCGGTCAGTCATGCGTGGCGTGCTCGGAATCGTTGTGGGTGGGGGGTTCGAGTTGGAAGGTGGAGTGTTCGACGCTGACGTCGAAGTGGTCGGCCACACAGGCCTGGAGGTCGGCCAGCATCTGGGTGGCGTGCCCGTCGGTGAAGCAGGCGTCTTCGACGACGACGTGGGCGGTGAGGACGGGCAGTCCGGTGGCGATGGTGGAAGCGTGCAGGTCGTGCACCCCCACCACATGCGGAACCTCCAGGATGTGCCGGCGAACCTCGTCCAGGACCAACCCGGGCGGGGTGGACTCCAGCAGGATGTTACCCGCCTCCCGCAAGATGGTGATCGCGCGCGGGACGATCAGCGCGGCGATCAACATGCCGGCCACCGCGTCGATCCGGGTCCAGCCAGTCCACGCGATCACGACCGCGCTGACGATGACCGCCACCGACCCGAGGGCATCGTTGACCACCTCGAGGAAGGCGGCGCGCAGGTTCAGGTTCGCGCCCCGCCCGGAGTTCAGCACCAGCATCGAGACCAGATTCCCGAGCAGGCCGACGATGCCGAGCACGAGCAGCCCGCCGGCGGTGACGTCGGGCGGTTCGAACAGCCGACGGGCCCCCTCGATGAACGCGTAGCCGCCCACCCCGAGCAGCACGGCCGCCTGGGCGCCGGCGGCGAGGACCTCCGCGCGCCGGTACCCCCACGTCCGTTCGGGCGTGGGTGGGCGCATGGCGAGGCTGGCGGCGATCAGGGCCATCAACAACCCGGAGGCGTCGGTGAGCATGTGGCCGGCGTCGACCAACAGCGCAAGGCTGTTGGTCCACCAGGCGCCGATCACTTCGGCGACCAGGATGGAGACAGTGATCCCGAACGCGATCGCCAGCTTGGTGCGGTGGGTGCCTTGCGGTGCGTGGTCGTGGCCGGCGCTCATACCGCGGCGCCCTGCAAGGCGGGGCGGGTGGCTGGTGCGGTGAGGGTGGGCAGGTGGGTGGTGCGGCCCGCGCGCACGCCGTTGGCGATCACGAACACTTCGGCGATCTCGTGAACGAGCACGACGGCGGCCAACCCGAGGATCCCGAACACTGCCAGCGGGATCAGGATCGAGATGAGCGCGATCGATGCGGCCACGTTCTGCAGCATGATCCGCCGAGTGCGGCGGGCGTGGTCGAACGCGTGCGGGAGCAGGCGCAGGTCGTCGCCCATCAGGGCGACATCGGCGGTCTCGATGGCAACGTCGGTGCCCATCGCACCCATCGCCACCCCCAAGTCGGCAGCAGCCAACGCGGGCGCGTCGTTCACCCCGTCACCGACCATCGCCGTGGCGCGCCCCGCGTCCCGCAGCCGACCGATGATCGCGGACTTGTCCTCGGGCCGCAGGTCGGCGTACACCTCGTCGATGCCCGCCTCGACGGCAAGGGCATGCGCGGTCGCCCGATTGTCGCCGGTCAACATCGCGACGGTGTACCCGTGCGAGCGGAGGCGGGCGACCACTTCGGCGGCCTCGGGCCGCAACTCGTCTCGGACCGCCACCGCGCCCACCAGTAACCCGTCGACCTCGACCAGGACCGCGGTCGCACCGGCCCTCTGCATGCGGGCGACGTCGGCGGCCAGAGGGCCGGCGTCGATCCACCCTGGACGCCCCAGCCGCAGCGTGCGCCCGTCGAGGGTGCCGGTCAGTCCCGCGCCCACCTCGGCGGCCACGTCGTCGGCGGCACGCAGGTGGTCCGTGGCGGCCAGGATCGCCTTGGCCAGCGGGTGCTCGCTGCGCACCTCCAGGGCGGCCGCCCACTCCAACACCTGTGTGCGGGAGAAAGGGTCGATGGTGGCGACGTCGATCACCGCCGGTTGGTTGCGGGTCAGCGTTCCGGTCTTGTCGAGCGCGATCGTGCGGACCCGGCCCAGGGCTTCCAGGGCGGCACCGCCCTTGATCAGGATGCCGCGGCGGCTGGCCGCGCCGATCGAGGCCACCGCGGTGACCGGCACCGAGATCGCCAACGCACACGGCGAGGCCGCCACCACCATCACCAACGCACGCTGCAGCCACAGCATCGGATCACCGAGCAGGAACCCGGCCACGACGGTGAGAGCGGCGACGATCAGGATGCCGGGCACCAGCGGTTTGGCGATCCGGTCGGCCAGCCGCTGGGTAGCACCCTTGCGGGACTGCTCGGCCTCCACGATGTGCACAATCCGGGCCAACGAGTTGTCCTCAGCGGTGGCGGTGACCTCGACCTCCAGGACGCCGGAGCCGTTGATCGATCCGGCGAACACCTGCTCGCCGGGCCCGACCTCCATCGGGATCGATTCGCCGGTGATCGCCGAGGTGTCCAGCGCCGTGCGACCGGAACGGACCACACCGTCGGTCGCCAGCCGCTCGCCGGGCCGCACGACCATCAGGTCACCCAAGACGAGGTCGTCCGGGGCGATCACCTCGTCCCGGCCGTTGCGGCGGACGGTCGCCTCCCGGGGTACCAGGTCGAGGAGCGCCCGCAACCCGTGACGCGTCTTCGCGAGCGAGAAGTCCTCCAAGCCCTCACTGAGGGAGAACAAGAAGGCCAGCGTCGCGGCCTCCTCCACCTGGCCCAGCGCCGTCGCGCCGACCGCACCAATCGTCATCAACAGGCCCACCCCGACCTTGCCCTTGGCGAGCTTGCGCAGGGCGCCGGGCACGAACGTCGACCCGCCCACCAGCAACGCCGCCCAGCTCAACACCAGCTCGGCGGCCTCCCAGCCGGCCAGACCGGCGAGGAACCCTGCCAGCAGCAGCACCCCCGACACCAGCCCCAACTGGATGTCGCGCACCTGCCACAGGTGCTCCACCGCGCCATCGTCATCGTCGCCGTGACCCTTGGTCACGACCGGGGCGTCGCACCCGCACGCCGACACGCCTTCCTCGCGCTCGTCGCGGTCCTGGCACCCTGTCCCGCTCATCGGAGCGCCCCCACCGACGCGTGTACCCGCAGCGCTTCCGGTGCAGGGTTGACCGTGGTACCCACCCCGTAGTTCGGGCACAGGGCCACCCCATGACCCGTCGTCTCGAGCAGCCGTTCCGCCGTCGCCAGCACCGCCAGCAATTCCGGGGCGCTCACCAGCGAGAACACTGACGCCCGGCCCTGCGGACGCGACACCACCAGACCGCACTCCCGCAGGCACGCCAAGTGCGCACTCACGGTCGACTGAGCCAGACCCAGGTGCTCGGTCAGGTCGCGCACCCGATGCTCGCCCAAGGTCAGGTGTTGAAGGATCGCCAACCGAGACGGATCCGACAGGCTGTGAAACATGGCTGCGGCGACCTGCAGGTCGGACCCGTCGGGCGCCTCACCGGCGCAAGAATGCATCGTCATGAAGCGATGGTATCGTCATTCGTCGCCCATGTCGCGGCAGGAGGGGACCGCCGGCCAGCGGGTCCCGCGCGCACGTCGCAGCTTCGCACGCTCGACCTGAACCTCGGTTCGGATCTCGCGCACCACGTGAGATCTCTTCAGGCAACCCCTCCGGCATAGCATCGGCGAATGGATCCCCTGAAGTCTCTGGCCTTGTTCCTCATCGCCGCCGTGGCCGAAATCGGGGGTGCCTGGCTGGTCTGGCAGGGAGTCCGAGAACACAACGGTTGGGTGTGGATCGGCGCCGGTGTGATCGCCCTCGGCCTCTACGGGTTCGTTGCGATCCTGCAGCCCGATGCGCACTTCGGGCGCATCCTCGCCGCCTACGGCGGCGTCTTCGTGGCCGGCTCGCTGGTCTGGGGCATGGTGGCCGACGGCTACCGGCCCGACCGCTGGGACGTCGTCGGCGCGCTCACCTGCCTGGTCGGGGTCGCCGTCATCATGTACGCGCCGCGCGCTGAC
>JBKHWW010000048.1:0-15758 GCA_046566345.1 Actinomycetes bacterium
GGGTTCTACCACGGGGGCGATCTGCGCGGCGTGATCGACCACCTCGACTACATCGAAGGGCTGGGCACGACGGCCATCTGGCTGACGCCGTCGTTCAAGAACAAGCCCGTCCAGGGCACGGCGGGAAGTGAGTCCGCCGGGTACCACGGCTACTGGATCACCGACTTCACCCAGATCGACCCGCACCTTGGCAGCAACGCCGACATGAAGGAACTCATCGACGCGGCCCACGCACGCGGCATGAAGGTCTTCTTCGACATCATCACCAACCACACCGCAGACGTGATCAGCTACGCCGAGAACCAGTACACCTACCGAGACAAGGCAGGGTTTCCCTACAAGGACAAGGACGGTACCCCGTTCGACGATCGCGACTACGTCAACCAGCCCTTCCCACCGATGGATCCTGCGACATCCTTCCCCTACACCCCCGTGTTCCCCACGGACGCGGACGCGACCGCCAAGACACCTTCCTGGCTCAACGACCACACCCTGTATCACAACCGAGGCGACTCGACTTTCGCCGGCGAGTCCAGCGAGTACGGCGACTTCGTCGGGCTGGACGACCTGTTCACCGAACGGCCCGAGGTGGTCGAGGGCATGGGGGCGATCTACGAGGCTTGGGTCGACCTGGGCATCGACGGCTTCCGGATCGACACGGTCAAGCACGTCAACATGGAATTCTGGCAGGAGTTCAGCCCCCGCATCCTCAGCCACGCCCGCGACGGCGGCAATGAGGACTTCTTCATGTTCGGAGAGGTTTACGACGCCAAGCCCGAGTTCATGAGCCGGTACACCACGACGGGCCAACTGCCGGCCACCCTGGACTTCGGCTTCCAGCAGGAGGCGATCAACCTCGCCCTCGGCAAGCCCACCGTCGGCATGCGCGACCTGTGGTTCGGCGACGACTGGTACACCGACGCTGACAGCAACGCCTACCAACTGCCCACCTTCTTGGGAAACCACGACATGGGTCGTGCCGCAATGTTCGTGCGCAACGGCGGCTTCGCTGGCGAGGAGCTACTGCAACGCACCCAGTTGGCGAACAGCCTGATGTTCCTGACGCGGGGCCAGCCGGTCATCTACTACGGCGACGAGCAGGGCTTCATGGGCCAAGGCGGCGACAAGGACGCGCGCCAGGACATGTTCGCCACCCAGGTTGCGCAGTACGCCGGGGAGCCCGTGCTCGGGGGCGCCTCCGGCAGCGTCGACCGCTACGACCCCGAACACCCGCTGTACCGCCAGCTCGCTTCGCTGGCCGACCTTCGCGCCGAGCATCCGGCACTGGCCGACGGCGCCCAGGTCCACCGGTACGCGAGCGGCGAAGCCGGGGTTCTGGCGTTCAGCCGCGTCGACAAGGCGTCCGGCCGGGAGTACGTGGTTGCCCTCAACAACGCCACCGCGCCCAAAACGGTCACCTTCGACACCTATTCGGCCAACAGGCCGTTCAAGGGCATTCACGGCGCCGTGGGTACCGTCCACTCCGCCAAAGACAGGCGCCTCACCCTGACGGTTCCTCCGTTGACCGCGGTGGTCTACCGCGCTCTGCAACCCATGCAGGACGTGGCGGGAGCGCCGCCGGTCACCCTCACCACACCGGACGCCGGCGGCATCGTCGGGCCCCGGGGCGAGATCAGCGCGTCCGTGGGCACCTCTGAGTTCGCCCAGGTCACCTTTTGGCACCGACCGATCGGGACCAGCCAGTGGCAGCTGCTCGGCACCGACGACAACGCCCCGTACCGCGTGTTCCACGACACGTCCGACCTGCCCGAGGGCACGCTGGTCGAGTACCGCGCCGTCGCCAAAGACCTGCACGGGGACTTCTCAGCCGACGCCGACTACGGCGTGGTCGGAACGCCACTTCCGGCCGACGTCCCCGGCGGCGAGGTCGGTCCCGTGACCCAGCCCAGCGCGGTCTCGGTTCCCGGTTCGCACAACAGCGAGATGGGCTGCTCCGAAGACTGGCTGCCCGCGTGCAGCGAGGCGCAGCTCTCGCTCGACACCCGCGATCAGGTTTGGAAGGCAACGTTCACCCTCCCCGTCGCGGAGTACGCCTACAAGGCAGCGTTGAACAACAGCTGGGACGAGAACTACGGCGCCAAGGCCGTCCGCAACGGCGACAACATCTCTTACACCGCGCCGACAGGGCCCGTCACGTTCTACTACGACCACCGCACCAAGTACGTCACCTCCTCGGTCCAGGGTCCGCTCTACACGGCGGCGGGGTCGTTCCAGTCCGAGCTCGGCTGCGGCGTCGACAACGACCCCGCCTGCATGCGTCCGTGGCTCACCGACCCCGACGGGGACGGCACGTACACCTGGGCGTCCACCGAGCTGCCCGCGGGTGACTACGGATTCACCGTGTACGAGAACGCAACCACCCCCAAGTCGGGGGAGAGTTCACTCGCGGTGCCCGCCGCCGGGATGCTGGTCACGATCAGCTGGACCCCGTCGAATGGCACCGTGACCGCGAAGGCCCAGCAGCCCGCCGCCGTGCCCGACCTCTCCCGGACGAGCGCTCACTTCGTCACCCCCGACACGATCGCGTACCCACGAGCGAGCGTCCCGGCCGGGACCGACCCGACCACGCTCAAGTACAAGCTGCACTGGACCACCGCCGGCACGCTAGTGATCGACATCGAGGATGTTGTGGGCGGCGAGTCCGCACTGCTGGCGGCCGACCCGGCGGGGTTCACCGCCGAGCAGGTGGCGGCGCAGCCCGAACTCGCCGATCACATCGCCCTGCGCCTCGACTCGAAGACCGCCCGGACGGTCGCCAGAGAGGGCGGTGGGGCCGCGGGTCAGATGGCGGTGTCGCAGAGCACCCGGCTGGGCGCGCTGATCGACGCCACCGGCGTAGACAAGGCGTGGTGCACGACCTGCCGGAGGTAGCTCAGCCGAGTTCGAGCGGCAGCTGGGTGTCGGCGGGCACGTAGGCGCGCAGCCAGATCGACATCGCCTCGAACCAGCGCTGCCGCGCCTCGGGGCCGGAGAGGGCCAAGTCGTGCGTGCCGCCCTCGATCCTGGCCAGCGTGACGAGGTTCCCCAGCCGCCAGGCGACGGCGCTGATCCTGTCCACGTCGAGCACGATGTCCACCTCGCGCGCCTTGGGGCTGTAGCGGCGCAGGAACGACGTCCGCGTCGACGTGGTCACCAGCACCGGACAATCGATGTCCAGCCCGCGGGCAACCCGCGCGTGCCCGTGCAGGACCGCGCGCAGCCAGCCCACCCGGACCGGCTCGGGGTCAGGCGTCTTCAGCCTGAAGTCGTAGTCCCAGGCACCGCCGTAGCTGGCGTGCATCGCCCGCGCGTAGACCCGGGCGTCCGTCTCGCGCACAGGCAGGATCGACACCGGGTTGCGCTTGCTCCACTGCGACAGCAGCGGCTTGAGCACGGCGGTCATGGCGGGAGGCCCCCACATGTCGAGCCAAGGCGAGTTGAGGATCACCGCCTGGAACTGGCCCGGGTGGTCGGCGGCGTACAGCGCGGCCGTGAGCCCGCCGGTGGAGTGCCCCATCAGTGTCGTCGCCGCGTGCTCGCTCCTGACCAGCGCCAGTGCCGCGTCGATCTCCGCGGCGTACTCCCCCAGCTCAGCGATGTAGCCGTGGAGTTGGCCCTCGCGGAAGCTGCGCCCGTACCGCCGCAGGTCCAGGGCGTAGAAGGCGAAGCCGCGATCCTCGAAGAAGGCGGCTACGTGCGGGTGGAAGAAGTAGTCGTTCCACCCGTGCAGGTGCAGCACCGCACGAGGAAAGGCGCGACGGGCGGCGTCCGACCTGCGTACCAGCGTGCCGACGATGGGGTCGTCGGGTTCACCGGTGACAGGATGGACGGCGAGGGGGAGAGTGCGACACTCGAAGCCCTCGAGCAACCGGTCGGGACGCCACACGCCCGGCTCGGTGGCCGGGCGTTCTGTTTCAGGAGGCGCTTCGACCGGACGGAGGGTAGTCATCCTCGTCGTCGTCATCCTCGGCGTACGGATCCTCGTACTCGTCGGGGTCGTCGGGCTCCTGGTCAGGTTCGTCGTAAGGCGACGAGGCCCGGAGCTCTCGCTCGAGTGAGGAGAAATCGGTATCAAACGTACGGTACTTCAGATCGCGAGCGACCTTGGTCTGCTTCGCCTTTGCACGGCCGCGCCCCATGTTCGGGTCGACCCCCTTTAGCAATTTCTGGCGGTCTAGCCGCGTGAGGATGTATTCGTCGTGACGCCGATGGTACCCGAGTTCGGACCCATGACAAAGCGCCGATCGCTACGGGGTAGGCCTGGTTGCCGAGGGTCCTGGGGACGCCTCAGGCCGTCGGGTGTTCGCCCACCAGCTCGACCCGAGCCGGCCCCGAGGACGCGGAAACCTCGCCCGCCACCCAGGCGGTCAACCCCCGATCGGACGCCGTGCGCAGCAGCTGGTCAACGGAGTCGGCCGGCGCCACCAGCGCCATGCCCACCCCCATGTTCAGGGTGGCCTCGATGTCGGCGCGGCTGACCCGCCCAACCCCCTGGACGAGAGAGAAGATGGCCGGCGGCGTCCACGACTCGCGACGCAGGGTGGCGGTGGCGCCGCTGGGAAGCACCCGAACCAGGTTGTTGGCCAGCCCACCCCCGGTGATGTGGCTGATGGCGTGCACCTGCGCGGCCTCGATCAGGGCGAGGATGTCGCGCGCATACACCGTCGTCGGGGTGAGCAGCGCCTCCCCCAGCGTGGTCCCAAGTTCGGCGATCTCGCGGTCGAGCGTCCAGCCGGCCTGCTGCAGCAGGACGTGGCGCACCAATGAGTACCCGTTGCTGTGCAGGCCAGAGGATGCCAGCGCCACGACCACGTCGCCGCCCACGACCCGCTCCGGCCCCAAGATCTTCGCGCGTTCGACGACGCCAGTGGTGGCGCCGGCGACGTCGTACTCGTCGGCGTCCAGCAACCCGGGGTGCTCGGCGGTCTCTCCGCCCAGCAGGGCGGCACCGGCCACCTCGCAGGCCGCCGCGATTCCGGACACGATGGCGGCGATCCGCTCGGGCACCACGCGGCCGCACGCGATGTAGTCGGTGACGAACAGCGGCTCGGCCCCGACGACGACGAGGTCGTCGACGAGCATGCCGATCAGGTCGAAGCCGATGGTGTCGTGCTTGTCCATCGCCTGAGCGATCGCCACTTTGGTGCCGACTCCATCGGTCGACGTGGCCAGAACGGGGTGGTCGAAGCCCTTGAACGAGGAGGCGTCGAAGAACCCGGCGAACCCGCCCAGGCCACCGAGCACCTCGGGGCGGCGGGTGCGCGCGACGTGGGCCTTCATCAGCTCCACTGCACGATCCCCGGCCTCGATGTCGACGCCCGCGGCCGCGTAGGCGGATCGGTCTGGCGCCTGGTGCGAAGCCTCAGTCATCGTGGCCACCTTCCTGCGCGATCAGGCGCATGGTCTCCGCCGCGCGCTGCGGCACCGGGATCGGGTACTTCCCGTCGAAGCACGCCCGGCAGAGCTTCTTGCCGGACACCCCGGTGGAGGCGACCAGCCCCTCCAGGCTGATGTAGGCCAGCGAATCGGCGCCGATGGAGCGGCAGATCTCGGGGACGCTCATCCCGGGGGCGATCAACTCGGCGCGGGTGGCGAAGTCGATGCCGTAGAAACAGGGCCATTCCACCGGCGGGGAACTGATCCGCACGTGAACCTCAGCGGCCCCCGCCTCACGGAGCATCTTGACGATAGCCCGCTGCGTGTTGCCCCGCACGATGGAGTCGTCGACCACGACCAGCCGCTTGCCCTCGATCACGTCCCGGATGGGATTGAGCTTCAGGCGGATACCCAGCTGGCGGATCGTCTGGCTCGGCTGGATGAAGGTGCGCCCCACATAGGAGTTCTTGACCAGCCCTTGCCCATAAGGGATGCCTGACGCCTCGGCGTACCCGATCGCGCTGGGGATGCCGGACTCGGGCGTGGGGATGACCAGGTCGGCGTCCACCGGCGATTCGAGGGCGAGGGTTCGGCCGATCTCGACGCGCACCGACTGGACGCGGCGGGTCGCGATCACGGTGTCAGGGCGGGCGAGGTAGACGTACTCGAAGAGGCACCCCCGCGGCCTGGACTCGGCGAAACGCGCCGAGCGCAGGCCCCCCGAGTCAATGGCGATCAGTTCGCCCGGCTCGACCTCACGAACGAAGGTGGCCCCGACGATGTCGAGGGCGGCTGTCTCGGACGCCACCACCCAGCCATTGGCCAGCCGTCCGAGCACCAGAGGGCGGACGCCGTGGGGGTCACGCGCGGCGAAGACCGCGTTGGCGTCCATGAACGTGAGGCAGAAGGCACCCTGCAGACGCGGGAGCACCTCGAGGGCGGCGTCCCAGGTCGACGACGAAAACGTGGCCATCAGGGCGGTCACCAGCGAGGTGTCGTTGGTGGAGTCCATGGTGTCCTTGGAAGCAACCTTGGCCGTCGCGTCCCGCTCCCGCAGCCACGCCTCCAACGCGTCGGTGTTGGTGAGGTTGCCGTTGTGGGCCAGGGCGAGGCCGCCGTTGGGAGTAGCTCGGTAGGTCGGCTGGGCGTTCTTCCACACCGACGCGCCAGTGGTGGAGTAGCGGTCGTGGCCGATGGCCAGGTGCCCGGTCAGCGAGTTGAGCGTTGGCTCGTCGAAGACCTGGGACACCAACCCCATGTCCTTGAAAACCATGATGCGCTCGCCGTTGCTGACGGCGATGCCGGCGGACTCCTGGCCGCGGTGCTGCAACGCGAACAGCCCGAAGTAGGTGAGCTTGGCGACCTCTTCGCCGGGAGCCCAGACGCCGAAGACTCCGCACTCCTCCTGGGGCTTCGGATCGCCGACTGGGTCCAGCAGGTGCTTGGCGTCCGTGGAGGTCACCTGGTGAGTCTATCCCCCCGCCTCGGCCTCCTCGCGGGGACAACTGCGTGGCAACCGGGGCGCCAGGAAATGCGCTGTACGAGCATTCGGTTGAAGATTCACGTGAATACGCTCAGCATCATCGTCTCCTCCACCCGCCCGAATCGGATCGGCCACGCGGTGTCCCATTGGGTCGCCGAGAGCTTCGGCGCAGACTGGCAGGTCCGGATCCAGGACCTCGCCGTCATCGACCTGCCGTTCCTCGACGAGGAGGAGATGCCCGCCACCGGCCGCTACGCCAAGCCGCACACGATCGCCTGGGCGCAACAGATCGCCGAGAGCGACGCGGTTCTGGTGATGACGCCGCAGTACAACCGCTCGTTCCCCGCGCCCATCAAGAACGCCGTCGACTACCTGTTCGCAGAGTGGCACGACAAGCCCGTCGCGGTCGTCGGGTACGGCTGGAGCGGCGCGCTGGACGCCGCCGCCGACCTCGCCAAGGTGTTCGCCCACCTGAAGGCCGACGTCGTCGGAACCGTGGGCCTGGTCTTCAACACCGATCTCAGCGCGGCCGGCGAGGTGTCCCTCTCGCCCGAGAAGGAGTCTGCGCTTCGCGCCCTGTCGGCGTCCCTGGCCCACTCGGTTTCAGGTCATGACGACGCCACGACCGAGGACGTCGCCGCCTGAGAGCCCTCCCGCCTCTGAGTGTGGGGCGCCTGAGGGCGGCCCCCTCTGAGTGCGGGGAGACCCGTGGCTACCGCACCAGCGGCAGCGCGAGGGGGTAGGTCACGGGCTCGCCCCGAGACGACCGAACCGCCCTCCCCACCCTGAGGAGAAGCCAGGCGACGGGCAGCGCCACCAGCGGCACGATCCCGACACCCACGTAGAGCAGCAGCGCCGAGGCCAGCATGGCTAGGGCGAAGGTGACTTCGAAGTTGAGCGACCTGGCCGCGTGCTCCCGGACCCGAGGATTGTGCTCTCCGACGGTGAGCAGCACGATCAACGGCCCGAGCCACGTGGTCACCAGCGGCAGCCAGTGCACGGCGGGCACCCATAGCCGTTCGGCACCGCGTAGCGGAGGAGGCGGGAGCGGCCACTGCTCGTGCGGGGGCCCCCATGGCCCGGTCGCCGCCGGCCATTCAGGGCCGACGGGCTCCCCCTGTGGTGGGCCCCAGCGCCCGGCCGAGGATGGCGCCGGCGGGCGCCACAGGTCCGGCGGAGGTCCGCCAGCCGGATGCTCGCTCATGAGCCCGTCCCGACTGCCATCAGTGCGCCTCCATCACGTCACGGATCGGCGCCTGCCAGCGGGCCCGCACCTCGTCCAGTGACAGCGTGAAGTGCCCCAGCACCTCGATGGCCGGCCCTGCGACGACCTCGCCCAACCGCTGCAGCCGGACGCCGGCGTCCGCGCACAACGCCGCGAACGCGGCGAAGTCGGGGCCGGCGATCGACACCAGGGCGCGGGCAGGGGACTCCGAGAACAAGGTGACGGTCGGGTCGCCCTCGGGCAACGTCAGCGAGACGCCCAAACCCTTGCGCAGGCAAGACTCGACGAGGGCCTGCGCGAGGCCACCGTCGGCGAGGTCGTGCGCCGAGGTGAGTAGGTGCCGCTTGGAGGCTGCGACCAGCACCGACGCCAGCGCCTTCTCAGCGGCGAGATCGGGCTGGGGCGGCAGACCGCCCAGATGGGAGTGCACGACATCGGCCCACACCGAGCCCGACAGCTCCTCGCGCGTCTCGCCGAGCAGCACCACCGCGTCCCCGGGGTACGCGAAGCCCATCGGCGTCCGGTCGGCGACGTCGTCGAACACGCCGAGCATGCCCACGATGGGCGTGGGGTGGATGTTGACGCCGTCGGTCTGGTTGTAGAAGCTGACGTTCCCGCCGGTGACCGGGACGCCGAGCTGCCGGCAGCCATCGACCAGGCCCATGATGGACTCGACGAACTGCCACATCACATCGGGGTCCTCGGGCGAGCCGAAGTTGAGTCCGTCGGTGATGGCGACGGGCTCAGCCCCGGCGGTGGCCACGTTGCGGTACGCCTCGGCGAGCGCCAGCTGCGCACCCACGTAGGGGTTGAGCAGGCAGAACCGCGGGTTGTTGTCGGTGGACAGGGCGATGCCGAGTCCGCTGCCCTCGTCGATCCGCAGCACGCCGGCGTCCTCAGGCTGGGCCAGGACGGTGTTGCCGCGGACGTAGCGATCGTACTGGTCGGTGATCCAGCTCTTGTCGGCCAAGTTGGGCGATCCGGCCAGCGCGAGCACCTGCTCGCCCAGGTCGGCGGACGTGGCCGCGCGGGGCAGGGCCTCGGCGCGATCGGCGTTCAAGCCGTCCATCCAGTCTGGCCTTGCCCACGGGCGGTCGTAGACGGGGCCGTCGTCGGCGACAGTGCGGGGGTCCACGTCGACGACGCGCTCGCCGTGATAGTCGATGAGCAGCCGGTTGCCAGCAGTCACGACCCCGATGTCGGTGGCCAGCACGTCCCACTTGGCGCAGATCGCCATGAACTCGTCGATGTCGGAGGGGCGGACCACGGCCATCATCCGCTCCTGGCTCTCGCTCATCAGGATCTCTTCGGGCGACAGCGTCGGATCCCGCAGGACCGCCTTGTCGAGGTCGACGTACATGCCGCCGTCCCCGGCGCTGGCCATCTCGGAGGTCGCGCACGAGATGCCCGCCGCCCCGAAGTCTTGGATGCCGACGACCACGTCGGCCTCGAAGAGCTCCAGGCTGCACTCGATGAGCAGCTTCTCCATGAACGGGTCGCCGACCTGCACGCTGGGACGCTTGGCGGGACCGTCCGCGTCGAACGTCTCCGACGCCAGGATCGAGGCGCCGCCGATGCCGTCGCCACCGGTGGCGGCGCCGAACATAATCACGCGGTTACCCACCCCGATCGCCCGGTTGGTCTTCATGGAGTCGTGGCGCAGGACGCCCACGCACAACGCGTTCACCAGCGGGTTGCCCAGGTAGGTGGCGTCGAAGACGACCTCTCCGCCGATGTTGGGCAACCCCAGGCAGTTGCCGTAGCCACCGATGCCGGCCACGACGCCCGGCAGGACGCGGGCGGTGTCCGGAGCGTTGAGGGGACCGAAGCGCAGCGGGTCCATCACGGCAATCGGGCGCGCTCCCATCGCCAGGATGTCGCGAACGATGCCGCCGATTCCCGTGGCCGCACCCTGGTAGGGCTCCACGTAGGAGGGGTGGTTGTGGGACTCGATCTTGAACGTCACCGCCAGGCCTTTGCCGACGTCGACCACGCCGGCCTGTTCTCCGATGCCCGCCATCAGCGGGCCCCGGGGGGTGTCGGAGCTGAGCGCCCCGAACCGGCGTAAGTGCACCTTGGACGACTTGTAGGAGCAGTACTCGGACCACATCACCGAGTACATCGCCAGCTCGCAGCCGGTCGGTCGGCGCCCGAGGATCTCACGGATCCTGGCGTACTCGTCCTCCTTGAGGCCCAACTCGGCCCACGGCTGGGCGGCGTCCGGGGTCGCCAAGGCGTTCGCAACGGTGTCAACCACGGGCGTCAATCTACCGCGCCGGCCTCATGGTCGGGCGACGCGCCCGACCCTCGCGGCTTCGGCTGTCGCCTCCGGCGACAGGCCCACGCAGTAGGGTGTGGCCAGGGGGCCGGCCCCGGTTCCGATGATGCGAGGCGTGGGAGGTCAGCGTGTCCGACAAGGTGGTCCACCTCGCCGTCGACGTGGGACAGTCCTCGACCAAGCTCCGCCTGGGTGGCGCGGGCAGGCGGCGCGAGCTGGTGGCGCCGGGCGTGACACCGGGGACCCCGCTGCTCCAGCAGTGGATCGACATTCTTCAGCCGGCCTTGGCCGAGCTCGACGCGCCGGTGCACACCGTGGCCATCGGATCCAACAGCGTCGGCCGCGAGACGGCGCACGACCTGCTCCCAGCCTTGCTGGACGCCGGCGTGCACCGCGTGGTCGTGGCTCACGACTCGGTGACCTGCTATCTCGGTGCCCTGGGTGACGAGCACGGCTGCGTGATCACGGCAGGCACCGGCACGATCTGCCTCGCGGTGGGCCCCCGCGAGATCGCGCGCGTCGACGGCTGGGGGCACATCGTGGGCGACGCCGGCTCGGCCTACTGGATCGGCCGTACGGCGCTAGAGGCCGCCCTGCGCGGCTACGACGGACGCCGGCAGCTCACCGCCCTCACCCGGATGATGGCCGAGGAGTTCGAGGACATCGAGCTGGCCTACCTCGACCTGCAGTCGTCCCCGCGGCGGGTGGCACGCATCGCGTCCTTCGCGGCTCGGGTGGACGAGCTCGCCGCGTCCGACCGCGTCGCCGGCAACATCCTGGACAAGGCGGCGGCGCACCTGTCGGAGGCGGTCCAGGCCGGCCTGCGTCGCGTCCAGTTGGTCGGCCCGCAGACGCCACGGGTGGCGGTGCTGGGCGGGGTGTTCAGGAGCGCGCGGGTGCTGCGCCGCTTCACTGACTACCTGACCCTGCAGTGGCCCTCGTTCGCGCTCACCGAGCCCAAGGGCGCGGGCATCGACGGTGCCGAGCGCCTCGTTGACCTCAGCCCGAGCCACCCTCTCTACCCTGGGCTGTCCGTCGCCGAACGCTAGGCGCGCGGCGTCCCAGCGACCTGGGGACGCGCGTGCCCGCGGACGTCAGCTGGCGGCGGCGACGAAGCTGCGCAGGCTGTCGAAGAAGAGGAGCCCGTCCAACGAGGGGCCGGTCAGGAGTTCGACGTTGTGCTCGGGGTGCGGCATCAGCCCGACGACGTTGCCGCGAGCGTTGGTGATGCCTGCGATGTCGTTCATCGAGCCGTTGGGGTTCACCTCGAGGTAGCGGAAGACCACTTGGTTCTCGCCCTCGAGGCGCTCGATGGTCTCGGGGTCGGCCACGAAGCCGCCCTCGCCGTTCTTCAAGACGATCGTGATCTCTTGACCCTCGGTCATCGCGCAAGTCCACACGGTGTCGCGCGACTCGACCCGAAGCTGTTGGTCACGGCACACGAACGTGCGCCGGTCGTTGCGGATGAGCGCGCCAGGGAGAAGGTGAGACTCACACAGGACCTGGAAGCCGTTACAGATGCCGAGCACCGGCATGCCCGAGTTCGCAGCGTCGATCACCTCGGTCATGATGGGGCTGAACCGGGCGATGGCCCCGCACCGCAAGTAGTCGCCGTAGGAGAACCCGCCGGGGAGAATGACGGCGTCGACGCCCTCGAGGTCGTGGGCCGCGTGCCACAGCGGCACCGGTGTGGCACCGGCCAGCCGAACCGCGCGGAGGGCGTCCTGGTCGTCAAGGGTGCCAGGGAACGTGACGACGCCCACCCGGGTCACTGGCCCTCCACCCTCACGTCGTAGCTCTCGATGACGGTGTTGGCGAGCAGGCGCTGGGCGGCGTCCCGGATCTGAGCCAGGCGCGCGTCGGTCACGTCGCCTTCGACCTCGACCTCGAACCGCTTGCCCTGACGCACGGTGAGTCCGTCGAAACCCAACCGCTTCAGCGCGCCGGTGACGGCCTTGCCCTGGGGGTCAAGGATCTCGGGCTTGGGCATCACGTCAACGATCACTCGCGCCATGGCCGGGATCCTATCTCAGTTGAATGGCTGGCCGGTCAGGCGGGTGAAGGCCTCGACATAGCGGTCCCGGGTGGCCGCCACCACCGATGCCGGCAGGGGCGGAGGCGGGGTGTGGGACGTCTTGTCCCAGCCTGATTCGTAGGTGAGCCAGTCGCGCACGAACTGCTTGTCGAAGCTCGGTTGGACGCCGCCGGGACGCCAGGCCGCAGCGTCCCAGAATCGCGAGGAGTCGGGCGTGAGCACCTCGTCGGCCAGCACCAGGCTGCCGTCGGGACGGCGTCCGAACTCGAACTTGGTGTCGGCCAGGATGATGCCCCGCGCGCGGGCGATCTCCTCGGCGCGTCGGTACAGCGCCAGTGAGACCTCGCGCAACTCGTTGGCTGCCGCCTCCCCGTGCAGGGCCACGATCCTCGCGAACGGGACGTTCTCGTCGTGCTCGCCCAGCGGCGCCTTGATTGCCGGGGTGAAGATCGGTTCGGGCAGCCGGTCGCCGTCGGCCAGGCCGTCGGGAAGCTCGATGCCGCACACCGTCCGCGTGTCCTGGTACTCCGCCCAGCCCGAGCCGGTCAGGTACCCGCGCACCACGCACTCGACGGGCACCATTGCCAGGCGCTCGGTGACGATGGCGCGCCCCGTGACGGGGCCGGGGACGTCGGTGGACACGACGTGGTTGTCGACCACGTCGGCGAGCTGGTCGAACCACCACAGGCTCAGCCGGGTCAGCACCGCGCCCTTGTCGGGAATCACGCTGGCGAGGACATGGTCGTAGGCCGAGATGGCGTCCGTGGCGACCATGAGGAAGCGCCCGGGGCCACGGCGCGGGTCGGAGTCGTCGCCGGTGGCGTCAGGCAGCGCGTACATGCGACGCACCTTGCCTGCGTACACCAAGGGCAGGTCGAGTCCGTAGTCGTCGGTCACGGCCCCGATCCTAGTGTCGGCGCGCGACGAGGTTCGTCGCCGTTTCAGCGCCGGCGGCCGCCTCGGACCCCGCTGGTATCTTCGGCCCATGGGACGTCCCCACATCCTGGCCGGCCCCCTCGCGGCCGCGTTGCTTCTCGCCGGCTGTTCCTCCACCACTCCGACACCCCCGGCGTCCGGATCACCCGCTACCGGGTCGCCCGGGACCGGCTCGCCCTCGGCTGAGTCGCCCTCGCCGCCCCGCCCCGAGGCGTCGGTGGCCACGCCCGGGCGCACTGCGGAGGGCACCGCCCCACGCACGGGCCCCGACGGGCGCCCGTTCGTCGTGGCCGAGCGCGCACGATTCGGCGAGCCGTGGGCCATGGCCTTCCTGCCCGGGACGCCGTGGCTGGCCGTGACCGAGCGATCCGGCGCGTTCGTGCTGGTGGACCCGCTCTCGGGCGAACGCCGGCCCGTCGCGGGAGCGCCCCAGGTGGTGGACGCGGGTCAGGGAGGGCTGGGCGATGTCGTCCCCGGGCCGACCTTCGCATCCGACCAGACGGTGTACCTGAGCTGGGCCGAGGCGGGTCCCGGTGGCTTCGGCGCCGCCGTCGGCCGCGCCCGACTCGTCACCGAGGGCTCCGCACGTCTCGAGGGCCTGGAGGTGATCTGGCGGCAGCAGCCGAAGGTGTCCGGCCACGGCCACTTCGCCCACCGCTTGGCCTTCTCGGCCGACGGACAGTACCTGTTCGTGACCTCGGGTGACCGCCAGAAGATGGAGCCCGCCCAAGACCTCTCCAACAACCTGGGCTCCCTCGTGCGGCTCACTCTCGACGGACGCCCCGCGCCGGGCAACCCGTTCGCAGACCAAGGCGGGGTCGCCGCAGAGATCTGGAGCTACGGACATCGCAACCCGCTCGGCCTCGCCTTCGACGCCGATGGACGGCTGTGGAGCACCGAGATGGGTCCTCAGGGCGGCGACGAACTCAACCTCATCGTGCGGGGCGCGAACTACGGCTGGCCGCGGGCCTCCAACGGCTCGCACTACGGCGGCGGACGCATCCCCGATCACGCCGACGGTGACGGCTTCGAGGCGCCACAGGTCTTCTGGACGCCCTCGGTGTCCCCGTCCTCGCTGATGATCTACAACGGGGACTCCTTCCCGGGCTGGAAGGGTGACGCGTTCGTCGGCGCGCTCTCGGGCGAGGCCCTGATCCGCGTCGACCTCGAGGGCACGTCCGCCCGCGCGGCCGACGAATGGCCGATGGGTCAGCGCATCCGTGAGGTTGAGCAGAGCCCCGACGGGTCGATCTGGCTGCTCGAGGACGCCCCCGGTGGACGCCTGCTTCACCTGACACCGCCGTGACCGGGCGTCGCTACCCGATCAGCCGTCCGGGGTGCCAGATCCCGGGGACAGGCTGGCGCTGGGCGGATCTGTGCTCGTTCGTGCTGTACATCGCGGCCAGGGCGCCCGAGGCATCCCGGTCGCTGACGTTGAGGTTCAGCGCGACGATGCGTTCGTTCGCGGACAGATCGATTCCGGTCGCTCCCCAACCGATGGCCGCCTCGACCACATAACCGAACGCGGTTCGCTGGACCCACCCGGTGATGGACGTGTCGTAGTCCCCCGCTTCGAACGTCCCCCGCGCCGCGTCGGCTCGGTTGACCGCGGGGTGGATCGGCTCGGAGAGGTCGTCGAGCACCTCCGCCTCCTGGGGTGGCACGCCGAAGATGTAGTGCGCGTCCTCTGCGCGGACGCGGGCGACCGGCTCCGTCCACGCTGCTGGCCCCAGCTCCAAGCTGACCGAGTCGCCCCGCCACTGCCCCGAAGGCGTTTGGACATCGGCCGCCACGACGGAGGCGTCTTCCACCACGGCGAGGAGGTAGAGGGCGTCAGCGTCCCAGCGGAGAGCCCAGTTCGCCGTTACGCCCGTGGCCCGCCCTGCCACCAGGTGGGCCGACGTGAACGTCGGATCGTTGACCCACTCGGAGAAGTCCCCGTCGATGGTGGCGCTCCCGAACGAAATGTCCAGCGCGGCGCCCCTCTCCCAGGTCGGCTGCGGCAACACGGGCGGCACGGCCCCCTCCACGGGCCCCGAGTCCGCCGTGGGTTCGATCGTCGGCGCAGTGGCCGTCGATCCGGGCACCCCGCCCGGCGGCACTGTGGGGTCGTCGGCGAACTGTGCGAGCACGAATCCTGCCACCACGACCGCGCCCGCGGCGAGCGCGATGTTTCGACCGAGCCGGCGCTTCTTCGTGGGTGGCGGCGGGACGGGTGGCGCTGGGTTGGTCGGCAGCTGGGTCGCCTGGGGCTGCGTGCTCTGCGGCTGGATGCCCTGCGGTTGGATGCTCTGCGGTTGGATGCTCTGCGGCGGGGTCGGCTGCCGCTGGGTGGGCACGGCGTGAGGCGGCGCGACTCGCGGGAGTGCTGGTGGAGCCGGGGTCGTCGCGCTCCGGTGAGGCGCGCCCCCGCTGCCCTCGGGGA
>JBKHWW010000049.1:0-26532 GCA_046566345.1 Actinomycetes bacterium
GTCGACAGCCTGGGGTGCCCCCACCACGAGCACGTGATCGCCGGGGGCGAGGTCCTCACCCGGGGCCAGGACGCGGGTGCGTCCGCCCCGGACCAGGTAGCTCATCTTGATCGTCTCGTCAGCCCACCCCGGGACCTCGCGCAGGGCCGCTGGGCGTTCGACCAGGGTCAAGGTCGCGAGGAGGCCCTCGGAGGCGGCCGACCGGGGATCGTGGGGTCCGGGCCAGCTGCGGCCGACGACCAGGGCAACGGCGAGGATCGCCAGGACCACGCCGATCGGATAGCCCAGCGAGTAGCCGACGGCGGCGTTCGCGCTGCCGGTGGCCTGCGTGGCGGCCGCAAGCGCGGGCGTGGAGGTGAGGGCGCCCGCGAAGGTGCCCGTGATGAGGCCCGCATCCAGCCCGAGCGCCAGGCCGACGGCGGTCGCGACGGCGATGCCGACCACGACGACGCCCACCCCGAGGGTCATCAGCGGCAACTGCTTGCGAAGGTCGGCGAAGAACGTGTCCCCCGCCGCAAGGCCGACCATGTACACGAACAGTCCCAGGCCCAGGCCCTGGACCACTCCGAGGCCCTCGCCGACGCCGGGAACCACCCCACCGATCGCCAGCCCGACGAACAGGGCCCCCGCTGCGCCGAAGCGCAATGGCCCGAACGGGATCACCCCGAACGCGGCACCCAGCGTGACCACGACCATGATCGCCAGCAACGGCGACCCCGCCAGCAACTCCATGCGCACCTCCAGCGGGGACAGTCCCCTCAGCGGAGACCCTATTGCCACACCCGTGGCGGACGCCGCCGCGCGCCCTCCGCGGACGGCCGCACCCCGGAAGAGAAGCTCCCGCGAAGGGGTGGATACCCCCAGCCGGTATCACCTATACTACGAGGCGTAGGAGACATCGATCCCCGGAGGAACCCATGAAGAAGTCCCTGGCCGCGCTCGTCCTTGCGGCCGCTGTGGTCGTGACCGGCTGCTCGGCTCAGCAAGCTCCCAACCCGCCCGCGGCGTCCGCACCCGCCGCGTCGGCACCCGCAGCGCAGGGCGACGTCCTGGCCAGCCTGGGCCTCGCAGGACTGTCCGGGCGGCAGGTCGTCGAGAAGCTCGACCAGGACCCGTCGCAGCGCCCGCTGCAGATGAAGGCGTCGGTGCGCCCCGACCACGTGGTGATCGGCAACGGCCAGGCCGAGACCACCCTGCCGATCACCGGTGACAAGCCGTTCTACCTCTCGATCGCCCCGTACGCGTCCCAGACGCACGAGTGCTACTTCCACAGCCTGGCGACGTGCCGTGGGGAGATGGCGAACCGGCCGGTGCACGTGAGGATCACTGACAGCGCAGGCGCCGTGCTCGTCGACGAGGCCACGACCACCTACGCGAACGGGTTCGTCGGGTTCTGGCTCCCCCGCGACATCAGCGGCACCGTGACGGTCACTGCCGACGGCAAGGCGGGCACCGTCCCGTTCGCGACCGGCCCCGAGGACGCCACCTGCCTGACCACCCTGAAGGTCAGCTGAGCCCGGCGTACGCCTCGATCGTCTCGATGATCGCCGGCCGCAGGTCGGACGGGGCGATCACGCGGTCCACGGATCCCACCTTCACCGCCCGGTGAATATTGTGGATCCCGTCGAACTCGGCGGCCACTTCCGAGATCTTCTCGGCGCGGACAGCGGCCTTCACGTCGGCCAACTCCACCTGGAGTTCCGCCCGCTGCTCGGGGGCGGCGTCGCGCAAGCGCGCCTCGATGGCCGCGACCCGGGCGTCCGCCGCGGTGCGCTTGCCGACGTCGCCGGCGAACACGACCGCGGCGGCCGGCGCGCCGCCGATGACCGAGGCGTAGGACCCCTCGATCGCCAGGACGGTCATGTTCGGGTTGAGCCGCTTGCTGAACACGACGAACGCCCCGCCGTGGTAGCGCGAGATCACCACGAAGACGATGGGGCCATCGAAGTTCACGATGGCTCGGCCGATCTCGGCGCCGTACTCGAGCTGCAGGTTGCGCATCGACTCCGGTGAACCGTCGAAGCCCGACAGGTTCGCCAGCACCACCACGGGGCGGTTGCCGGACGCCGCGTTGATCGCCCGGGCCGCCTTCTTGCTCGACCGCGGGAAGAGGGTGCCCGCGGTGAACGTGTCTGGCCCATCGGTGGGGGGGAACCCGGCGCGCGGGACGGGCTTGGACTCGATGCCCAACACACACACCGAGTGACCGCCCACGCGGGCGTCCATCACCACCGCGGTCTCTGCCTCGGCCATCCCGGCCCAGCGCTCCACCCGAGGGTGGTCCGCGTCGCACACAGCGGCGATCACGGTGCGGATGTCGAAGGCCTTCTTCCGGTCGGGGTTGAACTCGGCCGAGAAGATCTGGCCCACCGTCGCGAAGTCGGAGCCCTCGACGGCGTGGGGGTAGTTCGAGACGTCACGGTCCTTCGGATCGGAGGTGGGCGCCACCCGAGGCCCCGACTCGCCGGGCGCCACGTAGGTGTGGTCGTAGTGGGAGAGCAGGATCTTCAGCGCCCCCGCCAGGTTCGGCGCCCAGTACTGCGCCTGACCGTTGGGGCCCATCACCCGGTCGTAGCCGCCGATGCCGTAGTTGTCCTCGGCGGAGACGCCGCCGGAGAAGTCGAGCGACTGCTTGCCGGTGAGCACCATCGCCGAGTCGGGGGTCATCACCAGGATGCCCTTGGTGTGCATCAACATGGTTGCTTCGGCGTTCCAGTACGGCTGGGCCCCCACGTTGATGCCGGCCACCACGACGTTGATCTCGCCGCCCGCCTGCGTGAACTCCACGATCCGCCGCAGGGCCGCGCCCACCCAGTCCATGTTCTCGGTGCCCGAGTCCATCGAGATGCGCGCCCCCGACGACAGCGTGTACCACTCCACCGGGACGCCGAGCTCCTCGGCCAGGTCGATGGCCGCGATGATCCGGCTGCACTCGGGCTCGGCCACCGCCCCCAGGCCGCGGGTCGGGTCACCCGACAACACGATGCGGGTCACGCCCTCGGGGTGCAGGCGGGTGCGGGTCATGACGCGGGCGCAGATGATCCCCGCCCGGTTCTGCCCCGGCTCGCGGTTCACCTCGACCAGTCGGCCGTCGGCGTCCAGGTCGAGCTCGGCGACCGACCCGCCCGGGCCGGCCAGCGTCGAGGACAGCTCGTAGGGGTAGACCAGGCCGCGCCGGCGAGCCCGCAGCACCTTGCCCGAGTAGTCGTCGAGCGGCTTCAGCGGCTCGGTGGGCGGCTCCGAGACAGACGCGGTCACCCCCGAACCGGGCTGCGCGTGGAACCGGATGGCCATGGGCACGGTGCCCAACCCTTCGCGGACGAACCGGCCCTGACAAAGCACCTCCTCGATGCCCGCGCCGTCCGACAGCGGGGTGATCTTGTGCTGGAGCCGCTTGATGTCGTCGATGGCGAGGTCGATCTCGGGCCACACGTGTACCCAGACGTGGTTCATGTCCAGCTTGCTGCCGGCAGATCCGCGGGCGGAGCGCGTCCGCCGGATCGCCTCGAGGCAGTGCTCGACGGCCCGCTCGGCGTGCGGCAGGCCGATGAGGTGCCCGTCGTCGTCCCGGACGGCCGCGAGCTGCCGCACCTGCGCCATGGCGACGAGGCGGCGGTCAGCGGGGTTGGCCTGGGCGACGCACTCGAACAGGAGGACGTCCTCGGGCGCCGGGAGCCGTGTCACGTCGAAGTCGCGCAGGCGCCACAGGTCCAGGCGACGGCGGCTCATCGGGTGCAGGCCGCGGATGCGGTCGTCCTCGGTGAAGACGCCGTCCGCGTGCCGGAAGCTGCGGTATTCCACGGTGCCGTCCGCGGTGCAGATGCCGACCGCAACCCGCCGGACGCCGATCGGCCAGCTCCACGACCCCAACGCCTCGGCGATCTCGGCGCTCACCCCCGCCGGGGGCGGACTGGGCCACAGCAGGTACAGCTCCACGACCGCCTCGTCCGACTTGCGCTTGGCGCTGAGTTGGTCGGCGACGAGCCGGGCCAGCGGGCTCCCCGCGGCCAACTCGTCGGCGGCGCCCAGCGTCGAGACGAAGTGCGTGGGGCGACCCTCGAGGCGATAGCCCGCCACCACTGCCGCGCGGCCGGCGACCTCGAAGCTCCGGACGCCGTCCAGGGAGTGGTCGGAATAGTACTTGCGGAGCAGCACCTCCAGCATCGGCTCGTGCGCGGGCGTCCCGCGCGACAGCCTTGTGGCCAGGAAGCTCGCGGTCCACTCCGGGATCGCAGCCAGGGCTTTGATGCGTTCGGCGTAGTCGGGGGCGTCCGGGTCCGCCGCCAGGGCGTCCAACTCGTCGGCGACCCCCGCGAGCACCGCGTTCCGCTCCGCGTCCACCTGCGGCTGGTCGAACCAGCGGAACCGCACCGACCGCGCCAGGTCTCCCACGGCCGGGAAGCGCAGCTGGGTCGCCCGCACCAGCCGCTCCAGGTGCGCGCGGGCGGACGCCGCACGCTGTGCGTCCGGCGCGGGCTCGGCGATCCAACGGTCGAGGATGCCCAAGATGATGCCGACGTCGGAGGCGACGCGCTTCTGCGCGAGAAAGATGCGGAAGACCGCCTCTTCGAGCTCGGGCGTCCGGTCGAGGGATTCGACGCCGTAGTGGCGCAGCGCGCGCGACAGCCTCTCGACGAAGTGCTCCGGGAGGCCAGCCCGGGCGGCGTCCAGGGTGGTCAAGTAGCGGTGCAGATGCTCGCGGTCGGAGTGCACGCGCAGCTCAGTGTTCACCTGTTCGCCGATCGGGCGGTTACGGCTCAGCTCGGCCAGGTCGGCAAAGAGGGCGATCAGCTCGATCTCACCGGACAGAACGTCGCCGCCGGCCGCGCGGACCTCGTCGCGGGCCGCGAGGTAGCCGGCCAGGGTGCGGGCCGAGGGGTCGGTGTCGTAGCCGAGGAGGGTGGCCGACAGGTCGGTGCGCAGCCGGTGCGCGCGCGCGGCGGCGTCCCCGCTGGCGGCCCGGCTGGGGAGCTCGACGGGGGCCGCGGCCTCGACGGGGGCGGCGTCGCCCCCGTTGCCGAGCGGTTCCAGGCGGACGAGCGGCGCCATGGTCTCGACCTGGGAGCCGGTCATCACCAGGAGTTCCTTGATCCGGCCCGCGAACGGGGCGGGGACGATCGTCTCCATCTTCATGGACTCCAGGACCACCACCGGGGCGCCGGCCTCGACCTCGTCCCCCACCGCGACGGGCGTCGCGACCACCAGGGCGGGAGCCGGGGAGCGCAGGACGCCGCCCTCGTCGCGGGAGATCCGGTGCATGACGTCGTCGACCTCGACGAGGTGCACGGGGCCGTGCGTCGCCCGCACGATGTGGTAGCGGACGCCGTTGACGGTGATGCGCCCGTGCACCTCGTCCAGCTGCAGCACCTCGACCTCACAGGACTGACCGCCGACGTTGACGCGGTAGCGTCCGCGGCCGGTCGCGTAGGCCGTCAGCGTGTGCACCACGCCCCGCAGCTTGAGGTCGACCTGGACGCCGGACTTGTGCTGGGTCTGGGGGCGTCCGCCGTGGGCGGTCTCGAGGAGGCGCTCCGACTCCAGCGCCGTGGTCTCGTCGTAGGCCTCGATCGCAGCCACCACCAGGGCGACGCCAGCGTGGGCGTCCGCGACCAGCTCACCTTCGGCGCGGGTGCGGTCGATCCAGCCCGTGTCGGCCCACTCGACGCCTTCCGCGCCGACCACCTCGGGCCGGTCGAGCAGCTCGAGGATGAAGCTCTTGTTGGTCGCACCGCCTTCGATCACCACCGTAGTTTCGCCCATCGCGCGGCGCAGGCGTCCCAGCGCCTCACTGCGGGTGCGCCCGTAGGCGATGATTTTGGCGATCATCGAATCGAAATCGGCCGGGATGGTGTCCCCCTCGGAGACGCCGGTGTCGACCCGGATACCCGGTCCAGCGGGGAGGTCGAGACGCGCGATCAGGCCAGGGGCGGGCGCAAAATCGCGGTCGGGATCCTCGGCGTTGAGTCGTGCCTCCACCGCGTGGCCGAACTCGGCGGGTCGGTCGGTGAGGCGTCCGCCAGCTGCGACGTGGATCTGCGCCTTGACCAGGTCGAACTCGTTGGTGATCTCGGTGATCGGGTGCTCGACCTGCAGCCGCGTGTTGACCTCGAGGAACGCGAACGCGCGATCGCCGGGGTGGTAGAGGAACTCGACCGTTCCGGCGCCGCGGTAGCCCACCGCGAGGGCGAGCCGCTCGGCCGCCGCCTTGAGCTCGTCGCTCTGTTCACGGATCAGCAGGGGGGAGGCCGACTCTTCGATCACCTTCTGGTTGCGGCGCTGCACCGAGCAGTCGCGGACGCCGATCGCCCACGCCGTCCCCTGCCCGTCGGCGATGACCTGCACCTCGACGTGGCGCGCGCCCGTGACCAGTTTCTCCAGGAACACCACGCCCGAACCGAACGCGCGCTCGGCCTCGTCGCGGGTGCGCTGGTAGGCGTCGGTGAGGTCGGCGGCGGTCTCCACTTTGCGGATGCCGCGGCCGCCACCCCCGGCGGTCGCCTTGAGCATGAGGGGATAGCCGATCTGCTCGGCCGCCTCGAGGGCGGCGTCCAGGGTGTCGACCCCGCCGCGGCTCCAGGGCGCCACCGGGACGCCGACCTCTTCGGCGATCAGCTTCGAGCCGATCTTGTCCCCGAGCTTCCGCATGGCCTCACCGGTGGGCCCGATGAAGGTGATCCCCAGCGACTCCACGAGGTCGGCGAACGCGGCGTCCTCGGCGACGAAGCCCCACCCGACCCACACGGCGTCGGCTCGCGCCTCGGTCAGGACGCGAGCGAGCAGGTCGTGGTTGAGGTAGGGGCGCTCGGACGCCGGTCCGAGCGGGAACGCCTCGTCGGCCTCACGGGCGAACATGGCCGAGCGCTCCGCGTCGGTGTACAACGCGATGGTGGCGATCGGGGCGTTGGCGGGGTCTTCGGCGTTGATGTCCCGGACAGCATGGATGAGCCGCATGGCGGCTTCGCCCCGATTGACGATGGCGATGCGCTGGAACACGGGAGCCTCCTGAAGGGCAGCGAGAACCACCCCCCTTCGGGGGGCTGAAATGAATCTCCCACCGATCCGCGCGCCGCGCGAGCACTCCGGCCCGGGTTGTCGCGTCCTTTCCGGAAGCAATCGGTGAGGAGCCAAGGCGTCCGGCCCAACTTTGTAGGAGTTCCACAAAACCGCCGGGAAGGGGTGTGTGCTCCGCACGGCGCGGGCTCAGGGACCCGTTGGTGGCGCGCGGCAGACTGATGAGCATGGGCAGAGCGAGGTACCTCGTGTCGAACGCCTGCGAGGACGCGTGCGCGACGGTGACCACCGAGCGCCTGGTCGAGGGCGCACCCGTGTACCGCTGCCCCGGCTGCGATTCGGAGTGGATCGAGCTGGACGAACGCCGCACGCCAGGGTCGGCTCCGTCGGACGCCTCACCCCGAGGCCCCCGGCGCTGAGAACCGTGCGCGTTCGGTCTTGACGAAATACGGTGTGCCGGCTGGGCCTTCAACCGACACACCTGGCTCGAACGGATGCCCGGGCAACCGCCGAACGTGCATGTCCCCTACCCACTGGCACTCATTCGATCCCCCCGGATCGACATCGACTTCCATTTCGTTCCGCATCTCCCCGGTCGCGGCGCCGTTCCCCGCGCAGCAACACCGGGATCTGCGCCGCAGCCGTACGCTGGCCTGGTGAGCGATCTGGTCATCCCCCCGGGGCCGGGAATCCCGCACGGGGTCAGGATCCCGGATCACGAGTTGACGGAAAGGTTCGCGCGGGCGTCCGGCCCCGGCGGCCAAGGGGTGAACACGACCGACAGCCGGGTCCAGCTCGGCTTCGACGTCGCGGCGTCCGCCGCCCTCGACGAGGCCCAGCGCGCACGCGTGATCCGCCGGCTCGGCCGGCGACTCGCCGGCACCACTGTGTCCGTGGACGCGTCCGAGCACCGTTCACAGCGCCTGAACCGCGTCGCCGCGCGCGAGCGCATGGCAGCGCTGCTCCGCGACGCGCTCACTCCTCCGCCGCCAGCCCGTCGCGCCACCCGGCCCACGCGGGGGTCGGTCGAGCGCCGGCTGACGTCCAAACGGCGCCGCGCCGAGACCAAGGCCGGACGCCGGCGTCCGGCCGACTGAACGCGCGCGACCACGGGGCAACAATCCCCCAGCCCGGGCGCCTTCAGCGACTACTACGCAAAGTAGGAGAAATGGCCTAGACTCCCCCCAGGAGGTGGGGCGATGGCCGCGAACAGCCCGGGGCGCACGGACGCCTCCCTCCAGCGACTCCGGCTGATCGGGCTGGTCGGCCCGGTGGCGTTCGTGGCGTTGCTGTTGTGCCTGAGGCCCCTGGCCATCGACTGGCTCGGCCACCGCCTCGGCCTGACGCTGATCGGCACCGTCCTGGTGGTAAGCGCGGCAGGGTTCGGCTGGACCATGTACCGCCGCCTCGACACCGCGCACGAAGCCGTGGTCGCCGCCGAGCGGCGCAGCGCCGCACTGGTCGAACGGGAACGGATCGCCCGCGAGCTCCACGACAGCCTGGCGCAGGTGCTCGGCGTCACCCACCTTCGCCTCCACGCCCTGGCCGGACGCCGCGGGCTCGCCACCGACGACACCACGCGCGGCGAGGTGCTCGAACTGGCAGACCTCTGCCACGAGGCGTACCGGGACGTGCGCGAGGCGATCCTCGGGCTCCGCGACGCGACGCGGACCGACCGCACGCTCCTGGAACACCTCGACGGCTATGTGGCGGCGTTCGCCCGGACCAGCTCGATCCCCACCACTTTGGTGGCGGACGCCGACGACGAGTTCTTCCTCTCCCCGGCCGCCGAGGTCCAGGTGATCCGGGTGATCCAGGAAGCTCTGACCAACGTGCGCAAGCACTCGGGCGCACGCTCGGCCACCGTGCTGGTCAGCGCGCAGGACGACCACGCGCAGTTCGTCGTCGCCGACGACGGCACCGGCTTCGACCCCCACGCCTTAGCCTCCGACGGCTTCGGCCTGTCCGCCATGCGCGAGCGTGCGGAGTCGGTCGACGGCCGGCTGATGATCGACAGCGCGCCGGGCCAGGGCACCCGGGTCGTCGTGCGTCTGCCCGGACGCCGTCGGTCCCAGGCGCCCGTCGAGCCAGGATTCCCGGTGCCCGCGTCACCAGCGCCCCAGCCCGCCGAGGAGTTGAGCGCCTGATGACCACCCACCCGGCGCCGAGCCGGCCTCCCTTGCGCGAGCCGGCGCGCATCCTGCTCGCCGACGACCTGGCGCTGTTCCGTCACGCGATCGCCACGCTGATCGACGAGCAGCCCGACCTCGAGGTGGTGGGCCAGGCGCACAACGGGGTCGAGGCCGTCGAGCTCGCCCAGCAGCTCCAGCCCGACATCGTCGTTCTCGACGTCGAGATGCCGGTGATGGACGGCATCACGGCCGCCCGGCGCCTCCGCGAGACGGTCCCCGAGTGCCGCATCGTGATGCTCACGGTGTGGGAGGACGACGACCACCTCCTGGACGCGATCCGCCTCGGCGTCCACGGCTATCTGTTGAAGGACCTCCGGCCCGACGAGCTGTACGACATGCTGCGCTCGGTGATGCGGGACGAGACGCCTGTCTCCCCCGCGCTGGTGGGCCGACTGTTGGCCGTCCTGCGCGACACCGGACGCCGCACCGCGGTCCCCGACGTCACCGGCCCGGAGCTGTCCCGCCGCGAGCTCGACGTGCTCCGCCTCGTGGCCGACGGCCTGTCGAACAAGGAAATCGGCCTGGAGCTGTCGATCACCGAAGGTACGGTGAAGAACCACGTGCATAACGCGCTGGCCAAGCTCGGCATGGAGAACCGCATTCAGGCTGCCGCCTACATCGTCCGGCAAGGCCTCGGACGCTCCCCGCGCGCCTGACCGCGCACGGCCGGTGGGTATAACCGCCACCGGCCCGTCTACCGCTTTTCTACCCGCCGACGGATGGGAGCGCGCGTTCGTCCACGAAACGATGGACGGGAACGGGGCAACTCCACGCGCGCGAGAGGAGGGAGACCCCATGGCACCCACGGACCCCGGCCCGCTGGGCTGGATCGGCGGCCTCAAGGGCGTGTTCCTGGTGGTCGCCGGCGGGCTGGTCGGCATCCTGCTCGGGATCGCCCTCTTCACGTTCGGCTACGCCGGCGGCTGGGCTTACTTCGGGAGCGACCCCGCCACGTGCAACCAGTGCCACGCGATGAACGAGCAGTACAACGCCTGGAGCCGAGGCAGCCACCGCAACGTGGCTGGGTGCAACGACTGCCATTCCCCGCACGACAATCTCATCGCCAAGTACGTGAACAAGGCCGACAACGGGTTCTGGCACGCGGTGAAGTTCACGTCACGGGACTACCCCGAGAACATCAAGATCCGTGAGATGAACCGGGAAATCACGCAGCACGCCTGCCTGTACTGCCACGCAGACCTGGTGGAGGGGATCGAGAGTCCGCGGACGCTCGCGAGCCAGGTCGACTCGCACGACAACAAGATCGACTGTCTCCAATGCCACAGCAACGTCGGGCACATGAGGTGATCCAGATGACAACCGAGAAAAAGAGCAATCGCCGGCTGCTGCTGGCCGGGGTGTTCCTCATCGCAGGAGCCCTGGTCACGCTCGGCATCGCGTCGCTCCTGATGAGCATCGTCGAGCGCCGGGCGGAGGCGGAGAACCCCTACTTCCGTGTCGCCGAGCTCACCGCGACGACCTACGACCCGGCGGTGTGGGGGCAGAACTTCCCGCTCCAGTACGAGGGCTGGCGTGCCACCGCAGAGATGGAGGCCGCCGACCAGCAGGTCCAGACGCCGACCGAGACGGACCCTCGCACGATCACCGCACACAGCAAGATCGAAGAGGACCCTCGCCTGGTCACGATGTGGCAGGGCTACGCTTTCGCGGTCGACTACCGCCACCCGCGCGGGCACGCCTACATGCTGGAAGACCAGGAGTTGACCAAGCGCGTCACGTCGCCCCAGTTCAAGCAGCCCGGGGCGTGCCTGAACTGCCACGCCTCCACCGTCGAGGTGATGGACGAGCTGGGCAACGGTGACCGCAAGGCCGGCTTCGACGCCATGAACAAGATGGCCTACATGGACGCCAACGCCCTGGCCAGCCATCCGGTCGCCTGCATCGACTGCCACGACCCGAAGACCATGGCGCTCGAGATCACCCGGCCGGCCTTCATCGAGGGCATCAAGGAGTACAAGGCCGGGCAGGGCATCAAGGACTTCGACGTAAACACCCAGGCCACGGCGGCCGAGATGCGTACCTACGTCTGCGCCCAGTGCCACGTCGAGTACTACTTCGCCGGCGAGGGCAAGACGCTGACGTTCCCATGGGAGAAGGGCCTCACCGCCGACGCGGCGCTGGCCTACTACGACGAGATCGGGTGGACCGACTTCACCCACAAGCTCACCGGCGCCAGCGCCGTCAAGGCCCAGCACCCCGACTACGAGACCTTCGCCCAGGGCGTCCACGCCAGTTCCGGCGTGACCTGCGCCGACTGCCACATGCCCTACAAGCGCGAGGGCGCGGCCAAGATTTCCGACCACCAGGTGGCCAGCCCGATGCGCAGCGACGAGACGATCAACGCGGCCTGCCTCACCTGCCACAGTACGTCGGAGCAGGCGATGCGCGACCGTGTGACGAGGATCCACGACACCTACGAGCACACCAAGGACGTCGCCTTCGACGCCCTCACCGCCCTTATCTACGACATCGAGGCCGCCACCCAGGACGGGACTCCCGCCAACCAGGTGGACGCCGCGCGCGGCTTCCAGCGCAAGGCACAGTTCTTCCTCGACTACGTGGTGAGCGAGAACAGCCGCGGCTTCCACGCTCCGGCGTACACCAACCGACTGCTCAATGACGTGACGGACGCCTCACGGCGCGGCCAGATGGCGCTCCGTGGCATCAACTACGAGCCGGCCGGCGCACCGGAGTCCGCTCCGCAAGGGCAGCCTACCCTGGCCCCGAACAAGCGCGTCTGACGCTTGTCCGGTCCGCGAGCGGGGGGAGGAGGGTGACCTCCCCCCGCTCGCCATGTCAGGCGACGGCCGCAACCGCACGGGGGTACCGGCGGGTACAGCCGGGCAAGGGGTCGCTCTACCCGAACCGTGACCCCCTGCGGATTGTCTACGACACGCTGTAGCAGTCACAGTGGTCTTGTGGGAAAGGCACTCACCCAGCCCTCCCACAAGGAGCGACTGATGACACCCGCCCTGAGGCCGGATGACGACGGCACCTACGTCGACATGGCGACCTTCACCGCAGACGTCGCCGGCGAGCCCACACCTCCCAACCGCCAGCGCGGGCAACGGCGCCCGCGGGCGTTGCTCGGGCTCGCCGGCCTCGCAGTCGGACTCGGCGTCGTGTGGTCGGTCTACACCATGGGCGACTCCACAGCCGCCCTGCCCGCGAACCACCCGGCCACCACCGCGCCGGCGGCGACGGCGTCCGCCAGCCCCCGGCCGTTGGATGAGGCGAAGGTCGCGCAGTGGCAGGCGAAGGTCACCGCTGACCCGGCGGACGCCGCCGCGCTCCGCGAGCTGGCCGCTGAGTATTTCCGGGTGGGCCGCTTCGCCGAGTCCGCGGCCTGGCAGGCCAAGATCGTGGCCCAGAACCCCAGCGACATCGACAGCCGTCTGATCCTGGGCGTGGCCTACTACAGCGACGGCCGCTACGACCTGGCCGAGGAGCAGTGGCTCAGCGCGTCGTCGCTGGATCCCGGGAGCGCCGACCCCTGGTACAACCTGGGCTTCCTCTACCTCAGCCTCGACCCGCCCGACGACGCGCGGGCCGAGGCCGCCTGGCGCAAGGTGGTGGAGCTGGCGCCGGGATCCGACATCGCCGCGACCGTCTCCGAACACCTGGGCCGCCTCGACACCCCGTTGCCCGGGGCGTCCGCCACGCCGACACCCACGCCGAGCCAGTGAGCAATCCATGAGCCTGGAGACACGACTACGGACCGAATCCACCGACCCCGTCGGCGCGCCCGAACCGGCCCACGACCTGTCGGTGGCCGAACTCGCCCGCCGGGTGTACGCCCTCTTCCACAACAAGCGGTTCGGGCTGCTGCTCATCCTCGCGATGGCGCTGCTGACGCTGGTCGGGGTGCTGTTCCAGCAGGCCCCCGCCGGCGTGCTCGACGACATGCAACTGCGGACCAGCTGGCTGGACACCGTGAGGCCCCGGTACCGCGGCTGGACGGACCCGCTCGCGGCCGTGGGCGCCTTCGGCGTCTTCGGCTCGGTGGGCTTCAAGGCGGTGACCGCCCTGCTGGCGCTCAGCATCATGGCGTGCACCACGCACCGGTTGCCCCAGCTGTGGGCCCAGGCATTCGGGCCCCACGTCCACGTGCGTGACACTTTCTTCGCCCACGCGCGCGTGAGCGCCACGGCGGTCGTCCGAGAGGACGTGAAGGCAGCCGCAGCGCGCGTCAGCGCGGAGCTCCTCCGTAGGCGATTCCGGGTCATCGCGGACGCCGACGGGGTCCCTCTCTACGCCGACCGCAACCGGTTCGCGCCCTTCGGGACGGTGGTCGCGCACCTTGCCTTCGTCGTCATCCTCGCCGGCGTGCTGGTGACCTCGACGTTCGGATTCCGCGTGGACGACCTCAGCATCCCGGTCGGCTCACGCGTCGAAATCGGTCGCGGCACCGGCCTGGCGGTGCAGGCCCGGTCGTTCACCGACTCTTACAACCCGGATGGGTCGCCTTCCGACTACGTCAGCGACCTCGTTCTGCACCACGAGGGGCGTCCGGTCGCCGAGCAGATCGTCCGCGTCAACGCCCCTCTGCGGTGGGAGGGCTGGTCGCTCAATCAGGCCTCCTTCGGCATCGCGGCCGACCTGCGGGTGACGGACGCCGCAGGTGCGGTCATCTACGGCGACGGCATCCCGATGAAGTTCCAAACCACGGACCGCGAATACGCCTACGGCAAGGTGGAACTGCCCGCCCAGGGGCTCTTGGTCTACGTGATCACCCCGGCCTCGGGCAAGGTCGTCCCCGACATCCCGGCTGGTAGCGCCCAACTCGAGGTGTACGCCGGCGAGGCGGACACTCCGACGTTCAGCCGGGTCCTCGCACCCGGAGACCCGGTGGAGGCGGCCGGCCTCACCTGGACGTTCGTTCGCGAGCGCCAGTACACCGGCCTCATGCTCAGCCGCGACCCGGGTGCGCCCGTGGTGTGGACCGGCGCCGCGCTGCTCGCCATCGGCACCTGCTGGACCATGTTCTTGCGGCACCAGCGCGTCTGGCTGCGCCTGGAGCAGGTCACGGGCGGCACGCGCGTGACGCTCGCCTCGCCCGACCGCCTCGACACCGCGTTCTCGCGCAGCGTCCACACCCTCGTCGCCGGCCTGGGCGACGCCCACGACCGGAGGTAGCGCCATGCTCGAGTTGTCTCGCACCTTGTTGGCGGCCGCGTCCGCCCTGTTGGCCCTCGCGCTGGTGGTCAACGTCTTCGTCGTGATGGCGCGGCACCGACGCCCCGCAGCGCTGGCGTCCCCGGCCCGGGTCGCCGTCGGGGGCGGCGCCGCCCATCCGGTGTCGCCGCTGAGCCCAGCGGATCGCGAGTCTCAGCGCGTCCCCCGGCCCCCCGCGCCGAAGCGGGGCGTGGCGTGGGCGTCCGACTGGGCGGTGGAGCTCGCCCTGGCGAGCATGACCGTCGCCCTGGTGCTTCGCTCCCTGGCGACCGGGCATGCGCCGTTCGCCAATCAGTACGAATTCGCGTGCTCGTTCGCCTGGGGCATCACCGCGGTCTGGGTGTGGGCCGAACGCACCTACCGCGTGCGCGCCCTGTCGTTAATGGTGTTGCCTCTGCCGCTGGTGATGCTGCTGTACGCCGGTACGGTCGGCGCCGAAGCCAGCCCGCTCATGCCGGCCCTGCAGAACCATCTGTTGCTCACGCTGCACGTCGTAACCGCCGTGGTCGCCTACGGCGCGGCCGCCGTATCGTTCGGGGCAGCCCTGCTCTACCTGCTAAGGCCGGCACTACGCCGCATCCCCGGCATCCCGAGCGAGGAGATCCTCGACGAAATCGGCTATCGGGCCGTCGTGATCACTTTCCCCCTCCTCACCATCATGATTATCCTCGGCGCGATCTGGGCCGACATCGCATGGGGCCGGTACTGGAGCTGGGACCCCAAGGAGACGTCGGCGCTGGTCACCTGGCTCATCTACGGCGCCTACCTGCACGCCCGGGTCGTGCGCGACTGGCGTGGCCGCCGGGCGGCGTGGCTGCTGGTGCTCGGGTTCGTAGCCGTCCTGTTCACCTACTTCGGCAACCTGTTCTTCGGCGGGCTGCACAGCTACGCCTGAGGGGAGACGACATGAGTGCGTCGGTGGAAGACCGCTCCTTCGTGGTCGAGCAGCGCCCAGCGGGTTCGCGGTGGCGGACCCTGGCCGCGATCGCCGCCGTGACGGCGGTGGTGGTCGGCGGCGGCTGGTGGATGACGCGGCCGGTGATGACCGGCGGCTCCGAAGGCGCCTTCACCCCGGTGTCGATCTCCGTCCCGGACGCCGCGCAGGCCCCCGCGGTCGGCACGCCAGCCCCCGACTTCACCGCACGGACGACCGACGGCCGATCGGTGACGCTCTCGGGGCTCCGCGGGCGGCCGGTCTGGCTGAGCTTCGGCGCCACCTGGTGCGCGCCCTGCCGCGTCGAGGCCCCTGACATCCAGGCCGCGCACGAGGCGTCGCCGGCAGGTATCCAGGTGGTGTCGGTGTATATGGGCGAGGATCCTGCCGCGATCGACCCGTTCGCCGGTTCGCTCGGACTGACCTACACGCACATCCCCGATCCCGACAAGACCCTCACGGCGGCGTGGGGCGTGAACGGGATCCCGGTGCACTGGTTCATCGATGCGGGCGGCACCATTCGCGCCACCCAGGTCGGCATCCTGGGCCCCGAGCGCATCCAAGAGCTGGTCAGCTCCCTCGGCTGACGCCGCGCCGTGGGGGGACGGTATACAGGACTCATGCGCATCGACATCTGGTCCGACATCGTGTGCCCGTTCTGCCTCATCGGCAAGACCGAACTCGCCACCGCCCTGTCGAACTTCCCGTACGCCGACGAGGTCCGGATCGCGCTGCGCGCCTTCGAGCTCGACCCCGGCAAGAAGGGCAACCACGGCCCTGTCGTCGACCACCTTGTGGCGAAGTACGGCCTCACCCGCGAGCAGGCTGAACAAAGCAACCACCAGGTTGCGCAACGGGCGGCGTCGCTGGGCTTGCAGTTCAACTGGCGCCAGGCCCAGGACGCGTCCACACACGACGCTCACCGGCTCGTCAAGGCGGCCAGCGCCGACGGCGTCGGGCCCCAGGTGGAGGCCGCGCTGATGGCGGGCTTCTTCACGGGCGCGCAGGATGTCTCTGATCGCGCGGTGCTCACCGGTCTGGCGACGCGCGCGGGACTCGATCCGGGCCGCGTCGCCGAGGTCCTCGGCTCCGACGCTTACTCCGACGACGTGCGCGCCGACGAGGCCGAGGCTCGACGCCTCGGCATCTCAGGGGTCCCCTTCTTCCTGTTCGAGGGCAAGTACGGGGTCAGCGGGGCCCAATCCGCCGCCACATTCGGCCAGGCGTTGGGGCAGGTCTGGCAGCTGACGCACGCCGCGTGAACCAGCAAGCCGGAAGAAACTCGGCTCGCCCCCACCAATCGCGGCCCCCGGCGACCGCGTGGGGTAGAAACGGCACATGAGAGCGCTGACCGAGGACGCCGTCCGCGGCAGCTTCGTCAACGCGACCGAGGCGGAACTCGACCGGCTGGAGTTGCCGTGGTGGTTCGGCGCCACACTGTGGGACTCGCTGGACTACCTCGGGTGGACCGATCCCGCGCTCCCCGAGCGGGGCTACCTGGTCACGCACACCTCCTTCGGGCTGGTCGGCGCTATCCTCCGCCTACCCAAGACCCGACCTCAGGGACGCCGCACGCTGTGCAACTTCTGCTGGACCCAGCACGCCGGTGGCGGGGCCCTGTTGATGGTCGCGCGGCGAGCCGGAAGGGCCGGCCTCAACCACAACACCGTCGGCACCTACGTCTGCGCCGACCTGGCCTGCTCGCTGTACCTGCGGGGGCTGCGCCGATCCTCCGGCGGCGGTCTGATGCCCGAGACGCTGCAGCCGGACGCCCGCCTCCAGCGGTTGCGGGACAACGTGGAGGATTTCCTGGCAAGGGTGGTGGTGGACGCCTGAGCCCGAGATTCCGACTTTAGGACGAGTGGATCGGCACCTTGTGGCGATGCCTACGTGCCGGTGCGCCGCTTAGGCTCGCGGCAGGAACTCGCTCCAGTTGGTATTCATAGGGGGAATCATGAAGCGTACCTTCGCGGCATTGGCTGCTGTGGTGTTGCTGACGTCGGGGTTCACCTCCGCGCAGTCAAGTCCGGTGCAGACAGACGTGCCCCGCTGGATGTGCAACATGTTCTTCTGGATGCCCTGCTCGAGCTAGTCCCAGACGCACCGCCGTCGCCCACCCCCGAATCACCGACGCCCCGGCTCCCACAAGGAGCCGGGGCGGACGTGCGTCCTGGACGCAGCTGGACCGGAGCGCTGTGACACCGGAACGCCATGACACACGAAGGCTGTGACACGACAGCGCTGTGACGCGGAAGCGTCCAATACAAAGTAGCGACACCGGACTGGATGACTACCGAGTAACCCGGACGGCGGAGCGACCCTGACTCGCACAGGGCGCCCCGCCTCCGGCGGCCGTCGGCAGAACGCCAACGCCCGGAGCCCGTGGGGATTCACCGTGTCCGGGGGGGGAGGACACTCAGGGAACAGCCAACCACGAGCCCGACCATCGCACCCACGGCGCCGAACGATCGCGCGTTGTCGACCATGAGCCCTGACAGGCTCCCCACGACGCAACCCACCACAATGGCGATTACGAGTGCGAGGTCCATGCGGGAGATCATGATGCTCCTTGCGGAACGCCGGGGTGTGCGTGCTCCCCCACCGTAGGCCAGCACTGTGACCCACCGCATCGGGCAAAAGACTGACGTCCCGCAGCACCAAAGTAGGAGCGTGGGCGACCGCGCCGCCGCGTGTCAGACTGGAGCCATGACCGCGACGGGGACCGCAAGCCGTCGCCGCCCTCGCTTTCCCCGCTGGATGGGGCGGCTGGGCGTCAGTGGTGTGCCCGAGGCTGTTTCGGCGGCGCTCATCTTGGTCTACCTGGAGGCGTTCCCGCAGAACAGCCCCAGTGACCGCTCCTGGCAGTCCTTCGCATTCGACCTGATCGCCTGCTTCGCCGCCGGCGTCGTGGGACGGTGGCCCCGGGTCGGCACGGCTGGCGTGGCCGTCGCACTGGCGGGCATGGCGCTGACTCACCCCGAGACGGTGTCCATGGGCGTCTTCACGCTGTTCATTCCCATCGTCTCCAACGGCGCCCACGGCCGGGAGATGCTGCGCGACCTGTCTGCCGTCGGCTATACGGTCCTGGCCTGCCTCAACACGGTGCCGCGCGCACGGGAGGTGGGCGAGGTGATCGAGACCGTCGTCCTGTGGATGCTCCTCGTCGGCATCGCCTGGGCCGCGGGGCGGACCGTGAACACGCTGCGCCGCGAGACCCAGCAGCAGAAACAGCTTCGCGAGGACGCGCTGCGACGCCAGCGGCGCGGCATCGCGCGTGACCTTCACGACACCGTCTCCTACGCCACCAGCACCATGATCATGCGCGCCGAGCAGATCAAGCTGCGGTCGCCCGACCCGGAGCTGAACGCCGACCTGGACTTCATCATTTCCACGGGTCGCCGCTCCATTCGTGACCTGCGGGGAATGATGGAGGCGCTGCGTCGCAACGACCCTGGCCTGGGCGAAAGTGAGGAGGATTCGGCGTGGCGTTTGGTCACGATCGGTGATGTCATCACCGAGCGGGTCACCGAACTGGCCGCCCACGGCATCCCGCTGCAGGTCAGCGTCACCGACGACATCGACTCTCTTCCCGGCTCCGTGCGCGAGGCGCTGGGCAAGCTCATCGTGGAGGCCACCTCCAACATGGTCAAACACGCAGCGAAAGGCCCCTGCCGAATGATCATCGACGTCGACGACGGGGTTGTCGAAGCGGTCTTCACCAACCCGGTCCGCGACGGGACGATCCCCGTGATCGGTGAGGGCCTCCGCCTCGGGCTGATCGGCGCCGCCGAACGGGTCGAGGCGATCGGCGGAGAGCTCGAGACCACGCAGGCCTCCGGGACCTGGATCCTTCGCGCCCAGCTGCCCATCGGAGAATAATGGTCACATGAACCGACCCGTCAGCGTCGCCATCGTCGACGACGACGCGATCGTCCGGGCCGCGCTGGTGGCCTACCTGAGCGCGACCGACGGTTTCGACGTCCGCCACGAGTGCACCAACGGGGTGGACGCCGTCGCGGCCATCACGGCCGAGCCCGTCGACGTGGTGATCATGGACGTGCGGATGCCCCGGATGGACGGCATCCAGGCCACCGCCGCGCTCCGAGCGGCGCTGCCCCCCCTCAAGATCCTAGTGATCACCTCGTTCGACGAGGACGGAGCCGTTCGTGAGGCGCTGGCCGCCGGCGCGAACGGGTTCCTGCTCAAGGACACGTCACCGTCGGCCCTGGTGGACGCCGTCCGGTCGGTGATGCAGGGGACATCCGTCGTCTCCCCCGGCCCGATCACCAGCCTGCTGCTCAACCAGGGCCAGCGCCGCCCCTCGGTCACGGTCCCCGAGCTCGGGCTCAGCCCACGCGAGCTGCAGATCCTGCGGCTGCTGTGCGCGGCGTACAGCAACGCCGAAATCGCGGACGAACTCTACGTGTCGGAGTCGACGGTGAAGACCCACGTCTCGGCGATCATGACCAAGATGCAGGTGCCCTCGCGCCTGAAGGCGGTCGTCCGCGCCTATGAGCTCGGCCTGGTCGAGCGCGGCTGAGGGCGCCCCGCCTCGCCGTAGACTTGCCACCGTGCCCGCCACCGAGATCCCCGCTTTCGCCGATGTGCTGACCGCGGCGGTGCAGCGGCGCGGGCTCTCCCTGGAACGGATCCGTACTCGGCTGGACGCCGCCGGCGTTCCGGTCAGCATCGCCACCTTGAGCTATTGGCAGTCGGGTCGGTCGCTGCCGACGCGCTCACGCAGCTACCACACCCTGGTCGAACTGGAGAAGATTCTCAGGGTGCCACCCGGCCACCTCACCCAGCACACCCACACCGCCGACGGGCGTACGCGCCGAGAGCTGTTCGAATGGCAGAGCGTCATCCCAGTACGCGACCTGGCCACCCAGATCATCGGCGACTTGGGCATCGACATGCAGGGCCAGTTGACCCGGGTGGTGCAGTTCGATGAGGTGACGATCCGGGCCGACCGAACCGAGGCGGTCCAAGACTGCCGCGTGGTGTGGCGTGCCGAACGCCAAGGGCTCCACCGCTGGCCGGTGGTGGTCGAGCAGGACGCCGGCCCCGGCGCCGAGGACGCTGTCGCCGCGATCGAGGCCCGATTCGGATGTGAGGTGGGCGAGGTGGTCGAGGTGCCCGAACGGCACCTCGTGGTGGCCGAGATGCTCGCCGCACGGCCCCTGCAGCGCGGGGAACTGGTCAGCGCCGAGTACCGGATCGTCTACGCACCCACGACCCTGCCGTCGTTCCGGCTGAGCCGTTCAGTGTCCGACCCGGTGAAGATGATCGGCCTGTGCGTGGGCTTCGACCCCGCTGCGGTCCCCACGCGGGTGCACACCGGGGTGGCGGCATCGATGGACGACGAGTTCACCGAGACCACCCCCGTTCCGGTGGCGCGGGGGGAGGCCCAGTACGTGTGGACCGACGCCCGACCGGGGGTCTACGCGCTTTTCTGGGAGTGGGACTGACCACGCTTGCCGCCATCGCCGATGCGCTGTACGCCGGCGACCCCGCCGACTTCGTCGCTGTCCGGGACGAGGCGGCCAAGGCGGCGCGCGCCGCGGGCGATCGGGAGCTGTCCGCTGCGATCAAGAAGCTGCGGCGCCCCAGCGTGTCGGCCTGGTACATCAACATGGCGGCGCGCGCCTCGCTGGTGTCGTTGCGCGAGTGGCTGGCACTCGGCGCGGCCCTCCGCCATGCCCAGGGGGCCCTTGACATGAGCCGCGTGCGCGAGCTCGGCGCGGGCCGGGCCACCTTGGAGAACCGGGTGGTGCGCGATCTCTCCGCGCATCTGCAGACTGTGGGCGTCGCGGTGAGCGGCGCCGCGCTGGAGGAGGTGCGCGCGACGCTGCGCGCCGCTCTGGCCGACGAAAAGGCCGCCGAGGCCGTTGCCGCGGGCCGGCTCGAGCGGGCGCTCAGCTACGGCGGGTTCGGCGAGGTGGACCTCTCGGCTGCGCTGGCGTCCATGGCCGCCGCGGCCGTCCCGGACGCCGACGCTGAGGCCGCGCCGAAGGCGTCCGCCGAGCCCGAGCACGGGCAGGATCCAGCGCTGGCGGCCGCACTCGCGGACGCCGAGGAGCGCTTGGCGGGCGCCGAGTCGGCGCGTGACTCCGCGCAGGACGCCGTGGCGAGGGCCGAGGCTGCGCTGGCGGTGGCGCAACGACGGCTTCGCGAGGCCAGGGCCGCGCTGTCGGCGGCGGAGGCGGACGCCGAGGCCGCCGCAGGAGCGGCGGCGTCCGCCCGCCGTGCCAGTGGGCCACCCGCGCCGGAGGGGTTGCCGCCGTCGCTACGCTAACGCCATGACGCAGCCCGTCGCTGACCATCAGATCTGGCACACCATCCGCACTGAGGCGGCCCGGGACGCGGCCGCCGAGCCGCTCCTGGGCGGCTTCCTCCACGAGGCGATCCTCAGGCACGACTCCCTGTTGGCCTCGCTCGGGAGCTTGCTGGCGCACAAGCTGTCCAGCGCGACGGTGTCGCCGCTGACCCTCCGTGACCTGGCCATGGAGGCTTTCCACCGCGACCCGTGGATCGAGGAGTCCGTTCTGGCCGATCTGCAGGCGATCGTCTCGCGCGACCCGGCCTGCCGCGGGTACAGCCAGCCGCTGCTGTACTTCAAGGGCTTCCACGCGATCCAGTCGTTCCGGATGGCCCACCACTTCTGGGTTTCCGACCGCCAGGCCCTGGCGCTGTACCTGCAGAGCCGCATCTCCGAGGTGTTCGCCGTCGATATCCACCCCGGGGCGCGCATCGGCCGGGGGATCATGTTCGACCACGCCACCAGCGTTGTCATCGGCGAGACGGCGGTCATCGAGGACGACTTCTCGATGCTGCACGAGGTCACGCTGGGAGGCACCGGGAAGGTGGGCGGCGACCGGCATCCCAAGATCGGACGCGGCGTGATGATCGGGGCAGGCGCCAAGGTCTTGGGCAACATCAAGGTCGGCGAGGGCGCCAAGATCGGGGCCGGGAGCGTCGTCCTCAACGACGTGCCGCCGCACTCCACCGTGGCGGGCGTGCCCGCCAAGCTGGTCAGCTTCCCCGCTGAGTCCTTTCCTGCGCTCGAGATGGATCAGCGGTTCGAGACTGATCTGGGGGCGTGACCGCCTCGGGCCCGTCCGTCACCAGGTGTGACCAGTTGGTCGAGAAGTAGTCGACGAACGACTCGCCCAGCATCTCCGCACGAAGGTGGTCCCTCGTCACGGGGAAGCGGGGAGCCCGGTACCCGGGGTCGGCAAGGGCGTGACGCGCGAACGCGTGGTCGGCGATCGCCGCTTTGCCGACGAAGGCAAGATCGGCCCCCTTGTCCAGGACCCACTGCGCCTCTGCGGCGCTCGTGACGTGACCCGCGACCCCGAGCGCCGTCCCGTGGCGGGGCAGGCCCAGGAAGTAGTCGATCAGCATCGGGCTGCCCTCGGGTGCGTGCACGGGGAGCTTCGCGACGTCCCACAAAGACAAGTCGATGAAGTCGAGGGCGCCCCCGGCGAGCAGGTCGGCGGTCAGCTGAACCATCTCGTCGGGCAGCAGGCCGTAGCGCTCCACGGACAAGCGCAGGCCCACCTGGAAGTCTGGGCCCGTCTGTGCCCGGATCGCGTGCACCACCTCGTGGACGAACCGCGCACGGCCCGCGGCAGTGCTGCCGTACCCGTCCTCGCGGGTGTTGTTCGACGCGTCGAGGAACTGCCCCACCAGGTACCCGTGACCGCCGTGCACTTCGACGCCGTCGATCCCCGCTCGCTCGGCCCGCGCGGCAGCCGAAGCGAAGGCCTCGACCACCTGCTCCACTTCGATCGTGGTCAACGCCCGCACGCCCGTCTGGGCGTCGGCCCAGGGTCCGACCACGGCCTGGCCCGTCACCGCGGCGATCGCCTTCACGCCGCCGTGGTGCAGCTGCACCGAGGACACCGAGCCCGCGGCGCGGATGGCGCCCGCGAGGCGTTCCAGGCCCGCGAGGTGGGCGTCCGAGGACACGCCTAGCTGGCCGGGCCACACTTGTCCGGCCGCGTGCACGTACGCCGCAGCTGTGACCGTGAGGCCGAAGCCGCCACGGGCGCGCGCCACCAGCCAGCGGATCTCGTCGTCGGAGAGCGTGCCGTCGAGATGGCTCTGCCGGTTGGTCATCGGCGCCAGGCCGAGCCGGTTCGGCAGCGGACGACCGTGGCGGAGCGCCAGCGCGTCGTTGAGAGAGGCCATGGACCGAGATTATCCCTCCGGACCGCCCCTCACGCGAACGGCTTCAGGTCCCCCTCACCGCGCGCCATCGCCTCGAACATCGCCTTGGATTTCTTGGTGTTCCACAGGACGCTGGAGCCCGCTGATGTCGTCGCGTCGGCGTTGCTGATCGGCACCACCAGCATGTCGCCGGAGCCGGTGCCGATCCGGACGCCGGCCACGCCCAACCCGAACAGGTCGCCGAGTCCGTCGTCCTGACCGAGGGTGATTCCCCGCGACAGCGACCAGTTCACGCCCCACCAGCGCCACGGGATCGCGATCGTCGAGGGCGACAGTGTCTTCTTCGCCAGGGCGCTGACCATCTCTCGCTGCCTCTTGGCGCGGCCGAGGTCGCCCTCGGGGTCGGCCTTGCGCATCCGCACATAGCCGAGAGCTGTCGCGCCGTCCATCTGCTGGCAGCCCGCGGGGATGTCGAGGTTGGAGTCGCGGTCCTTGATGGCGGTCGCCGGGCACATCTCGATGCCGCCCACCGCGTCCACGACGCCGGCGAAGCCGCCGAACCCGATCTCGGCGAAGCCGTCGACCCGCACGCCCGTGTTCTGCTCGAGCGTCGCCACGAGCAGGGGAGGGCCGCCGATCGCGTAGGCGGCGTTCACCTTGTTCTTTCCGTGACCCGGGATGGTCAGGTAACTGTCCCGGGGCACGGACAGAAGCGTGGCGCGCCCGCCCGGCGGGACGTAGAGCAGCATGATCGTGTCGGTGCGCTGGCCGGCATCGGACCCGGTGCCCAGCCGCTCCTGCTCGGCCGCGGACAGCCCTTCACGAGAGTCCGACCCGGCCAGCACGTAGACCTGGCCCGGGGTGTCCGCGGGCCGCTCACCCGTGGGCGTCGCGTCGACGCGGGGCATGAAAGGCCATGTCAGCAGGGGGATGCCCACGAGATACAGAAGGACGCCGACGAGCACCCAGGTCACCACGCGGCGCGCCGGACGCCGACGGCCCGCCCCCGACGGCGCCGGCCCGCGAGGAGGAGGCGGGGGCGGGGCGGACGGCCGCTCGGGCGGGTCGGACCGCAGCCGGTAGTGCCCCACGGGGGTCGGCGCGCCGTACTCCGTCGGAGCCTGGTCCCGCGCAGCGGGGGCCGCGGCAGGCGGTTGCGCAGGCGGAGCAATCCGGTCGGGGTCGCCGCCGGCGTGCGAGCCGCGCCGGTAGAGCCAGTCCTCGTCGTCGGTGTGCGTCACCCTTCCCACGGTAGTCCGCTGCCAGGAACCAGGCGTCTGCCTTCGGGCCGAAGTGCCCGGCGATGCCGGCCCTGGCACAGATCTCAGGCCGAGGGTGCAGGAACTCCGAGCACCGCGACGACCTCGCCGACGCGCACGCCGTGGCCCAGGACGGGCACATCGCCGAGTCGCGCCACGGCGTCCGGCGATACGCCCAAGCTCGCCAGCACGGCGGCGGCCACCACCCTGCCCGCGCGGGAACCGTCCGCGATCTTGACCGCGACACCCCGACCGTCGGGCAGCCCGACCGCCATCACCGCCTCGGCGCCCTCCTTCGCGATCAGTCCGGGCGCGTCGACCATCAGCCCGGTGTCCGGGCGTCCGGTGCCGCCGACGAACCAAGGGTGAGCCCGCATGGCGCGCGCCACCTTCGCCTCGCCTCCCGACGTGGCGCCGGCGAGTCTGCCGAACGCCCAGGCCAGCCCCGCCAGCGGCAGTGCGTGCGCGGGCGCACCGCAGCCGTCCACGACCGTCGCCACGACGGGGCCGCCGGTCAACTCCTCGACCACCTCGGTAGCCAGACGCTGCACCGGGTGTCGCGGGGCGAGGTAGTCCGCGGTGTCCCAGCCGGTGGCGCGGCAGGCGGCGAGCATCGCGGCGTGCTTGCCCGAGCAATTCTGGGCCAGCCGCGAAGGGCTGCGGCTGGCGCTCAGCCAGGCTGCCTGGGCGTCTGGGCCCAGCGTCAGGTCCGGGGTGTTGCGCAGGTCGTCCTCCCTCAGACCGGACGCCGCCAGCATCGCCAGAACTCCGGCGAGATGCCCCTCCTCGCCAGAGTGTGAGGCGCACGCGAGCGCCAACCGTTCGTCGGAGAGATCGGCACCCGCTCGCAGCCAGGCCACCGCTTGGAGGGGCTTCAGCGCCGAGCGCGGCAGGACGGGCGTCCGCGGATCGCCCCACGCGTGCAGGAGGGACCCGTCTGCGTCCGTCACCACCACGATCCCGTGGTGGACCGACTCGACGAAAGACTGCCGGAGGACGTGGGCCACGACCGGGGCGCTCTGCAGTGTCACGGTGGCAGCCTAGGGAACTAAAACACCCCGCTCCTGCAGCCGGTTGCCACCTGAGATTTTCCTTAAAGTTCTCATCGTGCGATCATCTTCGTATGCCCCTTCTCACGAAGCTCCGTGCATCGGGCGTGTCGGCTGTGGCGCTGGCCGTCGTGGCCGGCCTGTCGCTGGCCGCCGCGCCCGCCCCTTCGACGACCGCAGCGGTCCCTGCGGTGGGCGCCCCGGACGCCGAGCGCGAGGCCCGGACAAGCCGCAACAGCGAGCGTGAGGCTCTCGCCTTGGCGGTGGCGGACGCCGCGCAGGCCCGCTCGACCGCGCTCGAGAGCACGAAGCAGGCGATCAACGAGACAGAGACCGCCATCCAGGCCCAGCGCGCCGCCGAAGCGGCCGCCGCCGCGTCGGCAGCGGCGGAGAAGGCGGCCGCGGAGCAGGCCGCCGCCGAAGAGGCGCGCCGTCTGGGATACACCCCGGGAGCCGCGCCCAAGGAGATCGGTCGGCAGCTCGCGCAGAACCTGTACGGCTGGGGCCCGGACCAGTTCGCCTGCTACGACAACATCATCATGCGGGAGTCGGAGTGGAACCCCCGCGCCGACAACCCGACCTCGAGCGCCTACGGCATTCCTCAGGCCCTGCCCGGCAACCGGATGGCCAGCGAGGGGGCGGACTGGCGCACCAACCCCGCCACCCAGATCAAGTGGGGCCTCAAGTACGTCGACGAACGCTACGGCACCCCGTGCAAG
>JBKHWW010000050.1:0-12065 GCA_046566345.1 Actinomycetes bacterium
GAGGCCCACGGGAACGTGAGCACCTCGACGAACCCCGCGACGGCGAGCGCCTTCCCCAGGGCACGCCGCACGGACTGGGCCCGGGTGAGCCCGCGGCCGACCGGGGCTGGGGGGACGACCGACGGGAGGTTCTCCAGGCCGACCTTGATCCCGACCTCTTCGACGTAGTCGTACGGGTCGATCAGATCGCGACGCCAGGTGGGCGGCACCAGCTGCAGGTCAGCGCCGGACCGCGTCACCGATACCCCGGACGCCTCCAGCACCGCCACCACACGGTCCTCGGGCACTGCCATGCCGAGGACCCGCTGCGGCAAGTCGGCCGCGATGGTCTGCCCGGTCATCGCCGGAACGCCGCCCGCGATCGTCTCGGCCTCCTCCAGGGAGCCCCCACCGAGCTGGACCAGCAGCTCGGCGACCCGGTGCGCCGCCGGGTAGGCGGCCCCGGGGTCGACCCAGCGCTCGAAGCGGCGGGACGCCTCGCTACCCAGCCGGTGCCGCCGCCCCATGCGGGCCACCGTGACCGGGTCGAAGTGAGCGGCCTCGATGACGATTCCGGTGGTGGTGTCACGCAGCTCGGTGGCCTCGCCGCCCATGACGCCGGCCAGACCGATCGGGCCTCGGGCGTCAGCGATGACGAGGTCGCCGGGATCCAGCGCGCGGTCGACGTCATCGAGGGTGACGAGACGCTCGCCCGGCCGCGCCCCTCGGACGACGATAGGTCCCTGGAGGGCGTCCGCGTCGTAGCAGTGGTTCGGCTGGCCTGTCTCGAGCATCACGTAGTTGGAGATGTCGACCGCCAGGCTGATCGACCGCATCCCGACGGCCGCGAGGCGGCTGGCCATCCAGCGCGGCGTCGGGCGGGTGGGGTCGACCCCGGTGACGGTGAGGGCGACGAAGAGAGCGCAGGCCTCGGACTCCAGCCGCACCGGATAGCCGTCCTGGCTGGCCCCCGGCGTCGGCGTCGCGACCGGATCGGTGAACCGCACCCCCAGCGCCTGGGCCGCTTCGCGGGCCAAGCCACGCACCGACAGACAGTGGCCCATGTCGGAGGTGATCGGCATGTCGAGGACCTCGTCAGTCACCCCCAGCGCCTCCAGAGCCGGCTCGCCCACCTGCCAGGCGCGGCCGTCGTCGGTGTCGCCGAGCACCATGATGCCGGTGTGGTCTGCGCCGAGGCCCAGTTCGTCCTCGGCGCAGATCATGCCGTCGGACACGTGCCCGTACGTCTTCCGCGAGCCGATAGCGAAGCCGCCTGGTAGTGATGCGCCCGGCAGAGCCACGATCACGTGGTCGCCAGCGACGAAGTTCAGCGCGCCGCAGACCACACCCCGCGGCCAGGCGCCGGACGCCAGCCGCTCCACCGGCTGGTCGGCCCGCAACGGCCCTGGGGCTGATTCGGGAGCGTGCTCAGGACCCACATCGACGTGGCACCACCGGATGGTCTTGCCGTTCTTCTGCGGTTCGTCGACGAGGCCGACGACGCGCCCGATCACCACCGGCCCGGTTACGTCGGCGCCGACCCGCTCCACCGACTCCACCTCGAGGCCCGCGCCGACGAGGGCGTCGGCCAGTTCGCGGCCAGACAGCCCCTCGGGCAGCGCGGCCCACTCGGCGATCCAACGCATGGGCGCCCTCATCGCGCCTCCCCTCTCAGCGAACGGCTGAACCGGACGTCGCCCTCCACCATGTCGCGCATGTCCGCGGCGGTATTGCGGAACATCAGGGTGCGCTCGATCCCCATCCCGAACGCAAAGCCGGAGTAGACCTCGGTGTCGACTCCCGCAGCCTTCAGGACGCGGGGGTTGACCACGCCACAGCCGCCCCACTCGATCCAGCCCTCGCTCCGGCAGGTGCGGCACGGTCGCCCTGGGTCGCCCACCGACGCCCCGTGGCAGACGAAGCACTCCAGATCCATCTCGGCGCTCGGCTCGGTGAAAGGGAAGTAGTTCGGCCGGAACCGCGTGCGGACATCGCCGAACATGGCCCGCGCCAAGTGGTCGAGGGTGCCCTTGAGGTGGGCCATCGTGATGCCTTTGTCGACGCAGAGGCCCTCGATCTGGTGGAAGACCGGGACGTGGGTAGCGTCGTACTCGTCGGCGCGGTACACCTTGCCGGGACACACCACGTACACGGGCAGCTCGCGGTCGAGGAGAGACCGGATCTGCACCGGGGAGGTGTGGGTGCGCAGCAGGCGATGTGCGGAGGCAGGCTCCACGAAGAGCGTGTCGGACTCCCCGCGCGCGGGATGGTCCGGGCCGATGTTGAGCGCGTCGAAGTTGAGCCACTCGGCCTCGACCTCGGGACCCTCGGCCACCTCCCAGCCCATCGCCACGAACACGTCGCACATCAGGTCGATGAGCCCGGTGATGGGGTGGATCGCGCCCTGCGGCGCGAGAGCCACCGGCAGGGTGACATCGACCGACTCCTGGGCCAGGACCCGCTCGAGCTCGGCCGACTCGACCTGGGCCTGCCGCAGGGCCAGCGCGCGGTTGATTGCCCCCCGGGCAGCTCCCACGCGCTGGCCGGCGTCCTTGCGAGCGGCCGGCGGCAGCGCGCCGATCTCGCGGTTGGCCAGAGCGACCGGCGACCGTTCGCCGGTGTGGGCCAGGCGCGCCTCCTTCAGAGCAGCCACGTTGGACGCCGCCGCGAAGGCTGCCTCGGCCTGTTGGACCAGTGCATCGAGCGACTCCCGGCTCAGCGCGGCAACCTGCTTCGGGTCGTAGTTGGTGTTCGGCCCCGACATGGGCCCTCCTTGTCGGATCAGTTCTCGGACGCGCGCTGGGCGGACGCCGAAGCGTACAGGCAGATGGCCGCGGCGGTCGCCAGGTTCAGCGACTCGGCGTGGCCGTAGATCGGGACGGCCACGGTCTGATCAGCCAGCGACAGGTGCTCGCTGGGAAGCCCCCAGGCTTCGTTGCCCATGACCCACGCGGTGGGGCAGCCCAGCTGCGAGGCGATGTCGGTTAGGTCGGTGCCGGCGTCGCCGTCGGTGGCGAGCACGCGCATGCCCGCCGCCCGGCACGCGTCGATCGCGGCCTCCAACTCGACGCCGATGACGACCGGCAAGTGGAAGATGCTGCCGACGCTCGCCCGGACCACCTTGGGGTTGTAGATCTCGACCGAGTCGGTGGACAGGATGACCGCGTCCGCGCCGAAGGCGTCCGCGCACCTGATGACCGTGCCCGCGTTGCCGGGGTCGCGGATCTGCGCGCAGATCACCACCAAGGCGACGTCTCTGCGGCGATGCTTCTTCTTCTCGGCCGCGGCATTCTTGCGGCGGGTGCCGAAGAGCTCCGAGAGCGTGATGTCGATGTTGCGAGCCACCGCGATCACGCCCTGCGGCGTCACCGTGTCGGACATCGTCGCGAGGTTCTGGTCACTCACCGCGTACACCGGGACGCCGTTCGATCGCGCCAGCTCGACCAGGTCGACGTTGTCGCGGGCGCTGGACCAGCGCACAAAAAGCCACCGCACCACTCCCGGAGTCAGGAGAGCTTCACGGACCGCCTGCCGACCCTCGACCAGAAACTCGCCTGCTTCCTTGCGCTCCTTGCGGCGCAGCAGCCCACGAGCCTCGCGCAGCACGGCCTGGCTGGGCTCGTCCAGTTCGATCCGATCGACTGTCATCGTGTCCTCCCCGAGTGTGCGTCCCCCACCTTGCCACAGCTCACCGACAAGCCAGCGCGGCAGCCCCGGCATCACCGGGGCTGCCGCGCAGCGAGGGGCGTCGGGTCAGGCGGCCGCGGGCTGGTTGGCCTTGGCCAGCTCGACCAGGCTGGCGAACGCCTTCTCGTCGGTGACGGCGAGGTCGGCCAGGATCTTTCGGTCGACCTCGACCCCGGCGGTCTTCAGGCCCGAGATGAACCGGTTGTACGTCATGCCGTTGGCGCGTGCGGCTGCGTTGATGCGCTGGATCCACAGCGACCGGAAGTCGCCCTTCTTGTCCTTGCGGTGCGCATAGCTGTAGGTGTAGCTGTGGAGCATCTGCTCCTTGGCTTTGCGGTAGAGGCGGGACCGCTGCCCCCGGTAGCCGGAGGCGAGCTCCAGTACCTCGCGGCGCTTCTTCGCCGCGTTCACTGCGCGCTTGACGCGAGCCATGATCGATTCTCCTTGTGTCTAGCAGTTCGTGAGGGTGCGGGTCACTTGCCCAGCAGCCTGCGGGCAGCCTTGAGATCGGCGGGGCTGAGCACCACGTCACCGTCGAGACGGCGCGTCCGCTTGGTGGGCTTGTGCTCGTTGAGGTGCATCTTGCCCGCCTGGCGACGCATGATCTTGCCGCTGCCGGTGACCCGGAACCGCTTCTTGGCACCGGAGTGCGTCTTCATCTTCGGCATCTCGCCGCTCTCTTTCTCTCGTGAACTCACGTTCGTGGGCTCGTGGCCCGGGGGATTACAGGTCGATGTCGGGGTCGAGGTTGTCTGCCGGACCGCGCTTGCGCTTGGGCTGCGCCTCAGTGAGGGCCGCCGCCCGCAACTCGGCCTGCTCGCGTGCCTCGGCTTCGGCCTCGGCCTGGCGCTGTGACATCCGGGCCTGCTTGGCGGCCTCGGTCTCGGCGCGCGCCTCGGCCTTCTTGCGCGTCGGTGCCAGCACCATCAGTATGTTGCGGCCGTCCTGACGCGGCTGGCTCTCGATCACGCCGTCTTCGGCGACGTCGGCGGCCAGCTTCTTGAGCAGGTTGAACCCGAGCTCAGGGCGGCTCTGCTCGCGACCGCGGAACATGATCGTGATCTTGACCTTGTCGCCGGCTTTGAGGAAGCGGACCACGTGGCCCTTCTTCGTCTCGTAGTCGTGGTCGTCGATCTTGGGACGGAGCTTCATCTCCTTGATGACGGTGTTCGCCTGGTTCCGGCGGCTCTCACGCGCCTTCTGCGCGGACTCGTACTTGAACTTGCCGTAGTCCATGAGCTTGGCGACCGGCGGGCGGGCCATCGGGGCGACCTCGACCAGGTCGAGGTCGGCCTCACGGGCCAGGCGCAGGGCGTCCTCGATGCGGACGATGCCGACCTGCTCGCCGGCGGGGCCGACCAGACGGACCTCGTTCACATGGATGCGCTCGTTGATGCGCGGTTCGGTGCTGATGTGTTCCTCCCGGGATCGTGGTGGTAACGACCACGCGAAAAGGGCCCCCGCAGCGTGCGAGAGCCCAAGCCGACGGCACTCGCCCCGGCCGAGACCGGGGGCACCGATACCTGTGCACTCGCTGGTGCTTCAGGTGGGAGCTTGGCGACTCCACTTGCCGCGGACACACCCCTACTGGGTGGTCGAACCCGGCAAGCATACCGGACGCCGGGCGTCCGGCCCAATCAATCGCGGGGACGGCTCGTAGACGGGCTCGCGGGGTCGGGCGTCACCCCGGGGGTGGGCTGCTCCCGGGCACCGCTGCGGTCGACGTACAGCCAGCCAAAGCCCCCATCGGGGAGTTCCACGAGGCGGTGTCCCTGGGCGAGCTCGGCGATAAGTCCCCGCTCGAGCACCAACGGGTGCGGACCCGGGAGGTCGACCACGATCGCTGCCGCGTCGGTCTCGAGCGCGGTCGCGGCGACATCGTCCAGAGTGCACGGCACCGGCCGGGCGTCCGGCTTCCAGGCCGTCATCGCGTCGAGCCCAGTGAAGACCGGGACGGCTCGCGCGCCGGCGTCCGACTCGATGAGGACCGCCGCCATCTCGGCGTGACGGTCCGGGTTCGGCCCCTGGCCCGACTCGTCGCCAGCGGCGACGATCGGGAGCAGCAGGCGCGCCGTGCACAGCGCGGCCACCGCCTGCGGGTAGTAGGTGCCGCCCGAGTACGCGCGGGCCAGTACGGCGCGCAGGGCCGGGTCGGCCTCGCCGCGATCGCCGGCGAAGGCTGCGTTCGGCTGTCCCAGCGTTCTCATGGCCACCACGGTTCCACACCCGCGGCCTCCGGCCAAACCATCGACGGGCACGCGTAGGCTGGGCAACATGGACCCCAACGTGCTCCACCTGGTCGTCGCCGGTGCCCTGACCGTCGTCTTCGTCATCATCACCGCGCTCGTCTGGAAGCGCGCACAGGTCAAGACGGTGTTCTGGTGGATCGGCCTGACGCTGGTGCCGCTGGCGATCTACCTGGCGGGCCTGGCGCCGCTGGCGGTCGGCGCATACGAGTCGCTGAGGCTGTGGTGGCTCTCCCTCGCGTTCACCCCCGTGGTCTGGGTCGGGCTCGTGATGGGCGGTCTCGCTGCCCTGCTCATGCTGGGCAGCCGGCTGATCCCGTCGGAGTCCTACCGCGACCGCCGGGCCGCAGCGAAGGCGTCCGGACCGAAGGGCGCGGTGGCGAAGCAGACGCCAGCCGCGGAGCGGCCCGCGGTCGCCTCCAAGTCCTCCGCGAACCCGCCTCAGCAGCCCGCACCGAAGGGGAAGCAGGCGGCGGGCGGCGACGCCGAGATGGATGAGATCGCCGAGTTGTTGCGCAAGCGCGGCATCAACTGAGGTTGCGGCGGGCCCTACCGGCCCGCGTAGCGGGCGTGCAGCGCGCGCAGGGCGGCCACGTCCGCGTCCGCCAACGGACCGTCGGAGCGCTGGATGCCCAACAGTGGCTTGTCGGTGTCGTCGGTCAGGTCGACGAAAGCCCAGTGGTCCGCGGCGCGGAACCGGATCCCCTCCACGGCGTGCCACGGCAGTTGATGGGTGCGTAGACCGTTGCGGAAGGCCAGCCCCTGCGGGCCCGCCTTGACCCAACCCAACGCGAGAATCCACACGACCGCGAGCATGAAGACCAGGAAGAACGCGAGCGTGGCTACCTGCGCCACCGTGAACAGGGACCGGATCGAGGCCGGCAGCATGAACCAGCCCAGGAGCGCCGCCCCGCCCATCGCGACGGTCCAGATCGAGGCCTGGCGGCGCAGCATGTGCGGGTGCGCGGTGTACTCCCAGTCCGCGCTCACAGCCGGCACGCCGCGATGTCGGTGACCAGAATGCCCTCGGCGCCTGCGTCCCACAGTTCGTCCATGATCGCGGGCGCCTCCCTAGCCGGGATCATCGCCCGCACAGCGAGCCACCCCTCGCGGGCCAGGTGAGACACGGTGGGGCTGTCGATGCCGGGCGTGATCGCGCACGCCGCATCGAGCCTGTCTGCGGCCACGTTGTACTCGACCATCTTGTAGTTGCGGGCCGTCATCACGCCGGACAGGCGGCGCAGCAGCAGGTCGAGGCCGTCCGGGCGCCCGGTCCCCCGCGGCTGGATGAGGATGGCCTCAGAGACCAGGATGGGATCTCCGAACATCTCCAGACCGGCGCGCTTCAGGGTGCTCCCGGTCTCGACGACGTCGGCGACCGCGTCCGCAACGCCGAGCCGCACCGCGCTCTCGACAGCACCGTCCAGCTTGATCAAGCGGGCGCTGACGCCGCGCTCGCCCAGCCACGAGCCAAGCAGGCCGGGGTAGGACGTTGCGATCCGCTTTCCCTCCAGAGAGGCCAGCGTCCATGAAGCGCCGCCGGGGGCGGCGAAACGGAACTTCGTGCCGCCGAAGCCGAGGGCCATCACCTCGTGGGCGTCCGCGCCCGAGTCGAGGAGCATGTCCCGGCCGGTGAAGCCGAGGTCGAGCGTGCGCTCCCCCACGTAGACGGCGATGTCGCGGGGGCGCAGGTAGTAGAACTCGACGCCGTTGGCCTCGTCGACGAGCACCAGATCCTTGCTGTCGCTGCGCTGCGTGTAGCCGGCCTCGGTGAGCATCTCGTGCGTCGCTTCGGACAGAGAGCCTTTGTTGGGGACGGCGATGCGCAGCAGCGGTCGATCGTTCACGTGGGGCCTCTCACAAGTAGCGGTAGACGTCGTCGAGGGTGAGCCCCTTGGCGATCATCAGCACCTGGACGTGGTACAGCAGCTGAGAGATCTCCTCGGACGCCTCAGCGTCCGATTCGTATTCGGCAGCCATCCACACCTCGGCGGCCTCTTCGACGATCTTCTTGCCAATGAAGTGGACGCCGGCGTCCAGGGCCTCGACCGTGCCCGACCCCTCCGGCCGGGTCTCGGCCTTGTGGCTGAGCTCGGCGAACAGCTCCTCGAAGGTCTTCACGTGAGCGGAGTGTACGCGCTCACAAGCGGACGCCCAGGAGCGCGTCCACCAGGGTCACGACGGCGTCGACCGCCTCGGTGTCGTCCGACTCCATGGACGCGCTGGCCGCCACCCAGGTGTCCACAGCCGCCAGGGCTGAAGGAGCGTCCAGGTCGTCGCGTAGGGCCGATCGGATCGCCTCGACGGTCTGTTCCGCCGGAAACGCGGTCGGGTTGTTCAGCACCGACCGCCACTGCGCGAGACGCGCGGTGGCGCGCGCCAGGTCGGCGTCCGTGAACTCCCAGTCCGTCCGGTAGTGGTGGGCTAGGAGCGCCAGTCGGATCGCCATCGGGTCCACACCGGACGCGAGCAGCTTCGATACCAGCACCAGGTTCCCGCGGCTCTTGCTCATCTTTTCGCCCTCGTAACCGACCATGCCGACGTGCACGAACGCGTGAGCCAGGGGCTGGCCGGTGACCTGGCGCGCCTGCGCCGCGCACATCTCGTGATGCGGGAAGGCCAGGTCGGAACCGCCCCCCTGCACGTCGAACGCCGGGCCGAGGAACCTCAGGGCGATGGCCGTGCATTCGACGTGCCAGCCTGGACGGCCGAGCCCGAGGTGCGAGGGCCAGCACGGCTCCCCGACGCGGCCCATCCGCCAAACCAAGCAGTCGAGGGGGTCGCGCTTGCCGGGCCGCTCAGGGTCGCCGCCCCGCTCGCCGAAGACGGCCAGCGCCGCCGTCCTGTCGAGGTTCGACACCGACCCGAAGCCCTCGGCCTGGGTGCACGCGAAGTACCAATCGGGGTGTTCCGGGTCGTCCAGCTGGTAGACCATCCCAGCGGCGATGAGCCGCTCGATGAGCGCGACGACGAGCGGGATGGTCTCGACGACGCCGTAATAGTGCTGAGGCGGGATGACGCGCAGCGCCGTCATGTCGTCTCGAAAGAGGTGGGTCTGCTCGTTGGCCAGGTCCTCCCAGTTCATGTCCGTGGCCTCCGCGCGTTCGAGCAAGGGATCGTCGACGTCGGTGACGTTTTGGGTGTAGTTGACGTCGAGGCCAGCGTCGCGCCACGTGCGGTTCAGCAAGTCGAACGCCACGTAGGTCATCGCGTGGCCGAGGTGGGTGGCGTCGTAGGGGGTGATCCCGCAGACGTAGAGCTTGGCGACCGTGGCACCGTCGGCGGACGCCTCGGGCCCGACTTCGACCAAGGCTCGGGTGGCGGTGTCGAAGACGCGCGGACGCCTCGGATCGGGGGCGATACGGGGGACGTCGGGGCGCGGCCACGCCTTCATCTGTGCTCCTTGCCACTGCTGGCACGGCGACCTGCCGCGCCCGGGTCAGCCTAACCCGCACCCCCTTGGATACGCTGAGCCGACCGATCAGGACGACGCGAGCGGAGTGGGGCGGATGCTGCAGTGGTGGGAGGCGATCATCCTGGGGATCGTCGAAGGGGTGACTGAGTTCCTGCCCATCAGCTCCACAGGCCACCTGACGGTGGTCGAGAAGCTGATGGGCCTTCCGATCGACGACCCGTCAGTGACGGCCTACACGGCGATCATTCAGATCGGCGCCATGATCGCCTCCATCGTCTACTTCCGTGCCGACATCACGCGCATCGCCACGGCCTGGTTCGCCGGGCTGGCGGACGCCGACAAGCGCGGCCCCGACTACCAGTTGGGCTGGGCCGTCATCGTCGGCTTCGGTGTCACCGCCTCGGTAGCGCTCCTGCTCAGGGACTTCGTGGAGGGCCCGTTCCGCAATCTCTGGTTCGTGGTGGGCGGGCTCCTGCTCTGGAGCGTGGCCATGTTCATCAGTGACCGGGTGGGCACCCAGCAACGAGGGGAAGAGACGCTCACGTGGAAGGATGGCGCGGTCCTGGGCCTGATCCAGTGTCTCTCGCTCGTCCCGGGCGTCAGCCGTTCGGGCGCTACCATCACCGGCGCGCTCTTCCTCGGCATCGACCGGGTCACAGCGACGAGGATGAGCTTCTTCCTCGGGATTCCAACGCTGGTCGCCGCGGGAGGGTTCCAGGCCGTGACGTCGGCGTCCGAAATCGGCGCGCCGGGGGGCGTGGGATGGCCGGCCACCATCATCGGCATGGTGGTCTCTTTCGTCGTGGCGTACGCCTCGATCGCCTGGTTGCTCAAGTTCGTCTCGACGAATGACTTCACCGCCTTCGTGATCTACCGCGTCGTGGTGGGCCTCGTGATCGCCGGCCTCTTGCTGACGGGGACGATCCTGCCCGTCTAGTGACGTGGGTGGGTCGCTGCCGGTTGCCGCGCGTTGCCCGCTCGAGGCCTCCCCGGTTTGCTTTATTAGTCGTCATGACCTAAATTAGAGGTGTGCTCAAGAGGGCACAAGGAGAACAAGAGGAGGTGCACACCATGGGTTTCATGGAGAACCTGATCGAGGGGCTTGAGATGCTCGATCGCGCTGAGCACGGCCCCATCAACTGACCGCCGCGTCAGCCTTCCCATCCATCCAGCATCCGACACCGAAGGAGAACAACATGATCCTCAGCGACATCGTGAGCAAGTGGAACGAGTCCGCCGAACTCATGGTCCAGGCCCACCAGCTCTGACCTGACGGCACCGGCCGCGAACGCGGCCAGCAAACCAAGCCCTCACCACAAAGCGGTGGTGAGGGCTTCCTCATGCCCTGTGCCGATCGCCTGCCCGCCGGGCGTTAGGGTGGGCGCCATGCAGCGCCGGAATGTGGGCACCAGCGGCCTCACCGTGGCTCGCGTCGGCCTTGGCACCATGACGTGGGGTCGCGACACCTCCGAGGAAGACGCCCGCTCACTCCTGCGCAGCTTCGTCGACGCCGGCGGCGATCTCCTCGACACTGCCCCGGCGTACTCGCGCGGCGAGGCCGAGCGGATCATCGGCAAACTGACCCACACCGAGGTCAGCCGCGACGACGTGGTGATAGCGACGAAGGCTGGATTCACGTTCCGCGACGGCGCTCGGGTCATCGACACCTCCCGTCGCGTCCTGCTGGACGACCTGCGCGACTCCCTGAAGAGACTGCGCACCGACCACATCGACGTGTGGCAAGTGCACGCGTGGGGCAGCGCGCCGCTCGAAGAGACCCTGGCTGCGCTCGACCATGCGGTGACGGCCGGCGACGTTCGGTACGCGGGCGTCTCGAACTTCGTCGGCTGGCAGACCGCGGCGGCGGCCACGTGGCAGAACGCGTTCCCGGGGCGCGCACGGCTGGTGAGCAACCAAGTGGAGTACTCGCTGTTGGCGCGCCGCGCCGAGGTTGAAGTGCTCCCGGCGCTGCAGCACTTCGCGATGGGCTTCTTCCCGTGGTCGCCGATGGGCCGCGGAGTGCTCACGGGCAAGTATCGGGGCGGCACGCCGAAGGGCTCGCGGGCATCGACCCAGCACTTCGCCTGGTACGTGGAGCCCTACCTGGAGGCCCGCTCTCGCGCGGTGGTGGAGGCCGTCGTCAAGGCGGCGGACGGCCTCGGCGTCACGCCGATGCAGGTCGCCTGGCTCTGGGTCCGCGACGCTCCGGGGGTCACAGCGCCCCTGCTGGGTGCGCGCACGGCGTCCCAGCTCGGCCCGTATCTCGAAGCCGAATCGATGACCCTGCCGCGTGAGATCGCCGAAGCCCTCGACGACGTGTCCGGGGGTCGGAACGAGGCGCGTTTCGACAGTTCGACCGCGAGCGCGCTATAGTTCTGGGGCTGTCGGGGAAACCCGTCGACACCTCGTCCGGGTGGCGGAATTGGCAGACGCGCTAGCTTGAGGTGCTAGTGCCCGGTATAGGGCGTGGAGGTTCAAGTCCTCTCTCGGACACTTCGGCATCATCTTCCTGACAAGGGGGATGGTGCTTCGTCTCCACCCTGTCGGTGAAGCGCCCGGCCACCCTGATCGGGCCGGCATCACCGTTCCGCCCGGTCCCCGCCCCCATCGTGACGCCGACGGCCGGGCCTGACCTCGGCGAGCGCTTGGGTGGCGCGCCTCGGAAAGTAACGAGTTCACCAGCCCAAAGCTTTCAAGTCTCGATCGAGGGCGTCGAGTTGGGCCGCACCAAAGTGGCG
>JBKHWW010000051.1:0-6388 GCA_046566345.1 Actinomycetes bacterium
CCCTCCCGCGTTAGCCAGCTGCCGCGGCGTCCGCGGCATCGCTGTCGGGGTCGGCGAAGGTGTCGACGGGCTTGCGCCCCGGGATCGGGTGGTTAGCCAGGATCCTGCCGGCCGGGTCCACCGTGCCGCGCAGCCCTCGGAGACGGATCCAGTCGGCGGTATCGTAGGCGTCGCGCACGTCGACCGGGGTGTCGGCCAGGTTGAGGTACTGGGCGCCCGAGTCCCAGCGGCCCAGCGCGGCGACCATGGCCGCGGCGTCGACCGTTCCCCGTGCGGCCATCTCGGGGGACGCGGCGATGCCGACGAAGTAGGCGGCATACGTTCCGGTGAGCGCGGCGAGAGCGCCGGCGTCCGGCTCCCTGCGGGCCAGCGCCCCGCCCAGTTGCCGTAGCTCGGCGGCCAAGAGCGAGGTCTCCACGCCGGGCCCGGCGGCGGCAAGGAACGCCTGGATCGCATCGTCGTCGAACGCGTCGAGCAGCATGCCGGCGCCGACGGCCGGTGTGGGACCCTCGGGATCCATGTGCAGGCGGATGAGGGCCGCCTGGGGGACGCGCGCGAAGGTGTCCAGCTCCGGGGCCAGCTCGCGCAGCGGCGCCAGCAGCGCCTCCGCCGACGCGTCATCGCTGAGGACCGCACCGTCGATGACGACCAGCTGCCGCCCGCGTAGGAAGTCTGGCAGCTCGGGCAGGGGCGGGAGCCGCATGAAACGCAGCGAGGTGGTGACCTCGTCGGGGGTCTGGGCGGCCCACTCGATCCACCGGCGGAGCACCGGCTCGGCCTGCCTGAGATCCCACATCATCATGCCGGCGTAGGCGTCGGCGATCGGGAAGAGCCGGAACTCAAGCGCCGTGACGACGCCGAAGTTTCCGCCGCCGCCGCGCACCGCCCAGAAGAGGTCGGCGTGCTCGGTGGCCGTGGCGCGCACGACGTCGCCGCCAGCGGTGACGAGCTCGACCGCAGTGACGGCGTTGCAGGCGAGCCCGAGCTTGCGCGCGTACCAACCGATTCCGCCGCCCAGGGTGTACCCGCACACGCCCACGTCGGGCGAGGAACCGTGCAGCGCGGCGAGGCCGTGCTCGGCGGCCGGCGCAACGACGTCCTGCCAGAGGGCACCCGCAGCGGCGCGGGCGGTGCGGCGTCCGGCGTCGATGGACACCTCACGCATCAGGTCCGTGCGGAGCAGGATGACATCGGCGAGGTCCCGGCCGGCGGTTGCGCCGACGCCGTGGCCGGTTCCCTCGGGCGCCACGCGGAGACCGTGCTCGGCCGCCGCGCGGACGACGCTGGCGATTTCTTCGACCGTGCGGACCCGGGCAACGGCCGCGGGCCGCTGGTCGACGGCAACGTTCCACGGCACGCGGCCGAGTTCGTAACCCTCCTCGCCCGGGAGGTGGACGCACTCGCCGCACCGATCCCGGACAGCGACGGCGGCTGCGGACGCGCCTTCGGTGAAGGGCAGCGCCCTACCGCTCTTCAGCGAGGCGGCGTCGGTCTCGATGGTCATCGGGTTCCTTTCGGGTCGGGGCGGCCGAACGACCGCCTGCCACGACTGTGGATCCTGGCCGCCCGCGGGACCAACCCATTGGCCGGCAGACCTTGCCGCCGGCGGTTCTGGGCGCACGAGCCCCCACAAGTCTGGGATGGCCACCGCGGCACTATTGGGTTCACACTGGGGGACATGCAGCGGGGGCTGATGGCGCAGCGCGTGGTGAGCGATGTCGACGTGATCGCGCACGCCGGCCTCGACCTGGACACGTTCGTCGAAGAGGCGATGGCCTCGATCGCCCGGGCCGTGCCTTCTCTCGGGTCGTGCGTCTCGATGGTGGACCCCAGCACCCTGCTCCTCACCGGAACCCGCAAGTACGGGGACCTCGTGGGCCGCGACGAGCACGACCACGAGTGGGGGCTGCTCGAATACGGCAGCGCCGAGCCGTCCGGCTTCCGATCCCTGGCGCGGCAGGACGTGCCCGCCGTCGCCATGCAGGAGTTGGCCCGCCGCGGCATGGAACCGTCCCGGCGCATGGCCGAGTTCATGGAACCCAACTTCGGCTACACCGACGAGCTGAGGCTGGTCTTCCGCGACCACGGTCAGGTCTGGGGCGGGGCGGCGCTGTTCCGTGGCGCCGACGTCCGACCCTTCGACGAAGACGACGTGACCCTGCTGGCGTCCCTGTCGGGGCTCATGTCGGTCGGCGTCCGGGCCGGCCTGCTCTCCCGGATCGCGCTGGCCGACACGCCCACGCCCACGGGGCCGGCGGTGATCATCGTCGACCACGCCGGCTCCGTGCAGCAGATGAGCCTCGGCGCCGAAGCCCGCATGAGCGACCTGGTCGGCAACGAGACGGCGGCCGAGGCCAGCGGCGTGATCGGGTCCCTGGTCGGCGCAGCCCGGCTGTTCGCGGCGGGGCTGAGCGACCTTCCGCCGCGCGCTCGCGTCCGCTCGCGCTCAGGACAGTGGCTGGTTCTGCACGCCACGCCGCTGTCGTCCCGCGGCAGCGCCCACGGCGACGTAGTGGTGACGATCGACGAGGCGCGCCCGCCCGAGATCGTTCCCATCGTCGTGGCTGCCTTCGACCTGACCGCGCGCGAGCGCGACGTCACCCAGCTGGTCCTCCAGGGCGTGGACACCAAGGAGATCGCGGCCAGCCTGCACGTGTCCACCTACACGGTGCAGGACCACTTGAAGTCGGTCTTCGAGAAGGCCGAGGTGAGGAGCCGGCGAGAGCTCATCGCCCGCGTCTTCTTCGACCAGTACGCGCCCCGGCTGGGCACGAGCGTCGGCCCGGACGGCTGGTTCTCGTCGGTCTGATCTGCCGCGCGAAAACGACGCTCGGTTCTGCCATCGCCCCCTCACGAGGCGAGGTCCTGCGCCTGTAGGGTGCTGGGCATGAAGGCGCGCTACGCACTCGGCATCGACATCGGCGGCTCCGGCATCAAGGGGGCCATGGTCGACTTGAAGAAGGGCGAGTTCGCCAGCGACCGTCTGCGCATCGTGACACCGCGACCCGCCACGCCCGAGGCCGTTGCCGGCGTCGTCAAGGAGATCGTGGATCACTTCGCCGAGCAGCTGGGTGACAACCCCATCGGGATCACCGTGCCCGCCGTAGTCACCCACGGAATCACGCGTTCGGCGGCCAACATCGACCCGGCCTGGATCGACGCCCCCGCCGAAGCCCTGTTCGAAGAGGCGCTCGGCCGCAGCATCCTGCTGGCCAACGACGCGGACGCGGCGGGGATCGCCGAGGTGCGCTGGGGCGCGGCCAAGAAGCACCCCGGTACGGTCTTGGTGACCACGCTGGGCACCGGCATCGGCACCGCCCTGATCTACCGCGGGGTGCTCGTCCCGAACGCCGAACTCGGTCACATCGAGGTCGACGGCAAGGACGCCGAGACGATCGCCGCGGCGTCCGTCAAGGACAACGAGGGCCTCAGCTACGAGGACTGGGCGACCACCCGACTGCAGTGTTACTACGAGACCGTCGAGGCGCTGATCTGGCCCGACCTGATCGTGGTGGGCGGGGGCGTGAGCAAGAACTCCGACCAGTTCCTGCCGCTGCTGAAGCTCAAGACACCGATCGTTCCGGCGAAGCTGCGCAACGCCGCCGGCATCGTGGGCGCAGCGTGGCTCGCGGCCGACAACCTCGAGCACCCCGACGAACTGCGCGACGGCGCCACCGCGCTCGCTTCGTCGCGGGCCGCCAAGAAGAAGAAGGGCTCCGACAAGGGCGCATAGCCCTCAACGCGCCTACATCTGGTCAGGGGCCTCGATGCCGAGCAGGCCCAGGCCGGTCGCGAGCACCTTGCGCGTGGTCGCGCACAGGGCCAGTCGCGACTCGCGCACGTCGCCCTCCGACTTGAGCACCGGGCACTGCTCGTAAAAGACGCTCATCGCGGTGGCCAGCTCGAACAGGTAGGTGCACAGCTTGTGCGGCTGCAGGTCGGACGCCACGGTGGCCACCACCTCGCCGAAGCGGGACAGCAGCAGCGCCAGCGCCTGCTCAGCGTTCTCGCCCAGCGTCGTCACCTGCGACCACGCGATGCCCTCGGCCTCGGCCCGGCGGAGGATCTGGGTGGCGCGCGCGTGGGCGTACTGCAGGTAGGGGCCGGTGTCGCCGGTGGTGGCGGTCATCCGCTCGGCGTCGAAGACGTAGTCCTTCTGCAGTTGGTTGGACAGGTCGGCGTACTTGATCGCGGCCAGCGCCACAGGGCGGGTGACGTGCTGCTCCGCGGCGTCCAGCAGATCCACGAGGTAGGCGGCCGTGCCTTCCCGGGTGGAGAAGGGTTTGCCGTCCCGGCCGAGCACCATTCCGTAGCCGATGTGCTCGGTGGTCACGGCGTCCGGCACATATCCCGCCCTGCGGGCCACCGCGAACACGAGCTCGAAGTGATGGTGCTGGCGCGCGTCGGTGACGTAGATGATCCGGTCCGCGCCGAGCGTCTCGGTGCGATACTTCAGCGCCGCAACGTCGGTGACGTCGTAGCCGTATCCGCCGTGACGGTTGCGCAGGATCGCCGGCGCGTCGAAGCCGTCCACGAAGACGACCAGCGCTTCGTCGTCCACCACCGCGATGCCGCGCGCCTCGAGGTCGGCGCAGATTTCCTCCAGCATCGGGTTGTAGAAGGACTCACCGGCGATATGGTCGTCGGTGAGCCGGACGCCGAGGCGGTCGTAGGCCTCGTTGAAACCGACCTTGGAGATGTCGATCAGCGTCTGCCACAGGGTCAGTGTGCGCGCGTCACCCCCTTGGAGTGCCACCACCCGCGCCCGCGCCCGGTCGGCGAACACTTCGTCTTGGGCGAGCCGGGTGTTGGCCCGCATGTACAGCTCCTCTGCGCCGGCCAGGTCGAGGGTGGTCAGGTCGAGGCCCTCGTCGAGCGTCTGCTCGATGAGCATCCCGAACTGGCGGCCCCAGTCGCCGATGTGGTTCTGCGGCAAGACCTCGTTGCCCGTGGCGGTGAGGACGCGGTTGAAGCAGTCACCGATGATGGTCGTCCGCAGGTGGCCCACGTGCATCTGCTTGGCCACGTTCGGGGAGCTGTAGTCGATCACGATGTGCTGAGGGGTGCTGGCCTGGTCGATCCCGGTGTGAGGGTCGGCGAGAAGCTCGGTCGCCGCCCGGGCGAGGACGTCGGACTTGATCCGGAAGTTGAGGAAGCCCGGACCGGCCACCTCGAGCGGTTCACACAGGTCGTCGATCTCGATCCGCTGGACCAGGTCGGCTGCCACCTCGCGCGGGGGGCGTCCCTCACCCTTGGCGAGCCGCAACGCCACGTTGCTCTGGAAGTGGCCGAACTGGGGCTTGGTGGCAGGCCGCATTTCCGGGTCGATTCCGGCGGCGGCCTCGACCCGCGACGCGAGCAGGGAGGCAAGAGACAGCATGATCCCCATGATCCCACAGCGCGATTCCGGGCCAGCGCGTGCCGCCGTTCCCGGTCAGCCAGGGCCCGGTCAGCCCAGGGCCCGGGCGACGGCGTCCCGGTCGCCGTCGAGACTCGGGGTCCGGCGCGTAAGCAGGTCGACGACCATCTTCAGGTTGGCCCCGAGCTCTCGGCGGGAGAACTCGTTCCATCGCCGCGATGTCCGCCTCACCGAGACGTCCCCCACGCCCACCGCGTCCAGCCCCACGGCGCGACACGTCGCCACCGCACGGTGGAGGTGGTAGCGCTGGCTGACCAACAACGCGCGCCGGACGCCGTAGACGTCGCGGGCACGCACGCAGGTATCGTAGGTGTCGAGCCCGGATTCGTCTGCGACGATCCGGCTGGCCGGGACACCTTGCGCGACCAGGTACCGCTTCATGCTGGTGGCCTCGCGGTGGTGGGCGGGCGCATTGTCCCCGCTCACGATCAGCACCTTCGTCTTGCCGGATCGGTACAACTCGGTTGCGAGGTCGAGCCGCGCCCGCAGATAAGGCGAGGGGCGTCCCGAGGGGTACACCTCGGCGCCGAAGACGATCGCCACGTCGCGGGCCGGCGCCTGAGCAACGGTCAACACCCGCTCGCGCGCCATCCAGCGCGTCCACAGCGCGGGCCCCGCGGCAGCCGCCACAGTCAGGCTCGTGAGCGTGGCGACGAGAAAGAGCGCCCGCCCCAAGCCTCGGGCCTCGCGCGGCTGAAGCGGCGACGTCACGAATACCACCCTAGCTGCGCCGCGACGGCGTGCTGAACACACCGCTGCGCCTTGACACCCCGGGCGCCTCGGGGCCCCACGCCGTGTGAGGTGGTGCGCCGACGGCGTGACTTCTGGCACGCTCGATTCTCGGAGGCCGCTCGTCAGCGCAGTCACACTGGAGTTTCCGCGGGGGCGAATAAATCGAGCATGCCAAAAGTCACATCGCGCGGACACCGAGCGGCCTGGCGGTGGCGGGCCGCCGCCTCCAGCGGGTGC
>JBKHWW010000052.1:0-16690 GCA_046566345.1 Actinomycetes bacterium
GTCGACCGACGCCAGCACCCGGCCCGGCCCCGCCCCCAGCACCGATGCCGCCTCGCGCAGCCGCGGATCGATCGAACGCAGCACCGGCACCAGCACCCGGACCACGAGGGGCAGCGCCACGATCGCCTGGGCGATCGGCACCAGGACCATCGAGCTGCGCAGGTCCAGCGGCGGGCGGTTGAGGGTGATCAGGAACCCGAAGCCCACCGTCACCGCCGAGACCCCCAGGGGCAGCATGAACACCGAGTCGAGCACGCCCAGCGCACGGCGCCCGCTGGCCGAGCGCGGACGCCGCGAGACCACCAAGCTGACCAACAGGCCGAGCGTCACCGCCAGCGCGGTGGCCGCGGACGCCGTGCGCAGCGAGTTGGCGGCCGCCTCCCACACGGGCACGGCCAGGGTGCCGGACGCCGTCGTCGCCAGCCCGCGGTAGTGATCGAGCCCCCACCCGGACGCCGTCGCCACCGACCGCAGGAACAGGGTCGCCATCGGCAGCGCGAGCAGGACAGCGCCGACCGTCACCGTCAGCAGCGTGGCCCAGCCGTCGCGGCGCACCGACCAGGGCGACTCGACCGAGGCATCGGTACGCAACCGCTGGGCGCGGGCCCGGTCCTGGAGGCGGCCGGCCACTCCCAGGCTCACGCCCACGACGACCAGTTGCACGATCGACAGCGCCGCCGCTCCGGTGAGGTCGAGCAGCTGCGTGGTCAGGAACCAGATCTCGGTCTCGATGGTCCCGTAACCGGGGCCGCCGAGCACCATCACCACCCCGTAGGCCGAGGCGCAGAACAGGAACACCAGCGCGGCCGAGGACGCGATCGCGGGGCCCAGCGCAGGCAACGTGACCGTCCAGAACACGCGCCGCGGCGACGCGCCGAGCACGGACGCCGCCTGCTCGGTCCGCGGGTCCAGCGATGCCCACAGCGCGCCCACGGTGCGAACGACCACGGAGTAGTTGAAGAACACCAGGCTCGCCACGATGAGGGCGAACGACTGGTCCAGCCCCAGCCCTCCGAGCGGCCCGGTCTCGATCACCAGCGCCTTGAACGCCACGCCGACGACGACGGTGGGCAACACGAAGGGGACGGTCACGAAGGCGCGCGCGAGCCAGCGTCCCGCGAACCGGGTGCGGTACAGCACCCACGCACCCGGGACGCCGAGCAACACCGACACCACCGTGCCGACGAGCGCCTGCGCCAGGGTGGTGCCGATCACCCGCCAGGTGCGCGCCTGGCTGAACACGGCCTCGAAGCCGGCCAGCGTCAGGTGACCCTCGGGCAGGAGCCCTCGCGTCACCAGGGAGGCGACGGGCCACGCGAAGAAGACCGCCAGGAACGCCAGCGGGACTCCAGCGGCCAGCGCCCAGGCGACGCGGGTCACCCGATGACCGTGCTCGTCCACTCCCGGATCCACGCCTCGCGGTGGGCGGCGATGTCCGCGGCAGGCACTTCGTACGGCGTCTCGGACAGCGGCGCAAAAGCCACCCACTCCTCGGGCAACGGCGTCGAGCGGACCGCGGGATACATGTACATCTGCCCAGGGATATCAGCCTGCACCTCGGGGCTGAGGAGGAACTCGATGAAGGCCCGGGCCCCTTCGGGGTTGGCGGCGCCTTCGATCACTCCGGCGTACTCGACCTGGCGGAAGCAGGTCTGCAGGAGGGCCGTGGTGGGGGCGGCCCCGTCAACGACCTCGAATGCGGGTGAGGTCGAGTAGCTCACCGTCAGGGGGCGGGGGCCCTTGCCGGTGCTGCCGGAGAACTGCACCGTGTAGGCCTCGGTCCAGTCCTTGGCCACCAGCACGCCGTTGCCCTTCAGCTGCGCCCAGTAATCGGACCAGCCCGCCTCACCCTTGGCGCCGACGGTGGCGACGAGGAACGCCAGGCCGGGCGAGCTGGACGCCGCGTTGGGCACGACCAGGAGGTCGGCGTACTCCGGCTTGGCGAGGTCGTCCAGGGTCACGGGGACCGGAAGCCCCTGGGCGGCGAACCACGCCGTGTCCGCGTTGACGCAGACGTCGCCGAAGTCGACCGGGGTCAGCCGGCCCGATCCGTCGGCGGCCAGCGCGTCGGCGTCCGCAGCTGGCAGGCCGGTGGCCCGGTAGGGCGCGACCACGCCCTCGGCGAGGGCGCGGCCCGCGAAGGTGTTGTCGATCCCGAACACGACGTCGCCCAGGGGTGAGCCCTTGGTGAGCACGAGCTGGTTCACCAGCGAGCCGGCGTCGCCGGGCGCGACATAGGTAACGTCGAGGCCGGTGGACGCCTCGAACCGGTCCCGCAAAGGCTGGCTGAGGGCGAACGAGTCGTGGGTGACGACGGTCAGTGTCGCCGGCGCGCTGCCGGACGCCGACGCACCGCCCGGGGCGCCGGTGCTGCCGCACGCGGCCAGCGCGACGCTGCTGAGCGCGACGACGGCGGCGAGGACACCGCGGCGGATCGGTGATGGCATGGCTGCCTCCTTGTATCGGAGGGGTGGGCCGGTCGGCCTCGAGATCGTCTCGACTCCCTACGCCGGTGCGAGCCGGATCAGGTTCGAGGGTCTGCGGTGCTCCGCACTCTCAGCGCCCCCGTGGGCGCTCCCCTGTCTTCGGGCCAGCATAGTCGCCGGGCTCGGGCAAGACACCGAACTCCTCTCCCCGAGACCGGGGCCAGTCGTCGCGCAGGCGCTCCAACTCGGCGCGACGTTCCGGACGCCGACGCAGCCAGGCCGTGAGGACGGCGTCCGGGTCGCGGCTGATGCGTCGCCAGGCCTGGGTCGAGATCAGCCAGCCGGCGAAAGCAAGGACAGCGTAGACAAGCCACGGTTCGGGGCGCAGCCCGCCCATCCTGCCACTGACGGACGCCGTCAACGCGATCACCCAACCGGCCGCCAAGCCCCACCACTGCTCGTAGACGGCACGCCCAGCCACAAGGTCGTCCTCGACGAAACCGTCCGCCAGGGTCTCGTGCCGCCACCGAACGACCCTGGTCTCGAACATGAGCACCCACGCGAGCATCAGCGCGGCCCAACCCTCGGTGAAGGCGCCCCCGGTCGCTGCGGCGAAGCCGAGCCAGGCCACCATCGTCAGCGTGCCCAGCCCCGCGTAGCGGGCGAGGAGAGCAGCCCGGTGGGTGACGGCCTCCGCGAGCCGACCAACATAGGTGCCGGACGCCTCCAGTTCGGCCGCGCGGCGTCGCCGCCGCGACCCAGCGCGTCCGGACCCACCACCCGGGATCCGCCCCTTGCTCGCGAGCCCCTCCTGCGGGGTGCGCTCGCGGCGGGCAGGCCGCAGGTAGGCGCGCGCCTGGCGCGTCAGCAGGACGCCCGCGCCGACCGCGACCACCGCGGCCAGCAGGCGCGCCACGGCGTACTCGCCGTCGGACTCCAGCCACCAGCCCAGCACTTGCTCCGGCGCCATCACGGTCAGCCCAGCGCCCACGCCCAGGGTCGCCAGCCACACGCGCGGCAGCAGGGCCGCCAGCCTCGGGCTGCGGCCGTCGTCGAACTCGAACAGAAGGGTGCCGATGAGGGCGCAGCCCAGCAGGGCGTGCGCTGCCCACCAGAGCACGCCGGCGGGGGGCCGGGCGAGCGCCGAGAGCAACAGCCCCGGCAGGAGCAACAGCGAACCGATCAGGACGACCAGGGCGAACGGCCGCCAACGGCCAGGGCTCGCCGGATGCCGCCGGCTCATCGGTGTCAGCGGCCGGTGCCCGCGTAGACGACGGCCTGACCCTCGGCGTCCAGCCCGAAGGCGGTGTGCACCGCGCGTACGGCCTTGTCCACGTCCTGAACCGCCACCAGCACCGAGATCCGGATCTCGGAGGTGGAGATCATGCCGATGTTGATACCCGCATCGGCCAGGGCGCGGAAGCACGTGGCGGAGACGCCCGGGTGCGACCGCATGCCGACCCCGATGACCGAGACCTTGCCGATGTTGTCGTTGTAGACGACCTCGGAGTAACCGATCCGCTCCTGCGCGGCCCGCAGGGTCGACATCGCCCTGTCGCCGTCGCTCTGCGGCAGGGTGAAGGAGATCGCGGTGGTGCCGCCCTCGACGGACACGTTCTGCACGATCATGTCGATGTTGATGCCGGCGTCGGCGATCGTGGTGAAGACCTCGGCGGCGGCGCCGATGCGATCGGGGACCCCGATGACGGTGATCTTGGCCTCGGACTTGTCGTGCGCGATGCCGGTGATGATGGGGTTCTCCACGGAATCCTCCTCGTCGATGTGCTTGACCCAGGTGCCCGGCTTGTCGGAGAACGACGACCGGACGTGCACCGGGACGTTCTCGCGGCGGGCGTACTCCACGCAGCGCAGATGCAGGATCTTGGCCCCGTTGGCGGCCATCTCCAGCATCTCGTCGTAGCTGATCTCGGGGATGCGGTGGGCGCCGGGCACGATGCGGGGGTCGGCGGTGAACACGCCGTCCACATCGGAGTAGATCTCGCAGAACCCAGCCCCGAGAGCGGCCGCGAGCGCCACCGCCGTGGTGTCGGAGGCGCCGCGGCCCATCGTGGTGACGTCCTTGGTTGTCTGCGAGACCCCCTGGAAGCCGGCAACGATCACGATGTCCCCCTCGTCCAGGGCCGTCTCGATGCGTCCGGGGGTGATGTCGATGATGCGGGCGTCACCGTGCTTCTCGGTGGTGATGACTCCGGCCTGGCTGCCGGTGAAAGAGCGGGCCGTGTAGCCCAGATCGTTGATCGCCATCGCCAGCAGGGCCGCGCTCATCCGCTCGCCGGCGGTGAGCAGCATGTCGAGTTCGCGCGGCCGCGGGTTCGGGGACACCTCTTGGGCGAGGTCGAGCAGTTCGTCGGTGGTGTCGCCCATCGCGGAGACGATGACCACGACCTCGTTGCCCTGCTCCTGGGTCGCGACGACGCGCCTGGCCACACGCTTGATGCTCTCGGCATCCGCGACCGACGACCCGCCGAACTTTTGGACAACCCGCACGCCAACCCCTCCTCGATGAGACCGGTCATACTCTGCCATGCCCCGGCGCGGGGGCAGCGACGTCTTGGCCGGCGAGAGCCGGGGCGGGGCCGAGGGTTCCCCTGGGGGAGGCCCCTCTTCTCCCCACGGTGGGGCGTGGGAAGATGTGAGAGGACGAAGGGAAGCCATGTCGAACGATTCTGTTCCCCAACGCATGTCGGACGCCGACCGGGACGCCGCCGTTGCCATGCTGCGCGAGCACTTCGAGGCCGGACGCCTCGACCAGACCGAGTTCAGCGACCGCCTCGACAAGGCCCTCGCCGCCCGCTATGCCGTCGATCTCGCCCCGCTCTTCGGCGACCTGCCCGACCCGCGCCCGCCCATGGACGCCCTGGGTTACCCCACCTTCGGCGAGCAGCCGTTGCCGTGGCAGGGGCAGTCCTGGTCCTCACCACCGTTCCCTCGTTCCGAGGCGGCGCCGCCGGTCCAGTCTCCGGATTCCGCGCCGCCGCCCTTCCCCCAGCTGGGCGCCGCGCCGCAGTACTCCCCCATGGGCCACGCGATGGAGCCCCGGCCCGGCCCGTCACTGCCGAGCTCGCAGCAGAACTGGCTGCCGATGGCGCGCAAGCTGCTGTGGCCGGTGGCGATCGTCCTCGGCATCGTCACCGACGCGTTCATGATGTGGATCGTGATCGCCATCATCGGCAGCATCGTTCTGGGTCAGCTCGACAGCCGCACCCGCAAGCCCCCGCCTTACCTCGGTTCCTGAGCCGACTCCGGCCGGCCGGCAGCCCGCCGGCGCGGTCGCGATGAGGTGTGGCTCGCTGAAAGCCCACCGCGAGGCTCTGGACGGATCCTGACTCGCCAGTCGATGATGGACCCGCTGTCGAGGGCGCCCGTCGGGGGGCGGGGCTGCCGTCGCGCGGGGGGATCGAACCGTGTCCGTACTTCGCAGGAATCTCGCTGCCTTGCTCGCCGTGGCGCTCGTGATCACGCTGGGGTTGGCAGGGTCGCCAACCGCCCGGGCGCAGGAACCGCTCGCGCCGACCGCGGTCGCCTACGCGCCGGACGGCCGGACGATCGCCGTGGGGACAGCGTCCGGCTCGGTGTCGCTCTACGACGCCGGCACGGGGCGCGTCGTCAGCACGCTCACCGGTCACGCCGACGCCCCGATCACCGCGGTCCAGTTCAGTCCAGACGGCAGCCTGCTCGCCAGTGGCGGCCGCGACAGCACGGTGCGGCTGTGGCCCACCCGCGGCGGATCCCAGGTGCGGGTGCTGCACGCCCAGGAACAGGCCGTCCGCGCACTCGCCTTCTCCCCTGACGGCTCCCAGCTACTCGCCGGCGGCGAGGACACCCGAGCCATGCTGTGGGACGTCGGCAGTGGCGCCCTGACCCAGGTCTTCCCCGGCGCCTCGGACTTCGTCACCGCGGTGGCCTTCAGTCCCGACGGTCGAGCCATCGCCGTGGCCAGCCGTGACGCCCGGATCACGCTGCTCGCCCGCAGCGGACAGGCGACCGGCACCCTGCGCGGGCACACCGGCGAGATCACGAGCCTGGCCTTCGCGCCCGACTCGCGGACGCTGGCCTCGAGCAGCGCCGATGAGACCGTCAGGCTCTGGGACGTGGACGCCGGCGTCCAGCGCGCGTCCCTCGACGGCCACGTCGGGCCGGTAGCCGCTGTGGCGTTCAGCCCCGACGGCGCCACCCTCACGTCCGGCGGCCGGGACGGCTCGCTCCGAGTTTGGGACGCCGCGTCGGGCAATCAGCGCCGAGCCGACACCGAATCCGCCCCTGTGGTCAGCCTGGCTGTGAGCCCTGACGGGAAGACCTCGGTGGAGGCACGGGCCAATGGCACCGTGCGCGGCCGGGAGACCGCCACGGGACGCAGCACGCGGACCTTCTCCCTGGCCTCGGCCGGAACGAGCCCGGTGGCGACCGAGCCTTTCACGGCCGAGGCCGCGGACGCCGCCCTCGGCACGGGGCAGGGCGGACCCGTTCTCGTGGTCACCTCCGGCACGGACCCGTTCAGCGCCTACTACGCCGAGATCCTGCGCGCCGAGGGCTTGACCTCGTTCGCCACGCAAGACATGGGTGCCGTCACGGCGGGCGTCCTGGCCGATCACGAGGTGGTCGTACTCGCTGCCACACCGACCAGCGCTCAGGTGACCCTGTTCGCCGACTGGGTCAACGCGGGCGGGAACCTGATCGCGATGCGGCCGGACTCCCAGCTGGCCGGCTTGCTCGGCCTGGTTCCGGCGGGCGGCACCCTCTCCGAGGGGTACCTGCGCGTCGACACGTCGACCCGGCCCGGGAGCGGGATCGTGGGCGAAACCATGCAGTTCCACGGGACCGCCGACCGCTACACCCTGAACGGCGCCCGTGCCGTGGCCACGCTTTACTCCGGCGCCAACACGGCCACGAACCACCCCGCGGTGACCCTGCACTCGGTCGGTTCCGCGGGCGGGCAGGCTGCGGCGTTCACCTTCGACCTCGCCCGGTCGGTGATCCTCACCCGGCAGGGCAACCCTGCCTGGGCAGGGCAAGAACGCGACGGGATCGCGCCGATCCGCTCCGACGACCACTTCTACGGCGCTGCCGACGGCGATCCGAAGCCCGATTGGGTGGACCTGGACAAGGTGGCCATCCCGCAAGCCGACGAACAGCAGCGGCTGCTCGTCAACCTGCTCACCGAGATGAATGCTGACCGGACGCCGCTGCCGCGGTTCTGGTACCTCCCGCGGGGGGAGAAGGCCGCGATCGTGATGACCGGGGACGATCACGGCAACGGCGGCACGAAAGCTCGTTTCGACCAGTTCCTGGCCGAGAGCCCCGCCGGCTGCTCGGTGGCGGACTGGGAGTGTGTCCGGGGCACCTCCTACATCTACCCCGCCACTCCGCTGACCAATGCCGAGGCGGTCGCCTACGCCAATCAGGGGTTCGAAGTGGGCGTCCACGTCACCACGTCGTGCCGGGACTGGACCGCTGAGTCACTGGCTGCGGACTACACCCGCGACCTGCAGGCGTTCGCCAGCAAGTACACGGGCTTGGCTGCACCCACCACCAACCGCACCCATTGCATCGCGTGGAGCGAATGGTCGACCCAGGCGTCCGTCGAGCACAGTCGCGGGATCCGGCTGGACACCAACTTCTACTACTGGCCCCCATCCTGGTTGCAGGACCGGGCCGGGTTCTTCACCGGGTCCGGGTTCCCGATGCGTTTCACGGACCCCGCCGGACACATGATCGACGTCTACCAAGCCACCACGCAGTTAACGGACGAGTCCGGCCAGTCGTACCCGACCACCGTGGAGAACCTCCTGGACCGGGCCCTCGGTCCTGAGGGCTATTACGGTGCCTTCACCATCAACGCACACACCGATGCCGGCCAGATCGCGGAGGCGACCACCACGATCGCCGCCGCCAAGGCCCGCGGGGTGCCGGTGGTCACCGCGAAGCAGATGCTGGATTGGCTGGACGGCCGGAACTCGTCGGCTTTCCAGGGCCTGACGTGGGACGCCGGCCGGCTCTCGTTCACCGTCGCCCCCGGGGCCGGGGCGCGCAACCTGGACATGATGCTGCCCGCGAGCTCGGGCTCGAACCGACTCGTCTCGGTGACGCGGGACGGGAGCGCGGTGCCGTTCACCCACCAGACCATTAAGGGCCTCGACTACGCCTTCGTTCGCGCGGACGCCGGCGCCTTCGTCGCGACGTACGCCCCGGACACGGTCGCCCCGTTCGTCACCGCCGTCGACCCCGCAGATGCGGCCACCGGAATCAGCCAGTCCGCCTCTGCCTCGGCCACCTTCAGCGAGGCCCTCGATCCCGCCACGGTGAGTGGCGAAACCGTCTCTCTGCGCGGCCCGAACGACACTATCGTCCCGGCCACCGTCACCTACGACGCCGCCGCGCGAACCGTTCGGCTGACCCCGTCCGCCTCGTTGGCGCCGGGCACGCAATACCGGGCCGCCGTGCGGGGCGGCGCCGCCGCCCCATCGGTCCGGGACGCCGCAGGCAATCCCCTCGCGGCCGATCACGTCTGGAGCTTCAGCACGGCCGTGGGTCCGGTCTGCCCGTGCACCATCTGGCCCTCGACCGCCGAACCGGTCAACAAGACAGAACAGGACCCGAACCCAGTCGAACTCGGCGTGAAGTTCCGCTCCGATCTCGACGGCTTCATCACCGGCGTCCGGTTCTGGAAGGGGACGGCCAACGCAGGAACCCACGTGGGTAGCCTCTGGACCGCCTCCGGGCAGAGGCTGGCGAACGCGACCTTCATCAACGAGACGGCCACGGGGTGGCAGCAGGTCACCTTCAACACCCCGGTCGCTATCTCCGCCAACACCACGTACGTGGCCTCGTACCACACCCCCTCGGGGATGTACGCGGCAGATGTGGGCTACTTCTCCACCGGCGGGGTGGACAACCCGCCGTTGCACGCGCTGGCGTCCAGCAGTTCCGGGGGTAACGGGGTCTACGCCTACAGCAGCGTCCCCGCGTTCCCGGCCAGCACGTGGCAAGGCGCCAACTACTGGGTCGACGCGGTGTTCACCGCCAGCCTGGGGCCCGACACGACCGCGCCCCAGGTCGTCCAGGTCAGCCCTGCGGATCAAGCCACAGCTGTGGCCACGGACGCCGACGTGACGGCCGTCTTCAACGAGCCGCTCGACCCGGCGTCGGTGTCGTCGGCGACGGTGACCCTGACCGGCTCCGGCAGCGATCCCGTCAGTTCCGCGGTGAGCTACGCGTCGTCGACGCGGAGCGTGGTGATTCGGCCGACCGCCCCCTTGGCGCCGCAGACCTCGTACACCGCGCGGCTTGCCGGCGGATCCAGCTCCCCCCGGATCACCGACGTGGCCGGCAACGCGCTGGCGTCCGACCGGATCTGGACCTTCACCACCGGTGACGCAGGAGCGTGCGACTCGGCCCCGAACCCCATCGTGGCAGAGAACTGTCGGTCGGGCTCTCCGGCCTCTGAATGGGACGTCTCCGGTGCTGGTGACCCCTCGATCCAGGGCTTCTCCACCGACATCAGCGTCAACCGGGGGGCGACCGTCGATTTCAAGATCGACACGACGGCAGCGACCTACGACGTGTTGATCTACCGCCTGGGCTACTACGGGGGCGCAGGCGCCCGTCTGGTTCACACGATCCCCGGCGTCTCGGGCACCCGTCAGCCGGCGTGCACCACCAGCCCGATCACCATGGGCGGCGGCGCCACGACGGACGGCGAACTGCTCGACTGCGGCAACTGGTCGGTCTCGGCCAGCTGGGCCGTTCCGTCAGGCGCCACCTCGGGCGTCTACCTCGCCCGGCCCACCCGCCCCGATGGCGGTGCCAGCCACATCCCCTTCGTCGTGCGCAACGACGCCAGCAACGCCGACATCGTGTTCCAGACCTCGGATACGACCTGGCAGTCGTACAACACGTACGGCGGGTACAACGCCTACGGCAGTTCCGGCGCGACCATGGCCGAGAAGCTCAGCTACAACCGCCCCTTCACCACGCGGGGCGCCGAACTCGAAAACTACTTGTTCAACGCCGAGTACCCCATGATTCGCTGGCTGGAACGCAATGGCTACGACGTCAGCTACATCTCGGCGGTCGACGCCGAGCGGAACGCCTCGCTGCTGGCCAACCACGACGCGTACCTATCGGTCGGGCACGACGAGTACTGGTCCCAAGGGCGCCGGGACGCGGTGACGGCAGCCCGCGACGCGGGCGTCCACCTGGCGTTCCTCAGCGGCAACGAGGTCTACTGGAAGACCCGCTGGGAGGACAGCGCCCGGGGCGAGGCAGGCACCAACGCCTACCGCACCCAGGTGGTCTACAAGGAGGGCAACTCGGCCCCCAACACTGTCGAGCATCGCAACTGCTACGACAACTTCGCCTGTGACCCCTCGGACGTCTGGACCGGGCAATGGCGGCAGGCCCCCGGCGCGACGCCCGAGAACTCGCTGAGCGCCCAGATCAGCTGGCGGGAGAACACGGCGTCCATCACCGTGCCCGCCGCGCACGCGCAGCTTCGGTTCTGGCGCGACACGGCGGTGGCGGCGCTCGGATCCGAGGGGACGGTCACCCTTCCCAGCGGCACGCTGGGCTATGAGTGGGACCCTTGGCAGCCGCAGTACGCAGAGCACTACCCGGCCGGGCGGGTCCGGCTGTCCACGACCGTCATCGGATCGGAGGAGCACCACCTCGCCCTCTACCGGGCGCCTTCGGGTGCGCTGGTTTTCGGCGCGGGCACCGTCCAGTGGTCGTGGGGCCTGGACAGCAACCACGACCGCGGGTCAGCGCCCGAGAGCGTCACCATGCAGCAAGCTACCGCGAACCTGTTCGCGGACATGAACGCGCTCCCGGCCACCCTGCAGTCGGGGCTCATCATGCCCACACCGTCCACCGACACCCTCGCGCCCACGTCCACGATCACGGCCCCCACCGCAGGCGACGGGATCCCCGTCGGGGGCGAGGTCACGGTCAGCGGCACCGCCACGGATGCCGGGGGTGGCCGGATCGGCGGCGTCGAGGTGTCCACCGACGGAGGGCAGCGGTGGCAGCGGGCCGTCGGCGGGGAGTCCTGGGTGCATTCGTTCACGCCCACAACGGAGGGCAGCCTGACCATCATGAGCCGGGCCGTCGACGACAGCGGTCGGTTGGAGACCCCCTCCGCCGGCGTCACGGTCACCGTCGGCACCGCCCCGGTCGTCTGTCCCTGCACGATCTGGCCGTCGACCGCCGTCCCACAACGCACCGACAGCGACCGGAACGCCACCGAAGTCGGGGTCAAGTTCCGGGCCTCCGAAAACGGAGCCATCACCGGCATCCGCTTCCACAAGGCCACCGCCAACACCGGCACCCACGTCGGCACCCTGTGGACCGGCACCGGCACCAAACTGGCCAGCGCAACCTTCACCAACGAGACCGCCTCCGGCTGGCAACAAGTCACCTTCGCCACCCCCGTCCCCATCACCGCAGGCACCACCTACATCGCCTCCTACCACGCACCCGCTGGCCGCTACTCGGTGAGCTCCCGCTACTTCGCCGACGCAGCCACCACCCGCGGCCCCCTCACCGCCCTCCGCGACGGCACCGACGGCGGCAACGGCGTCTACCGCTACACCAGCACACCCAGCCAGTCCGTCCCCACCACCACCTACCAATCCGAGAACTACTGGGTCGACGTCGTCTTCACCACCAGCGGCTGATCGCGGGGGGCCCGTGATCGTCACCTAGGCTGCGGTCATGCGTGGTGAGTACAAGGTCCCCGGGGGCAAGCTGGTAGCAGTCGACATCGACGTCGCAGGCGGCCGCATCGCGCACGCGGCCGTGAGCGGCGACTTCTTCCTCGAGCCAGATGAAGCGCTCGACGACATCAACGCCGCCCTGCACGGCTTGGCCGACACCGCCTCCGCCGAACAGTTCGCCCAGGCCATCGAGGGTGCGTTGGCTCCCGACGTGCAGATGATCGGCTTCACGCCGGCGTCCGTCGGCATCGCGGTGCGGCGCGCCTTGGGCCGAGCCACCAGCTGGGACGACCACACCTTCGACGTCATCGGCCCGGTGACCCTCGACCCAGCGATGCACGTCGCCCTCGACGAGGTGATCACCAAGGAGGTGGCCGCGGGCGTCCGACCGCCCACGCTCAGGTTCTGGGACTGGGACTCCCCTCTGGTCGTGATCGGCAGCTTCCAGAGCTACGCCAACGAGATCGACCCCGAGGGGGCGGCCCGGCACGGCATCGACGTTGTCAGACGCGTGTCCGGCGGCGGAGCCATGTTCATGGAGCCGGGCAACTGCATCACCTACTCGTTGTCCGCGCCCGCCTCGCTGGTCGAGGGGCTGAGCTTCGAACAGAGCTACGCCTTCATCGACGACTGGGTGATGACGGCCCTCGCCGACCTGGGCATCAAAGCACGGTACATACCCCTCAATGACATCGCCTCCGACAAGGGCAAGATCGCCGGCGCCGCCCAGAAGCGGTACGCCGCAGGCGCCGTGCTGCACCACGTGACGATGGCCTACGACATCGACGCGGACAAGATGCTCGAAGTCCTCCGCATCGGCCGCGAGAAGATGTCGGACAAGGGGCACAAGTCGGCGAACAAGCGCGTGGACCCCATGCGCAGCCAGACCGGGCTGCCGCGCGAGGTGATCATCAGTCGCTTCGTCGAGTCGTTCAAGCGCACCCACGCCACGAACGACTCCGCCTACACCGAGGACGAGCTGTCCCGTGCGCGCTCGCTGATGGAGTCCAAGTTCCTGACCCGCGAGTGGACCCACCGCGTCCCCTGACGCTGCCCATGAGCACCCCGAGCGCGGCGGCATCGCGAGCCCGATCCGGCTTCCGCCCTGAGATCCATGGGCTGCGCGGCCTGGCGATCCTGCTCGTGGTCGCATACCACCTGTGGACGTCGGGGCGGGTCTCCGGCGGGGTCGACGTGTTTCTGTTCATCTCAGCGTTCCTGATGACCGCCAGCTTCGCGCGCAGGGGCACCGCCTTCCGGCTGGCGGACTTCATCGTGCAGCGGTTCCGCCACTTGGTGCCGCTGGCGGCCATCGTGATCGCAGCCACCCTGGCGGTCGGCTGGCTGGTGCTGCCCCCGACCCGCTACGCATCCCTCCTCGAGCACGGCCGGGACTCGTTGATCTACCGCGAGAACTGGCGCCTGATTGCGGACGCCGTGAGCTACACCGCCGCCGACCCGCAGAACCTGAACCCCCTCCAACACTTCTGGAGCCTGTCGGTCCAGGGGCAGGTGTTCCTGCTGGTGCCGTTGATCTTCGTGATCAGTGCGTTCGGCAACTCCCGGTTCGACCTCCCGCTCGTCAGCACGCTCGCGGTCCTGCTCAGCGTGACGACCGTGGCGTCGTTCGCCTACGCCCAGCACGTGGTGGCGACCGCACCGGTGAGCGCCTACTTCGACACCTGGGCCCGAGTCTGGGAGTTCACCTTGGCCGGGCTGGTGGCGCTGATCCCTTCCTGGACGCCGCCAGTGTGGCTGGGACGGCTGATGTCCTGGTCGGGGGTGGGATTGCTGCTGGCCACGGGCGTCCTGTGGGGACGCGGCGACTTCCCCGGCACCGTCGCGCTGGCACCGCTCGGCGCGGCGGCCCTGGTCATTCTGGCGGGCGCCCGCTCCGCCGACCCCTGGCACGCCGCCTGGTGGTTGGCGCGGCGTCCGGTCACGTTCATCGCCAACCGCGCTTACTCGCTGTACCTGTGGCACTGGCCGGTCTACGTCTTCTTCCTGGTCATCAGTTCGACCACCAACCCGCGCACAGGGCCGGTTGGCTCGGCGGTCGTGCTGACGGTGTCGCTGGTCCTGGCGGACGCGTCGACCCGCCTGGTCGAGCGGCGTTTCCACCGGATCGAGGCGCTCCGGTCGAAACGGTTCGCGGTGTCGGCGATCCTGGCCTTCAGCCTGATCGCTGTCTCGGTGATGGGGGGCGTCCAGGCGCTGATCGAGAGGGAGAGCCGCATCGTCGCCGGGCTCGCCCCCGAGCAACGTCCCGGCGCCCGCGTCCTCGTCCCGGACGCCTCGCCACCCGCCTCTCCAGGTCCCCCGACGGCGGGGCCGGGCCGGGGCATCGCACCGGGTGACACCGCCATCTCGGACAACTGGCCAGTGCCGTTCCCCGCCTGCGACCCGGAGGAGCCCGGCCATCCGCCGCGTCCCGAGCTGGGATGGTGCCACGTGTTCGAGCGGGGCGTCGTGCCGTCCACCAAGACCATCGCCGTCGTGGGTGACAGCCACGCCTACCAGTGGATGACCGCGTTGATCCCGCTGGCCAACCAAGAGAACTGGCGGGTGATCGCCTACGTCCGGCCCGCCTGCCGGGTCGGCTCACCAAGCGACGTGCCCGGCTGCCCCGAGTACACCGCGGAGGCCGTGGCCTGGGTGCTAGCCCTGCAGCCGGACTGGGTGTTCTCCACCGGCTCGTCGGCCCGGGCCGACGGCCCCGAGCACGACGACTGGGGCTGGGCGAGTGCGGTCGTCCCGATCACGGAGGCGGGCATTCCGGTGGTCAACATTCGCGACAACCCCCGGTGGCTGTCCGACATGCCCGAGTGCGTCCAGCGCTACGGCGTCGACGACCCGCGCTGCTTCGCCCGGCGCAGCGAGAAGCTCGCCGAGGCCTGGCCCAAGGGAGCGCTCGAGGGCCTCGACGGCCACTACTTCCTCGACCTGAGCGACTGGATCTGCCCGCCGGGCAAGGTGTCGCTGTGCCCGGCGGTGATCGGCAACACGTACGTCTACATGGACACCAACCACTTGTCCCGAGCCTACGTCGAGACCTTGATCGACGTCTTCGCCGAGGCATGGCGAGAGGAGGTGGGCACGTGATCCGGGTGCTCGGCCTCATGGTGGCGGTGGCGCTCACGATCGGCGGCTGCACGCGCGCGCCCACGACATCGGTCGCGTCTGGCGCCGTCGTGCACAGCACGGTCGTCGCCGGGCGAGCGCTCGCCTACTGTGCCACCCGCCCCATCGAGTCCTGGACGCCGCTGGTGCGCCGGGTCATCGTCGCCGTGCACGGCCTGGACCGGGACGCCTGCCCGATGCGGCTGGCGGTGCTCAACGCCTTGGGCGGGGAACCCGACGACGCGATGGTCATCGCCCCCCTCTTCGGAACCGCCGGGGACGCGCTCCCGGGCGGGCACGCGTGGCGGCGGCTCGACTGGCCCGCGGGTGGCGAGTCCACCTCTGGAGTCTCCTCCTACGAGGTGATGGACGCCCTCGTCGACGCCCTGGGCGACCGGTCGGTGACGATGGTGGGCTTCTCCGGGGGCGGACAGTTCGCCAACCGGTACGCCGCGGTCTCAGCGCGGACCCTCGACCGCTACGTCGTGGTCAACCCGTCCAGCTACCTGTGGTTCACCCCCGACCGGCCCGCGTCCACGGCGTCCTGCCCCGGGTGGAACGACTGGCGCTACGGGCTGGCCGACCGGCAGGGCTATGTGGCGCGCGACGACGCGGCGACCGTTCGCGCACGCTACGCGGCCCGCGACGTCCGCTACCTCATCGGGAGCGAGGACGACGACGCCTGGGCCACCAACCTCGACCGCTCCTGCGCCGCGATGACCCAAGGCGTCGACCGCGTCGAGCGCGCCCTGAACTACTACGAGCACCTGGCCGACACCTTCGGCGCCGACATCGAGGCGCGCCAGCCGCTGCACATCGTGCGCGGCGCCGGGCACGACGCCCGCGCGATGCTGAGCAGCGGCTGGGGTCGCGAGGCCATGGCAGGCTGAAAGCGCCGGGGGTGCGCTCCGCCTCAGGCCTTGGTCAGCGCGAACCGGAGCCCGAGCTCGACGTCGCTGGCGACATCGCCGGAGGGCTCCCCCTCGGTGATCGCGGTGGCGAGCACCTCGGCGGCGAGTTCGTCCGACGCCTCGCGGAGGGCGTCGGCCAACTCGCCGCTGGCAGCCCAGACCAGCAAAATGCGGTCGGAGACTTCGAGCCCGGACGCCTTGCGGTGCTCTTGGACGAGACGCACGACGTCGCGGACCAGGCCGGCACGGACGAGCTCGGGCGTCAGCTCCAGGTCGAGGGCGACGGTCTCACCCTGCTCGTTGACCACCGACCAGCCCTCACGGGGCCGCTCCGAGATGATCACCTCCTCCGCGGTCACCACGACACTCGTGGTCGCATCATCGGCGTCCCCGGCGGTCGCTTCGCCAGCGCCGATGGAGACGGTCGCCTCGCCGGTCGTCGCGAGGGCGGACGCCAGCGCTGCGGCGTCCGCCCGGGCGATGGCGTCGGCGACCTTGGGCG
>JBKHWW010000053.1:0-5338 GCA_046566345.1 Actinomycetes bacterium
GTCGCGTCCCGGCCGTCGGACGTGCTCAGGTGAGGCGCGCGCCCGTCTTGTTGCTGAAGACGTGCATGCGCTCGAGGTCGGGCTGCAGGCGCACCGAGGAGTGCTTGGCCAGCGGGTGCCGGGACTCGAGGCGAGCCACGATCTGCGTGGCCTGGAGCCTCTCCTCGGGCGACAGGCCGCTGAGCGTCCCGTACAGGTAGGAGTCAGCGCCGAGCTCCTCGAGCACCGCGATGTCCACGCCGATGCCGTGGCCGTCCTCGGTGGTGTGGAAGTGCTCGGGGCGGATGCCCAGCGTCATGTCGGTCTCGCCCTTGGCTTTGCCGAGCACCTCGCGGGGGACCGGCACGACGTAGTCGCCGACCTGGACGCCACCCTCGACCGCCGTGCCGGAAATCAGGTTCATGGCCGGCGAGCCGATGAAGCCGGCGACGAACAGGTTGGCGGGGTGATCGTAGAGCTCCAGCGGCGAGTCGACCTGCTGCAGGACGCCGTCCTTCATGACCGCCACCCGGTCGCCCATCGTCATGGCCTCGACCTGGTCGTGGGTGACGTAGACCGTCGTGACGCCGAGGCGGCTCTGCAGGGCCGCGATCTGGGTGCGGGTGGAGACGCGCAGCTTGGCGTCCAGGTTCGACAGCGGCTCGTCCATGAGGAAGACCTGCGGCTGGCGGACGATCGCGCGCCCCATCGCGACGCGCTGACGCTGGCCACCGGAGAGCGCCTTGGGCTTGCGGCTGAGGAAGGGCTCCAGGCCGAGCAGCTTGGCGGCTTCCATCACGCGCTGCTCACGTTCGGCCTTGGGGACGTTCTGCATCTTGAGGGCGAAGCCCATGTTGTCGGCGACGGTCATGTGGGGGTACAGCGCGTAGTTCTGGAACACCATCGCGATGTCGCGATCCTTGGGCGGCAGGTCGGTGACGTTGCGGTCACCGATGTAGATGGCGCCCGCGTTCACCTCCTCGAGGCCGGCGAGCATGCGCAGCGACGTCGACTTGCCGCAGCCGGAGGGCCCGACGAGGACCATGAACTCGCCATCGCCGATCTCGAGATTGAGCTTGTCGACGGCCGGGTGGTCGGCACCGGGGTAGACGCGAGTGGCGTCCTTGAACGAAACAGTGGCCATGCCACAACATCCTTTCCACGGGCAGGTACGTGCCCGACGATCCGTAGTGGAAAGACCGCCATGGGAGCGATCCTCCCGATATTGAACCACATGATGGGCCCCCAACGGCATCTTCGGTTGTGCCACTGCGGATCGACTGCGCGAGCGTGGCCCGGGGCCGCCTGGTCGCGGTTGGGTATCCTCGCCCCGTGACCCAGGAGCCTTCCGCCGGCAGCGACCCGGACGCCGCCGCGCTTCCCCCGGGGGAAGAGACGACGCGCGAGTGGTGGGACGATCCTGCCCTGCCGTGGCGGCAACGCCCCGGCAAGGCAGACATCGCCTGCATGGCCGCCCTGTCGGTGGTCGCGGTGTACGCGCTGGTGATGCTTCCGCTCCGGCCCGTCATGCTCGGGTTGGCGCCGCACCTGCTCGGCTCGCTGGGCTACCGGACCGGACTGGTCCTCGTCGGCGCCCTGGCCGCCGTCGGAGACCCGTGGTGGCCGCTGGTGCTCGTGCTGGGTTCGCTCATGGCGATGAAGTTCGACTGGGTTTACTGGTGGGCCGGACGTCTGTGGGGCCGCGACATCATGGACGTGTGGGCGGCGAACAAGTCCCCGCGCACGCAGCGGCGCTGGAACCGCGTCTGGGAGCTCACCCATCGCTACGAGACGCTCGCGATCGTCGCGACCTTCCTGCCGCTCCCGCTCCCCGCGGGCGTGATCTATGCCGCCCTGGGCGCGGCCGGGACGAAGCTGTGGAAGTTCCTGTCCGTCTGCTTCGCGAGCGCCCTGGCGACCACCGCCGGGTACATGGCCCTGGGCTACTGGATCGGCGCGCCCGCCGTCGAGGTCGTGGACACCTACGGCCGCTACCTGTGGTACGTCTCCATCGCGATCCTGGTGGGCATGCTGGCGGTGTGGTGGTTCCGCCAGCGCGGGCAGGGTGCCGGAGGCCCATCTGCGGCGGGCGGCGTCCGTTAGCGCATGGCAGGCTCCGCCGCCTGCACACGCTCCTTCGAGCTCTGGAGCATCTGCTCAAGGAACTCCTCGTGCATCGAGACGGCCCACGCCTCCATACGTCGGCCCACAGCCGGGATGTCCACGTGCCACTCACCAGTTCCGGTGAGGGTGGTGCCGCGCTCGGCGTGCCCGAGGGTGAACGTCCACAGAGGGCCCTCCGGACCGAAGCTGGCCTTGATCGCCACCTTCTCGTACGGGGTGGCCTCGACGATCTCGATCACGCCCTCCATGTGCAGTCCGAGCCAGTGGGTGTAGATGCGGGCGCTCGATCCGACGCCCTGAGGCGTCCGGCTCACGTCGCGGGTGGCCACCCCCTCGGCTCCAGTCCAGAAGGAGCCCAGATCCAGCACGTCCTCGTAGACACGCTCTGCCGGTGCGTCGATCACGACCGACCTGGTGAGTCTGCCGGGCGGCTCCTGGGCTGAGGACGCCGCCTGCTCGGGCGCCCCGCCTTCGACGGCGGCCTTCAACCGGGCCATCCACGTGGTGATGTCGTTGTGCGACATCCACTTGGTGAGGGCCTCCAACGGCACGCCGACCACGGGGGTGTCGAAGGTCCACTCGGTGGCCGTGGTCACCACCGTGCCGCCGTCCCGCGGGGAGAACTGAAGGGTGAACACCGGGCCAGTCGATGACGTGGCCACGATGCGTTCAGGGGAGACCACCTCGGTGTACTCGATCCGGCCCTCCAGGTGGAGGGGACCCACCACATGAGCGTCCCACTCGGCGTTACTGCCCACACCGTCCGGGGTGCGCGTGACGTTCCTGGTCTTCACGTCGGGCATGCAGCCCCACAACTTCTCGATATCACGCGCGAACCCGAAGACGTCGTCAACGGGGGCGTCGATAGTGATCGTCCGCTCGATTCTGGCCATCGTTGTTCATCTCCTTCGGCGAGGCGGCGGCTCGCCTGGATGGCGACGTTGCCACCTCCTGGCGCTCACGCTACGCCGACGCTCGTGGCCTCGCGCCGGAATCGATCGACCGCTGGCTAGGCTCGTGTGAAGACCGCCACGACGAAGTTTGATTCGTCGCGATAGGGCTGAAGGTCCCAGCTGGCGAAGGCGTGCTGGCGCGCGAGGCCGGACGCCGCGGCGTCCGCGAAGAAGTCGGTGAAGGCGTAGCCGCGCCCCGCGCCGAAGCCGATCACCGCGCGGCCCGCGGGTGCCAGCCAGGCCGCGATCCGCCCGAGCACGTCGCGTCGGGTGTCGGGGTGCAGGAACGCCATCACGTTGCCGGCCGAGAACACGATGTCGTAGGTCTGGGGGACGTCGTCGGGCAGGACGACCTCGGCGAGGTCGGCAACGAGGTAGCGGGGGCCAGGAGCGTCCTCCTCGGCGGCCTCGATGAGCACGGGGTCTAGGTCGATGCCGACGACAGTGTGCCCGGCGGCGTGCAGGTGGCCGGTGTGGCGTCCGGGCCCGCAGCCGGCGTCCAGGATGCTGGCGCCGCGCGGGGCCAGCGCGTCCACCAAGCGGGCCTCTCCCACCAGGTCCGCGCCTTCGGCGGCCATGGTCCGGAAGCGCTGGACGTACCACGCCGAGTGCTGCGGGTTGCGTTCGACGGCGTCCGCCCAGCTGCTGCGGCGGCCGAGGGCGCGTGCGACCGCTCCGAGGGGGTTGGTGGGAGTTGACTTGGAGAGATCCACGAGCCTCCGACAGGATTCGAACCCGCGACCATCCGCTTACAAGGCGGGAGCTCTACCAACTGAGCTACGGAGGCACCGGACCGAGGCGGTCCGACGACCATTGTGCCGCACGCGCCAGGCTGTCTGCGGCCACCGGCCCCTGGCTACGCTCGGGCTCATGGACTGGGTGATTCTCCTCGCCTCGGGGGTCCTTGAGGCTGTGTGGGCGACCGCACTGGGGGCGTCCGCCGGGCTGAGGAGGCTGAGGCCGACCGTCCTGTTCGTCGTCGCGTCGATCATCAGCCTGTACGGGCTGTCGGTGGCGATGCTCACGATCCCGGTCGGCACCGCGTACGCGGTTTGGACCGCCACCGGGGCCACCCTCACTGTGGTGTGGGGCATGGCGCGCGGAAGCGAGCCGGCCACCCTGCGCCGCGTGCTGCTGCTGCTCGGGATCGTCGCGTGCGTGGTGGGCCTGAAGGTGGTCGGCTGATGGCGTGGCTGGTGCTCTTGCTCAGCGCGGTGCTGGAGGCGGTCTGGGCGACCGCGCTGTCGGAGTCCGCGGGCTTGACGCGGGTAGGGCCGACCGGCGTCTTCGTCGTCGCCACGCTGGCCAGCGTGGTCGGCTTGGGGTGGGCCATGACGTTCATCCCGACGGGAACGGCCTATGCGGCCTGGACCGGTATCGGCGCCGTGCTCACGGTGGCGTGGGCGGCGGTTACCGGCGCCGAGGTGCTCACCCCGCTCAAGGCCGTCTTCCTGCTCGGCATTGTGGCGTGCGTCGTGGGGCTGAAGTTGACCGAGCCGGTCGCCGACGCCGACACCACGCGCGGCCGTCAGTCGCCCCGCTCCTCCTCGGCGTCCTGACGCGCGGCGATCTCGCCAGCCGCGTTCCCTTGCGCCGCACCCTCCTGGGTCGGTCGCTGGCTGACCTCGTGACCGTCGGGGGAACCGTGCCCGCGGCCTCGTGGGATCACGTGCATCACCGCGACCGCCACGGCCCCTACGAGGAGCCCGGCAAGGAACGAGAAGAACGTGTTGGTCAGCCAACCCAGGACGCCGCCGACCGGCCCGGTGGCCTGGGCGACGTCCTCTTCCAGGTGGTGCAGCCAGCCGTAGGGCAGGTGCCAGCCGAGGGTGTCGAACCCCACCAGCAGGATGTGTCCGCCGACCCACAGCATCGCGATCGTGCCGATGATCGACAGGGCGGCCAGGAGCTTCGGCATGCCGTGGACGAGCGCGTTCCCGAGGGCGGGCCCGCGCCCCGACTCGACCAGGTGCAGGCCGATGTCGTCCATCTTCACGATGAGGGCCACCACGCCGTAGACGGCAAGGGTGATGACCAGAGCCACCGCGAAGAGGATGAGCGCGCGGGACAGAAGCGGCTCGTCGGCGACCTCGTTCAGCGCGATCACCATGATCTCGGCCGAGAGGATGAAGTCGGTCCGGATCGCTCCGGCGGTCATCACCTTCTCCTGGTCGGGGCCCTGGATCGGTGCCGGAGTGGTCGGGTGGTGCTTGTCGTGCCCCGACACCTTCTCCCAGAGCTTCTCGGCCCCCTCGTACGATAAGTACAGGCCGCCCAGCATG
>JBKHWW010000054.1:0-5046 GCA_046566345.1 Actinomycetes bacterium
GGGCTGGGTCAGGGGGCCTCGGCCAGGAGTTGGGTCAGGGCGTGCCGGCCCACTGCGGTCAGCCAGGGGTGGTCGTCGGTCTCGTACGCCAGGATGAGGCCCAGGTGGAGCGCCCAGGCCTTCGCGCGGGTCCAGGTGGCCTCGCCCAGCGGGCCGCCGAGGTCGGTGCGCTCGCGGAAGAGGCGGCGCCCTTCGGCGTCGAAGGTCAGCCAGGCGGTGGCCAGGTCGCACGCGGGATCGCCGGCGGTGACGTCGCCCCAGTCGACGACCGAGGCGAGCAGCCCATCCGCGCCCACGACGAAGTTGTGCGGGTGCGCGTCACCATGGACCCACACGTCGACCCCATCGAAGTCGGGAGCCGCAGTCCACGACTCCCACCGGGCCAGCAGGGCGTCGGCGTCCACGTCGCGCGCGATGCGGGCGCGGGCGCGGGCGTCCGGCCCGTCCTGGGCGAGCGAACCGCCCCGGAGCGGGTTAAACGGGGCGTGGGCCGGGGCGGGCTGGTGCAGGGACCACAGGAAGTCAGCCAGCTGCTCGGCGAAGGCCGTGCGGTCCGCAACAGGGACCTCGGACGCCGGCGTCCCGGGCACCCACGGGAAGATCGCCCACGGGTGCGGGTAGAGGTCCGAGGGAGTGCCCACGAAGACGGGCTGGGGCACGGGGATCGTGACCAGTGAGCCGATCAGCGGCAGGTGCTCGATCTCGTGACGCATCAGCGGGGCGGAGGACTCGCGGCGCGGGATGCGGACCAGCAGGGAGTCGCCCAGGCGGAACAGCTCGTTGTCCCAGCCTGAGGCGTACCAGGCAACGGGAAGCCCGGCCAAGGAGGGGCTCTGAGCGGCCAGCAGCGCTTCCACGAGCGGGACGTCGAGGGTGAAGTCGGGTGCGGGGGCTGTAGCCATGCCTTCCATTTGACTTCACTTCCGGGGATCGGCCGAATCCCGGCCGGGTGGTTGCCGTGAGTTGCCCCTCGGGTGCGGCAGGATGACCCTCATGGGGGTGCTCGAGCAAGCTCTGGGTGGCAGCGCCGTGGTGATCGAGTTTCCACGCACAGGCGTCCAGGACTGGATGGCCGTGGCCGAGGTGCTCCTCCAGGAGGGGCTGCGTGTCTGGAGCGTCCCATCCTCCCTTCTCCACCTCATGCCCGAGTTGCTCGCCGTCTACGGGCGCCGCGCGCGCGTGGGCGTCTCCGGCGTTGTCGACCGGGAGGGCGTCAGGGCCGCGGCGGACGCCTGCGCGCACTTCCTCTTGGCGCCGATCGGCGACCCTGGGCTGGTCCAAGAGGCGGGCCCGATCCCGCTGTTGTTGGGGGGATTGACCCCGGTGGAGGTGGCGGCGGCCGTCCGAGCCGGTGCCGAGGCCGTCTTGGTCTCGCCCGCCGACGTGATGGGGTCGGCGTACGCGCGCACGCTCCCGCCCCTGTTCCCTCACGTGCCTTTGGTGGCGTGCGGCCGCCTCGAGCGCTACCAGTGCGAGATGTGGCTGGACGCCGGCGCCCGCGCTGTCGTGGTGCAGGACGTCGTTGTCCGGCCTGAGGATGGCTCCACGGTCAACGACGTCGACGAGGTCGCTCGTCGCGCCGCCCCGTTTGGGCAACTCGTGGCAACTAGAGGATTCTGAACTCCACTGACTTGGTCCCTGAGAAAATCTCAGTTACATTTAGGGGGTCTTCAGATTTCCCCTGACCAACGGAGTCGTCCAGATGTATCAAGCCCGCCGCACCGCCGAGAGCCACGACGCGACCCCCCGCATCGAGGCCGACACCGCCACCGCCTTCAGCTCCGCTCCGCGCCGCGCCGCACGCTCCCGCGTCGGCCTGCTGCGCAACCGGATCGCCCCGACGGTCGTGTCCGTCGCGCTGCTGGCAACTTCCGGTGTGTTCGCGATGAACCTCGGCGCCACCGAGGGCACCACGGCGGTGCCGGCCCCGGTCCGCGAGGACGACGCGACGAGCCGTGACGCGGCTCGCGAGCTGGTCGAGACCGAGAGCCTGTCCACCGACACCGCCGAGGCCGCGCCGGCGGAGTCGACCACCGAGGCAGCGCCCAGCGAAGGCGCCGAGGCGTTCGTGGGCGGCACGTGGGCGTCCGCCTTCGGCACGCCGGCCGGCCAGAAGTTCGCGCAGAAGGCCGTGCCGGTGCGCGCTCAGGCCACCGCCGACTCCGCGAAGCTCGGCACGGTCGCCAAGGGCGCCAAGGTCGCCGTGACCGACCGGGTGGTCGACGGCTGGCGACAGATCGCTTACGAGGGCAAGGTGGGCTACGTCGACAACACCGACCTGGGCGACAAGGCTCCGCCCAAGGAGGCCCCGAAGCCTGCCGCCAAGGCAGCCACCGCCGGCGCCGCGAAGGCCGAGACCTACACGGGCGCGACGACGTACTCGGGCAAGTCGGTCCTCGGCCTGAAGCCCCAGGCCATGGTGGTCTACAACGCAGTGACCGCGCGTTGGTCCTTCAGCAGCATCGGTGGTTACCGCGCCTCCTCGCTGTCGAACCACCAACTCGGTGGCGCCATCGACTTCATGCTGACCCCGGGCAAGGACTCGGCCAAGGGGTGGGCCGTGGCCAACTACCTCGCGGCCAACGCGTCCGCCTTCGGTATCGACCACATCATCTTCGAGCAGAAGATCTGGACGCCGTACAAGCCGACCTGGCGCGCGATGGCCAGCCGCGGCAGCATCACCGCCAACCACTACGACCACGTGCACGTCTCGGTCAAGCTCTGACCCATCCCCGTTCGTCGAGGGCCCGCGCCATCCCCCCTGGTGCGGGCCCTCGGCCTTGTCCGAAAGCGCGCCAGGCGGGACGGCACCCCCTAGGCTGACCGCCATGAGCGATGTCACCAAGACCGACGCCTGGGAGAGGCTGACCGAACTCCACGCCTCCTTCACCCCCGACCTGAGGGGCTGGTTCGCCGGCGACCCGCACCGCGCGCGGGCCCTCACCCGGACGGCGGGTGACCTGCACGTCGACCTGTCCAAGAACCTCGTCAACGAGGCGGTGCTGGAGGCGCTCGTGGCGCTCGCCGACGAGATCGACCTGGCGGGCAAGCGGGACGCCATGCTCAGGGGCGAGCACATCAACAACACCGAAGACCGGGCCGTCCTGCACACCGCGCTGCGCCGGCCGCGCACCGACGCGCTGACCGTCGATGGGCAAGACGTGGTATCCGACGTGCACGCCACGCTCGACAAGGTCTACGCCTTCGCCGACAAGGTTCGCTCGGGGGAATGGGTGGGCGTCACCGGACAGCCGATCCGCACGGTCGTCAACATCGGCATCGGAGGCTCCGACCTCGGGCCGGTCATGGTGTACGAGGCCCTGATCCCGTACAAGCAGGACGGGTTGGGGTGCCGCTTCGTCTCCAACATTGACCCCACCGACGTGTACGAGAAGACCGTCGACCTCGACCCCGCCACGACGCTGTTCATCGTGGCCTCGAAGACCTTCACAACGCTGGAGACCATCACCAACGCCCGGATGGCCCGCACTTGGCTGCTCGATCGGCTCCTCGAGGCCGACGCCATCGACGACACCGAGGCCGCCCGCACCGACGCGATCGCCAAGCACTTCGTGGCGGTGTCGACCGCCTTGGACAGGGTCGCTGCCTTCGGCATTGATCCCGAGAACGCGTTCGGTTTCTGGGACTGGGTCGGGGGCCGCTACTCGGTTGACTCGGCGGTGGGCACCGCGGTGGCCGTCGCGATCGGCAAGGACCACTTCGCCGACTTCCTGGCCGGGTTCAACCTGATCGACGAGCACTTCGCGTCCGCCCCCTGGAAGGACAACGTGCCCGCCCTGATGGGCCTGCTCAACGTGTGGTACGTCAATTTCTTCAAGGCGGGCAGCCACGCGGTCCTGCCGTACGCGCAGTACCTGCACCGTTTTGCCGCCTACCTGCAGCAGCTGACCATGGAGTCCAACGGCAAGAGCGTCCGCGCCGACGGGTCGCCGGTGACCACGGAGACCGGCGAGGTCTTCTGGGGCGAGCCAGGTACGAACGGGCAGCACGCGTTCTACCAGCTGATCCACCAGGGCACGCAGCTCATCCCCGCCGACTTCATCGCGGTGGCCACGCCCCACCGCCCCATCACCGACGGCGATCAGGACGTCCACGAGCTCTTCCTGGCGAACTTCTTCGCCCAGACCAAGGCGCTCGCCTTCGGCAAGACGGCCGCAGAGGTGCGCGCGGACGGGGTGGCGGAGGACCTCGTCAACGCCAAGGTCTTCGCGGGCAACCGGCCGACGACCTCGATCATGGCCCCGTCCCTGACCCCCTCGGTGGTCGGCCAGCTGATCGCACTCTACGAGCACATCACTTTCACCCAGGGCGTGGTGTGGGGGATCAACTCCTTCGACCAGTGGGGTGTCGAACTCGGCAAGGTGTTGGCCAACCAGATTGCACCCGCGATCTCCGGGGACGATACGGCGCTCCGCGCCCAGGATCCGTCCACCAAGGCGCTGATCGAGTACTACCGGGCCAACCGACACTGAGCCGCGTTGGAAAGCGCTGACCGTCGCTCACGGTTGGGGTCCGTGCGGCTACCCGTCGCCCGCCCGCACCCGCTGGAGGCGGCGGCCCGCCACCGCCAGGCCGCTCGGTGTCCGCGCGATGTGACTTTTGGCATGCTCGATTTATTCGCCCCCGCGGAAACTCCAGTGTGACTGCGGTGACGAGCGGCCTCCGAGAATCGAGCACGCTAAAGTCACGCTGTCGGCGCACCACCCAACACAGCGTGGGACCGCCGGGCGCCGGGGCGAGGCGCAGCGGTGTGTTCAGCACGCCGTCGCGGCGCAGCTAGGGTGGTATCCGTGACGTCGCTTCAGCCGCGCGAGGCCCGAGGCTTGGGGCGGGCGCTCTTTCTCGTCGCCACGCTCACGAGCCTGACTGTGGCGGCTGCCGCGGGGCCCGCGCTGTGGACGCGCTGGATGGCCCGCGAGCGGGTACTGACCGTTGCTCAGGCGCCGGCCCGCGACGTGGCGATCGTCTTCGGCGCCGAGGTGTACCCCTCGGGACGCCCCTCGCCTTATCTGCGGGCGCGGCTCG
>JBKHWW010000055.1:0-15937 GCA_046566345.1 Actinomycetes bacterium
CCGCTTCAACGTCTAGCTGCGCCCGTTGCCTGGTTCGCCAGGAAGCTCGGCTAGCAGCGAGCCCGACGCGCCCTTCCGCGACCCCGTCGCGCGCCCTCCCCTGGAGCACCAGGACGACCTCGTCGTAGAGAGCGCTGCCCGAACCAGGCGGCCGTGCAGGCGCGCGGCGGCGCCGGCTCGGTCGCGCCACCAGCCGTCGGGACGTGACCCGACCACGTTGGCGCCGTCGACAACGAGGACGCGCGCTGACGCGGTCACGGCTCCGACACCTCGAGCGCCACCTCGACGACGTCACCGTCTTCGAGCCCCTCGGCCGCCCTGACCGCCCGCTTCACAGGCAGGACGAACGTGCCCCTCGCGGCGTCCGGGAACACGGAGGTGCGCCAGGTGGTGGCACCGATTCTGACCTGGACGCGCACGGAACCGAAGCCGCGTGGAGGCCCGGCTACGAGACGGACGGCCTCCGAGACGTCTGCGGGGAGCGCGACGAACCTCCAAGCGTCCGCTGCCTCCGCCCGGAACAGGGGCGAGCGAAACGTGAACTCGGGCTGGTCAGCTGTGGTCTCCACGAGCGCTCCTGGCTGGCTGGTGGTTCGAAGCTCCACTGTCTCACTCCTCCGAGACGAGGCGGGCATCCCACCTCTGCCCGCCTACCGCGACCGACAGTACCGTTGAGTCCCAGCGACCAGGAGGCCCAAAGCATGACCGCCACGCCCGCGCAGCGCAGCGACCCCATCCCGACGCCCGCATCGGCGTCGGCACCCGCTCCTGCCCCTGGATTCGCCGAGCTGGCCACGACGCTGAGACAGACGATCGGCGGGGCGGGCTACATTGCCTGGCACGCCCTCGCCAGGCGCGACCCGCTCATGCGCCTGTTCACCCCGGCCGGGCGCCGGCATCGCTACGCCATCTTCGAGGAGTTGCGCCCGAGGGGCCCCGTCAGCAGGTCCACGGCCGGCATGCTCTCCGTGGTGGACCACCGCATGGCGGACGCCCTCCTGCGCCGCCGCGACACCACGGTAACCGACCGCGGTAACTCCGGCCTGGGCGTGGTCGACCTGTCCCTGCTCATCACGGATCCACCCGACCACACGCGCCTGCGTGCCCTGGTCGCGCCGGCCTTCACCCCCCGGCGCATGCGCGAGCAGGAAGAACGCATCGCCACCGCGATCGATGCGCTCGCCGACCGGCTGGTGGACCAGCTTGCCGACGGCCCCGTCGACCTCGTGGCGGCGTACGCGAAGCCCCTTCCCGTGCTGATGATCACGTCCCTTCTGGGCATCCCGGACGCCGAGGTCGACGCCCTGGCCGGATGGGGGGACGCCATAGGTCGGTCCCTGGACGGCGTCCAGTCAATGAGTCAGCGCCGGCAACTCGTCGAGGCGGACCACCAGCTGAGGGCCCTGATGGAGCGCCTGATCGAGCAGCGCCGCCGCCAGCCCGGCGACGACGTGATCAGCCACCTGGTGGCTGCCGAGGATGCCGAGCGGCTCACCCACGCCGAGTTGGTTCCCCTGGCGATCCTGTTGCTCGTCGCGGGCTTCGAGACCACCGTCAACCTCCTCGGCAACGCCGTGTCGGCGCTGCTTGAGCGTCCCGACTTGTGGCGTCGCCTCACCGACGACCCCGACCTCGCCGAGCGAGCCATCGACGAGACTCTTCGCTACGATCCGCCGGTCCAGTTCCTCGGGCGAACGGCGACCGCGGACATGGACGTCGAAGGCCACCCGTTCAGGGCCGGGGACATCGTGGTCATGCTGGTGGGGGCCGTGAATCGGGATCCCCAGCTGTTCGAGCGCCCCCTCGAGTTCAGCCTCGACCGGCCGCGCCCGCGCGAGCACCTGGCGTTCGGGTCGGGCATCCACCACTGCGTCGGTCGTCCCCTGGCCGAGCTGGAGGGACGCCTCGCGCTCGCCGCGCTCGCCCGGCGACTGCCGCGCCTACGCCGCGCCGGCCACGAGTCCCTCCATCAAGGCGTCACCCTGAACGGACGCCGCACCCTCCCGGTGCGAAGCTGAGGCAGGAGAGGTCGACAGGGGCGCGCCAACAGATGCGGGATGACGACCCGACGCCCTCACCGCAGCCCGAGGAACTCCCTCCAGGCGGGCAGCTCAGCGGACGCCTGCGCCAGCCCCTGCTCGTGAACAGCCTGCAGCTTGACGACGGATCGTTCCCCGTTCGAGATCGGCATGGTGGCGGGAACGTAGAGGTACGCCTCCCCGGAACGCTCCAGCTCGAAGAGCTCTTCGCGCGTCTCGTTGTAGCGCTGCGCGCGTGTCAGGAGCGCGTCCGCGACCGCCGGATACCGGCGGAAGTGACGGCGGTAGAACCACGGGTTGCCCAACGCGCCCTTGCGGTAGCCGCGCTCCTGAGTCAGCACCACGAAGAACCTTCGGTACCCGGCAGCGCGTGCCGCGTCCAGGGCGATCCCGCCGGTCTGGCCGAGTGCGCCGTCGACGTAGAGGTCCCCCTCGATCTCGACCGGAGGCATGATGACCGGCATGGTCGAAGACGCCTGGACCCGCGCCATCAGGTCGTCGATGATCCGGATGTCCCGCCGCCCCCACCGCACGGTCGCGCCGTCGCGGCACCGGAACCCGGTGATCGAGATCTCCGCAGGGTGCGCCTGGAAGGCGGCCCAGTCGAGGGGGAGCGCCTCGTCGGGCCCGGACGTGCGGCGGTAGATGTAGTCGGAGTGGAACAACCCCTTCCCCCGCGCGAACGTCCTGAGGCCGCCGAAGTTGGGGTCGGCGGCGAAGGTGGTGAAGGACGCCCGAGCCCGCCAGCCGTCGCCGCTGAGGTAGTTGACGGCGTTGGACGCCCCGGCCGAGACCCCCGCGACGAACGGGAACACGATGCCAGCCTCGAGGAGCTGCACCACCACCGCCGAGGTGTGCGCGGCCCTCATGCCGCCCCCCTCGAAGATGAGCGCGACGTCCCCGGTGTTGACCCTCAAGGAGCCCGTCGGCACCACGTTTACTCCTTCCCTCGGCGCCGCGCCGACCGTCGGCTGATCCGGTCGACGTTGGCCTTGGGGGAGAGCGGCCTGGGGGCCAGCGAGCGGAGGCTGAAGTTGATCGGCTCTGGCAGCATCCAACCCAGCCTGCGGGCCAGCAGGCCGAAAACGCCGCACGTGAGGATGGACAGGCCCATGCCGAGGTCACGCATCCCCAGCTCGACGCAGATGAGAGCCTGAATGCTGCCGACCACCCCCAGCGACGCATACAAAGTGTTGCCGCCGAAGACGGCGGGCGTCCTACCCACCAGCACGTCGCGCAGCATGCCACCGCCCACCGCCGTGATCACCCCCAGCATGACCGCCGGCACCCAGTCCAACCCCATGCCGGCCGCCTTGATGGTGCCGGTGGCCGACCAGGCACCGAGGGCGAGCACGTCCGCCATGGCGAGCGCCCGGCGGGGCCAGGTGCCCTCGAGATTGATGGCGTACGCGATCGCGGCCGCGATGAGCGCACCGGTCAGGTAGGCGGGGTCGCTGAGCGCCACCGGGCGGATGTTGAGCAACACGTCCCGCAGCATGCCGCCGCCCAGGCCCGAGATGATGGCCAGGGTCGCGAAGCCGACCATGTCGAAGCGCCTGGACCGCGCCACGGCGCCACCCAGCAATCCGTTCGCGACCACGCCCATGACGTCGACGAAACGGAACAGGCCCTCAGGGTCCCAGGACGATGGCTCCACGAGCCCTCGATCAGGAGAGCCTGGCGATGATCCCGTTCAGCGTGGCGGACGGGCGCATCACGGCCGCCGTCTTCTCGGGATCCGGCCGGTAGTACCCGCCGAGGTCGACGGGGGAACCCTGGACGCCGATCAGCTCCGCCTCGATCGCCTCCTGATTGGCCGTGAGCTCCTGCGCGATGGGCGCGAACGCGGCCGCGAGCTGCGGCTCCTCGGTCTGTTGCGCCAACTCGGTCGCCCAGTACGTCGCCAGCCAGGCGTGGCTGCCCCGGTTGTCGATCTGGCCGACGCGGCGGGCGGGGGACTTACCCTCGTCCAGCAGCGTGCCGGTGGCGGCGTCCAGAGCCTTGGCGAGGACGCCGGCGCGCGCGTTCCCGGCGGTGCGGGCGAGGTGCTCGAGGCTCTCGGCGAGGGCGAGGAACTCGCCCAGGGAGTCCCAGCGCAGGTAGTTCTCCTCGACCAACTGTTGCACGTGCTTGGGTGCCGAGCCGCCTGCGCCGGTCTCAAACAGGCCGCCGCCGTTCATGAGGGGGACGACCGACAGCATCTTGGCGGAGGTGCCCAGCTCGAGGATCGGGAAGAGGTCGGTGTTGTAGTCGCGCAGCACGTTGCCGGTGACCGAGATGGTGTCCTCGCCGCGCCGGATGCGCTCCACCGACTTCTTGGTGGCTTCGACGGGTGACATGATCTCGATCGACAGCCCGTCGGTGTCGTGCTCGCCCAGGTACCGCTCCACCAGCGTGATGAGGTTGCGGTCATGGGCGCGCTCGGGGTCCAGCCAGAAGATCGCCGGCGTGCCCGAGACGCGCGCGCGCGTGACCGCGAGCTTCACCCAGTCGCGGATGGGGGCGTCCTTGGTCTGGCATGCCCGCCAGATGTCGCCCGGCTTGACGTCGTGCTCCATCAGCACCTCGCCGGACGCCGTGACCACCTGCACCTTGCCCGCCACGGCGATCTCGAAGGTCTTGTCGTGGCTGCCGTACTCTTCGGCCTTCTGGGCCATCAGGCCAACGTTGGGCACCGAGCCCATCGTGGTCGGGTCGAACGCGCCGTTGGCCTTGCAGTCGTCAATCACCGCCTGGTACACGCCGGCGTAGCTGGAGTCGGGGATCACCGCGAGGGTGTCGTCCTCTTCGCCGTGCGGGCCCCACATGTGCCCCGACGTGCGGACCATCGCCGGCATGGAGGCGTCCACGATCACGTCGGAGGGCACGTGCAGGTTGGTGATGCCCTTGTCGGAGTTCACCATCGCCAGGCGCGGGCCGTTGGCGATCTCGGCGTGGATCGAGGCGATGATCTCGTCGCCGCCGCCTCCCAGCTTCTCGAGGCCGGCCAACACGGCACCCAGCCCGTTGTTCGGCGACAGCCCCGCCTCGGCGATCTCGTCTCCGTACATGGCGAAGGTCTTGGGCAGGAATGCCCGCACGACGTGGCCGAAAATGATCGGGTCGGACACCTTCATCATCGTGGCCTTGAGGTGGACCGAGAAGAGGACGCCGAGCTCCTTGGCCCGGGCCACTTGCTCGGCGAGGAAGGCGTCCAGCGCGGCGGCGCGCAGGACGGTGGCGTCCACGACCTCGCCGGCCAGGACGTTCAGGTGGTCCTTGAGCACCGTCACGTCGCCGGAGTTGTCGACGAGCTGGATGCGGAGGGAGTCCGCCTCGGGCATGACCACCGACTGCTCGTTGCTGCGGAAGTCGTCCCGCCCCATGGTGGCGACCTCGGTGCGGCTGTCCGCGCTCCAAGCGCCCATCGAGTGGGGGTGCTTGCGCGCGTAGTTCTTGACCGCCAGGGGAGCGCGGCGGTCGGAGTTGCCCTCGCGCAGCACGGGGTTGACCGCCGAGCCCTTGACCGCGTCGTAGCGGGCGCGGTCGTCGGCGTCCGCCTCGTCGTAGTCGGGCAGCGCGTACCCCTGGGCCTGCAGTTCGGCGATGGCCGCCTTGAGCTGCGGTACGGACGCCGAGATGTTGGGCAGCTTGATGATGTTGGCCTCGGGGGTCTTGGCCAGCTCCCCCAGCTCGGCGAGGGCGTCGGGGGTGCGCAGCGTCTCGGGCAGGCGGTCGCCGAAGGCCGCCAGGATGCGCCCGCCGAGCGAGATGTCGCGGGTCTCGACCTCGACGCCGGCGGTCGAGGTGAAGGCCTCGACGATCGGCAGGAGGGAGTAGGTGGCGAGGAGCGGCGCTTCGTCGGTGAGCGTGTAGATGATCTTGGCCATGGAGGACTCGACTCTCCCTTGAGTGGTGTCCGGGACGCGCCTGGCGTCCGGGACGCTGATGGCCTCACCCTAGCGTTTCGCCGAGCCGTGCAGGCGCGGACCCCCGCCGCTGTGGTCGCGGCGGGGGGCCACCGGGACTCTGGTCGGAGATGGTGTGACGATTCCGACCGATGCCTCGAGGGGAGGGACCTCCGCCCACGCCACCCGGTCGGAAGGGCGGATCCGCATCCGCCCATGGCCACCTCGTTCGAGACCCCCCCACACGACGCCGCGGGCGTGGTGTGTAGGACATTCTTAGCCCGGACCTCGCGCGCGGATCAAGAGCTCCGCGTGTCGTCCACAGCGGGTCCGGCGCCCTCCACAGGGATGGAGGAGCCGTCCACAGGGGGCATGGCGGGATCCCCAATGCGTACCCACCCGCTTGTGGAGAACGTGCCAGACTGGGCGAATGGACAACGGCGGACTGCTTCCCCGGTCTGCGCCCACAGACGTCGGGGTCGACCCGGCCGGGCTGCACGCCTTCCTCGACGGGCTGGCGCGCCGCCACATTCAACTCCATTCCCTCGTCCTCGTCCGGCACGGGCGGGTGTGCGCCGCGGGCGCCTGGGCGCCCCATTCCCTGTCAGACGCCCCCCTGCTCTATTCGCTGAGTAAGACGTTCACCTCCGCGGCCGTCGGCCTCACCGTCGCGGACGGTGCGCTGGCCTATGACGACCGACTGGTCGATCTCTTCGCCGACATCGTGGACGCAGCGGGTCCCGTGGCGTCGCGGATCCGCGTGCGGGACTGCCTGGCGATGGCCACCGGCCACACCACCGATCTGGTGCCCACCGAGGGCCTGGCCAGGGCGTCCGGACGCCTCCCCTGGCGCGCCGCCTTGGCGGTCGAACCGGAGGGCGAGCCTGGGGTGACCTTCCAGTACAACCAGTTCGCCACCTGGACGCTGGCCGAGGTGGTGAGGCACGCGACCGGGCAGACGGTCCTAGAGCTGTTGCGCGCCCGCCTCTTCGCGCCCCTGGGCATCGAGCGAGCCAGTTGGGACACCGACGGCCGCGGCCGGGTCCTCGGCTACAGCGGCCTCCACCTCGCGCCCGAATCCGTCGCGTCCTTCTTCCAGCTGCTGCTCGACGACGGCGTCCGCGACGGACGGCGGATCCTTCCGCAGGAGTGGGTGACGCGCTACCGGCAGCGTCACGTCGAGACCGCCCCCCGCGAGACCAACCCTGACTGGGCGCAGGGCTACGGCTGGCAGGTGTGGCTCGACCGGTTCGGCGGACACCGCGGCGACGGCGCCTTCGGGCAGTTCGGCGTGGTGATGCCGCGGCACGACGCCGTGCTGGTCACCACGGCCTGCACGTTGCGCATGCAGGAGGTCCTCGACGAAGTGTGGGCCAGCCTCCTTCCCGCGTTCGATCGACCGGCGCGCACCGACGACGCCGGACTGGCGGCACGGCTGGATGCCGGTCGACTGCGCATGGTGGGGGGCGAGCGCGGCGGCCCGGTGCACCTGTCGTTCGAGAACCGGGCCAACCGGTGGTGCCTGGGCGACAACCCCGAGGGGTGGAGGCTGCGCTGGGTGGATTCCGAGGGCGGCGACAACGGGGTCGCGGTGGGGTTTGGCGCCTGGCGCATCTCGACGATGCGCTGGGGCGACGGCCGCCAGCTTCGGGTCGCGGCGTCCGGAGCGTGGGTGGAGTGGGGGCACTGGGTGGGGCACCTCGTGGTCCTCGACGCCCCGCACGCGCTCCTGGTCCGGCTGCGCGACGACGGGTCCGGACGCGTCGAGTGGGTGGAGTCCCCCCCGTTGGGGGTGGCGTCCCTGCACGGTCTGGCCCTCGCTCGCGAGGGCATCGCGCCGCGCTGATCACGTGGCTGGGCACAGGGCACGCCTACCCGGATGCCTCGACCACACCCGGACAAGCCTGAACGACCTTATGGCAACACGCGGCAACGTCCTCCCGTGCGCGGGTCCGGCACTAGCATCGGTGACTCAGGAGCGCAGGAGGTGACCACAGCATGCACGCCACGGTGTCGCTGCCTGAGCCGGCTTCCCAGCCCCCCCTGATGGTCGGGCGGCTGCGGATGCTCGTGGCCGACGGCTCCCTGCCCGCCCGCGACTCGGTCCCCATTGGCACCGTGGCCACGATGTTGGACGTGGCTCCCCAGGCGGCACTGGGGGTTCTCATGGAGTTGGGCAGATGGGGCTTCCTCGAGCGCGTCGACGACGAGACCGTCCGCGTCCGCGCTGTCGCGGAAGACGAGATCCAGGACGACATCCTCGAGATCCGTCGCATGCTAGAGCCCGCCGCGATGCGCCGCGCCGCGGAGCACGCGCGCCCCGTCGATCTCATCACGCTCCGCGCACTCGTCGACCCGGTGGACGCCGCGGTCGAGGCGCGCGACCCGCACGGGTTCCGCCACGCCGAGGACGCCCTGGCGGCGACGCTGCTCTCGCTGCACCCCAACGTGGAACTCGCCCGCCTCTGCGTCGAGTTGCGCCTGCGCACCGCCTACGACGGTCTGCGCGCCGCCGTCGAGGAGGGGGTGCTGGGCACGCCCTTCCGCCAGCACGGCCGCCTAGTCGACCTCGTGGAGTCGGGGGATTTCGACGGGGTGGAGCGCCTGGCCCGCGACACGGTGGCAGCGCTGCACTACGTGGGGGCGCCACGGATGGACTCCCCCTACCTGGCTGGGGCCCCCATCGCCCTGGACACCGAGGTCGACGTCGAGTTCCTGGACGCCGACGCGGACGGGTGAGCCCTTCGACCCACCCGCCCGCGGAACGCTACCGGTCCGACACCGCCACGAAGTCGCGCTGGCGGTAACCGGTGTAGACCTGCTTGGGACGCATGATCTTCTGCTCGGTATCCGTGACGCCCTCGAGCCACTGGGCGCACCAACCCGCGGTGCGGGGCACGGCGAAGAGGACGGTGAACATCTCCGGCGGGAACTTCAGCGCCTCGTAGATCAGGCCCGAATAGAAATCGACGTTGGGGTAGAGGCGCCGCTTGGCGAAGTACTCGTCCTCGAGGGCGATGCGCTCCAGCTCGAGGGCGATCTTCAGCAGCGGATTGACCCCGGTCACCTCGAACACGTCGTCGCAGGCGCTCTTGATGATCTTGGCGCGGGGGTCGTAGTTCTTGTAGACCCGGTGCCCGAAGCCCATCAGGCGCGCCTTGCCGGACTTGACGCCGGCCATGAACTCGGGGATGCGGTCGACGCTGCCGATCTCGCGCAGCATCTTGAGGACGGCCTCGTTCGCCCCGCCGTGGAGGGGGCCGAACAGCGCGCCGATGCCCGCCCCCGCCGACGTGTACACGTCGTTCCCAGCCGAGGCGACGGACCGCACCGCGTTGGTCGAGCAGTTCTGCTCGTGGTCGGCGTGCAGCACGAAAAGGATCTCCAGCGCCCGCGAGACGCGCGGGTCGGCCCGGTAGACGCGCTGCTGGCTCTGGAACAACATGGCCAGGAAGTTGTCGACGTAGCCGAGCTCGTCGTTGGGGTAGACGAAGTGACGGCCGATCGAGTGGCGGTACGACCAGGCGGCCATCGTCGGGATCTTCGCCAGCAGCCGGACGATGTTCATCTCACGGGACTCGGGGTCCTCGATGCGGCGCGAACTGGGGTAGAAGGTCTGCATGGAGGCGACGCCGGCCATCAGCTTGGCCATCGGGTGGGCGTCGTAACGGAATGCGTCGATGAGGTCGCGCACGTTCTCGTGCACGAAGCGGTGCGTGTTGACGGTCCGCTCCCACTCGGCGAGCTGGGCGGCGTCCGGCAGTTCGCCGCGGAGCAGCAGGTAGGCGACCTCGAGGTGGGTCGCGCCGGCCGCGAGCTGGTCGATCGGGTAGCCGCGGTACTCCAGGATGCCGGCGTCGCCGTCGATGTAGGTGATAGCGCTGCGGCAGGCGGCGGTGTTGACGAAACCGGGATCGTACGTGGCCAGCGGGCCGGCAGGAGTCGAGACCTGCTTGAGGTCGGTGGCACGGATGGTGCCATCGGTGATGGGAAGGTCCAGGGCCGTCCCATTCGCGGTGATCGCGAGAGTCTCATCGGACATGGCCTTACCCTAGGGGAGGTGGTTCCCCCGACAGGGGCCGTTCATCCAGCGGTCAGGCGGTCAGCGAACCGTCGGGGTGTGCTGTTCGAACCTCAGCCGCCACACCTCGCCCTGCCGCACCCAGATCGAGCTGCGCAGGCTGACGGCCGAGCGGGAACGGGCCCGCCACCGCAGCAGGACCACCCAGGGCGCCAGCTCGTCCACCCCCTCCACTTCGACGTCGACGGGCTCCGGCAACGGGGCTAGGGACGCCAGCGTGCGGCCCTTGCCCGAGGCCCGCCCCTTTGTGTCGTGCTCGAGGAACGCCGGGTGCAGCATCGCCTCGGCGGCGCTTCGGTCTGCGCGGACGTCGTCCGACAGCCACGCGCGCTGGCGTGCGACGACGGGGTGCTCGTCGGCGTCCGGTTCGCGCTCGGACGCCTCACTGAACAGGTCGGGCTCCCGGCGCGGCCCGGGGCCGACATCGGGAGTCGGCGTCCGGACGATGCCGGGGGAGAAGCCAGGCCCCTCGTCGACGGGGGTCCCACGCTGGAAGGCGGACGCGGCGGCCCGGGCGCGTGCGTCCGCAGCCTCGTTCAGGTCGTGACCGGCGTGTCCCTTGACCCAGTCGAAGGTCACCCGGCGTCCGGCCAGCTCGCGGTCGAGGTCCTGGAGCAGCTCGACATTGAGGACCTGCTTGCCGTCGGCCTTCTTCCAGCCTCGCCGCTTCCAGCCAGGCAACCACTTGGTCAGTGAGTTGATCACGTACTGGCTGTCGCACAGGACCATCAGATCATCGCCGGCGCCCTTGGTCTGCCGGAGCAGGTCGAGCACGGCCATCAGCTCGGCCATGTTGTTGGTGCCGTGCTTCCAGCCGCCCGCCGCCCACCGATCCCCGTCGATGAACCAAGCCCAGCCGGCCGGACCCGGGTTCGACAGCGACGATCCGTCGGCGGCAGCGATAATCACGGCCCCTATTGTGCCCGCCCCCTGGGTGTGCAAACCGGGGCGGCGTGCCCGGGCCTCTGGGGTCAGACTCGCCGCCCCGGATTGCACGCGGGCGCGGGGGAGAGCCTGTGTGCAGAGCGGGGGATCGTGGGGTCGTTGTCCACAGGGGCCGAGGAGAGTGACGCGATCGAGGATGCGCTGCCGATGGTCCGGGCATGAACTCCTTTGCGTTTCCCGACTTCCCCGAACAGAAGGGGCTGGCCACCACGCGCCAATTGGTGGACGCCGGCGCCACGGACGCGATCCTCCGGCGGCTCGCCCGCACGGGACATCGCGCGCACCGGACGGTCTATGCCCGCGAGGCGGGGTCGGTGCCCGAGGCGTCCCGGCTCACGGCTGGCTGGTTGTGGGCGGGACCCCGCTCGGTCCTGACCGGCGTCCATGCCCTCGTGTTGCACGGCCTCGCCGTGGAGAGGACGCCGCCCCTCGTGCCTTTTCTCGTGCCGGACACTTGCCGGACCCGGCAGCGAGCCAGTGGCATCGTCACGGTCCGAACCAAGAGGCTGCCGAATGCCAGTGTGAGGGAGGGCGTCCCGGTCGCATCGATCGAGCGCGCCCTCGTGGATGCGCAACGGCTTCGAGAGTTGACCGATCGCGAGTTGAAGGGCTGCACGCTGGCCATTCTCCAAGAGCGGCGCAGCACGCCCGACCGGGTGGCCGTCGAATTGGAGCTGGGCCGACGCACCGGCACCGGCGGCATCGTCGCCGGCATCAATGGCTTCCGGCAAGGCGCATGGTCCGCGCCGGAAGCGCTGCTCGCCGGAGGCGTCCGGGAATGTGCCGACCTGCCGGCCATGCTCGCCAACAGGAGGCTCACCGTGAACGGCCGACCGATCGGCATCCCTGATGGCTTCTTTCCGGACGCCGGCGTGGTAGTCCAGGTGCACTCCAAGCGCCACCACAGCGGTCTCGACAAGAACGGTGGTGACCGGTGGGGGGAAACCATGCAAAGGGACGTCGGCTACGCCAAGCACAACATCGTTGTCGTCCCGGTGGCTCCGGCTACTCTCATCGACGACTTGGACGGGTTCGTCGCTGACCTCGTCGACGTCGTCCGCCCACGCATGGGCTGGACCTCGGACGTCGTCGAGTGGTGAGCGGGCACCGCCCACCTGGTGTGCAATCCGGGGCGGCGAGCCCCGCGTTGTGGAGACAGGCACGCCGCCCCGGTTTGCACACCGAGGGAGATTGCACACCGAGGGAGATTGCACACCGAGGGAGGGTGTCAGCGGCCCGAAGCCTCCAGGGAAGGGGCGGTGAGGGGGGCGGCGTCCGTGGAGGTCACCGTGGACCGGGCGGCCAGCAGGGTAAGGGTGAAGAACACGGCGACGGCGCACAGGGCGAACGGGACGCCCAGGGCGTCCGTTCCCGTCGTGGCGATGCCGGCGCCGAACGCCAGGCAGGCGACCGCGAGGACGACGGCGGCGAGGCCCTCGCGGCGGAGCCCCAGCGACCGCGCTTCGCGGGCGGCCAGCGCAATGAGCACGGACGCCAGGGCTGCGAGTCCGAAGCGCAGCCACTGGGCGGCCGCGCTGCCCGTGAGGTCGGCGTCCAGCAGGCGCCAGACGGGCCAGCTCACGACGCGGGTGAAGGAGTTCGGGCCTGCGGCGTAGAGGCCGGCCAGGTGCATGACGAACAGGGTGACGACGGCACCCCACGCGTACGCTCCGGCCCGGGTGGTGAACCACTGCGCGGGCGTCCGCTCGAGGGCGATGGTAGAGGTCGTCATGGCCACGAGCGCCAGCAGCGCGGATCCGAGATCGGCCGCCCCCACCCACAGCGGGTAGACGGCGCCGAGCACGATCCCGCGCCCGACGTAGCCCGCCACGAGTGCCCCGGCCACGGTCACCCACGGCAGCACACGCACGAGCGGGTGAACGCCGCGCAGGCGGAGCGCGACGACGCCGCAAGCCAAGGCCAGAGGTCCGGCCAGAACGGCGGAGGTGCGGTGGGCCATCTCGATCCACGGGTTTCGGTAGAGCAGGTCGTTGATCACCCCGTGGGGCAGGAGGGCGTCCGTCGAGCATCCCGGCCAGTTGCCGCACTCGAAGCCGGACTCCGTCGCGGCCACCATCGACCCGCCGATGACGGCGAGCAAAGTGAACAGCGCGGCAACGCGGAAGAGGACGAGGACTGGACGCGGCACGGGTGACATGCTGATCTCCGACTGGGTGTAGTAGCTCGGGGCCCACCCTAGCCGGACGCCTGGCCGCGCGCGCGGCGTCCCGCCCCGCGGCGTCCGGCCCCGCGGCGTCCCGCACCGCGGCGTCCCGCCCCGCGGCACCCAGCCACCCGGCTCAGTGCGGGTGCTGGTGACGGGTGTGCTCGTGCGCGGGATCGTCCTCGGCGTGCGGGTCGTCGAGGAACTGCTCGCTGGGCTGGTGGAGAGCGCCGAGGCCGTAGGCGACCTCGAGGTTGCGTCGTGTGCACACCTCGCCCGGGGGGCCGGCCGCGATCACCCGGCCGGATGTGATGACCACCCAGTCGGCGGCCCGCGCCTCGTCCAGGTCGTGGGTCGTGAGCACCACGGCGTGGCCCCGCTCGCGCTCGGAGTGGATGATCTCATCGATCGTGCGCGCCGAGACCAGGTCAAGGCCGGTGAGGGGTTCGTCCAGCAGCAGCGCCTCGTGTTGCTGGGTGATCCCTTGCGCGACGTACACGCGTTGGCGCTGGCCACCGGACAGCTCGTCCAGGTGCCGCTTGGCCAGGTCGGTGATCCGCAGCCGCTCCATGGCGCGCTGGACGCGATCACGGTCCTCGGCGGTGGGGCGTCCGAACCAGCCGAGCTTCGGGTACAGGCCCATCGCCACCGCCTCACGGACCGTGATCGGCGTCCCCGAGGGGAAGGCCAGCGACTGCATAACGTAGGAGGTGAGCCCGCGGCGTCCGGGCGTGCCGCCGAGCACATGCAGCGTCCCGGCCATCGGGTCGAGAATGCCGGCCAGTGCGTTGAGCAGCGTCGACTTGCCGGATCCGTTGGGTCCTATGATCGCGGTGACGGCATGGTGCGGCACAGTGAAGTCGGACGCCGCGAGCGCGACCCGGTTGCCGTACCCGAGCGTGAGGCCGGACGCCGTGGCGAGCACCTCGGTGCTCATGCCGACGCCACCTGCGGGCGGCCGCGGAGGGTCCGCGCGAGGTGCCGGGCTGCCAGGGTCAGGAAGAACAGCGCGATGGCGACCAGGGCCATGGTCGCTGCACCCGCGGTGCCCAGGTGGTAGCTCAGGATCAGCCCGAACCACACCGCGAAGACAGCCAGCAGCGTGGAGGCGACGAACATCTGCGGGATGGTCCGACTCACGAGCGCGGCGGTCGCCGGCGGGCCGACGAGCAGGCCGAACACGAGGAGCGTCCCGACGGCCTGGAAGCTGCCGATGACGGCGGTCGCGATGAGGATCAGCAGGGCCGCATGCGTGAACCGGGGTGCCATGCCCAGCGACTGCGCCTTGCGCTGGGAGAACGACAGCGCCAGGAGGGGGCGGTACAGCACGAGCGAGCCGGTGACGACGATCCCGCCCATCACCGCCATCGTGGCGAGGGTGTCCACGTCGACCCCGAAGACGTCACCGAACAGGATGCTGGTGAGCGACCCGGTGTACGAACTCGACTTGCTGATCAAGGCCACCCCCAGCGCCATCATGCCGACGAAGAGCAACCCGATGGCGGTGTCCTCTTTCAGGGACGTCTGCCGATGGACCACTTCGATGCCGCCGATCATCACCAGCGCGGCGACGCCCGCGCCGAGGTAGGGATTGAAGCCGAAAATGACCCCCGCAGCGATTCCGGGTAGGACGCCGTGCACGAACGCGTCGCCGAAGAAGCTCATTCCGCGCAGCACGAGCCAGACGCCGACCGCGGAGCACATGATCGCGGCCACCAGCCCGCCGACCAGGGCGCGCTGCTGAAAGCCGAGGAGGAACGGCTCGGTCCACCAGTCCACCGCATCAGCCCTTCAGCGCGTCGGCGATCCGTCGCGCGTTGGTCAGCATCATGCCCTGGTAGGTGTCAGCGCCGGAACCCGCCGGACCGAGCGAACCCTCGAACAACTCGACCACGTCGATCTGGACGCCGGCCTCGCGAGCGACCGCCTCGACGAGGCGCGGGTTGACGGTGTTGTTACTGAAGATGGCCGAGACGTTGTCCTCCTTGATCACCGCCACGAGATCGGCGAGTTCGGCGGAGCTCGGTTCGGCGTCCGTCCCTCCGCCGGGGACGACGACCCCGGCGATCCGGAAGCCGTAGGCGTCCGCGAAGTAGTTGTAGGCCTCGTGGTCGGTGACCAGCACGCGTTTGTCTTCGGGAACGGCCGCGAGGATCTGCCGCACCTCGGCGTCCGTGGCGCGGAGCTTGTCCCCGGTCTCGGTGCCGCACGCCGTGTAGCGGTCCTCACCGGTTGCCTCTGTGAGCTGGACGCCGATCAGCTCGGCCGCCTTCGCCATGCGCGCCACGTCCAGGTGGACGTGGGCGTCGAACTCGCCGTGGTCATGGCTGTCCTGGTGACCCTCCGGTTCTCCTTCGGCATGGGCGTGGCCCGCGTGCTGCTGGGCCTGCTTCTCTTCGATCTCGGCGTAGGTGAGTGGGTCGAGTTGGGGCGCGACCTCGAAGACCCTGGCGCCATCGGCCTTGGCGCCTTCCAGCGCGGCCGTGATGCCGCCTTCGAGCCCGAGCCCGCTCGCGACGACGAGCTTGGCCTGCAGCAGCGATGCCACCTGGTTGGACGCCAGCGCAAAGTCATGCGGGTCGTCGCCTGGCCCCATCAGCGTCACGGACGCCGTCCCGGCGCACCCGGTGATGTCGCCAAGGGTCGAGCCAAGCTGCGTGGTGGTCGCTATGGCGACCGGGGCGTCGGACGTCGCAGGCGTCGGCGCTATCGAAGCAGGAGTGGGGGAGCATGCGGTCAGCAGCAGCAACCCCTGAAGCCCCAGCCAAGAGAGTCTCGTCACCGCCTCAGCTTAGAAGAATTGAGACTCGTTCTCAACACG
>JBKHWW010000056.1:0-32005 GCA_046566345.1 Actinomycetes bacterium
GCGTGTGCAGTGTGATGTGTGCCCGCGCGACTGCAAGCTGCACGACGGGCAGCGCGGCTTCTGCTTCGTGCGCCAGCGTGTGGGCGAGGGGATGGTGCTGGACACGTACGGGCGCTCGTCGGGCTTCTGCGTGGACCCGATTGAGAAGAAGCCGCTGAACCACTTCCACCCGGGGAGCAGCGTGCTGTCTTTCGGCACGGCGGGCTGCAACCTGGGCTGCCGCTTCTGCCAGAACTGGGACATCTCCAAGTCGCGCGAGCAGGACCGCCTTCTGGACCAGGCAGGCCCCGAGACCATCGCCCGAACCGCGGTTGAGCTCGGCTGCGAGTCGGTCGCGTTCACCTACAACGACCCGGTGATCTTCGCCGAGTACGCCATCGACGTGGCCGCAGCCTGCCGTGCTCGCGGCGTCCGCACCGTCGCCGTCACCGCCGGCTACATCAACGACCCTGCGCGGGCTGAGTTCTTTTCGGCGATGGACGCCGCCAACGTCGACCTCAAGGGGTTCAACGACGACTTCTACCAGCACGTGACCGGCGGGCGCCTCCGCACGGTCCTCGACACGCTCGTCCACCTGCGGCACCGGACACAGGTGTGGTTCGAGATCACGACGCTCCTCATCCCCGGGCACAACGACTCCACCCAAGAGATCCGCGCCATGGCGCGTTGGGTCGTGGACGAACTCGGGCCGGAGGTGCCGCACCACTTCACCGCCTTCCACCCCGACTGGCGGATGAAGGACGTCCCCGCCACGCCCAAGGCGACTCTCGTGCGAGCACGGGAGATTGCACTGGAGGAGGGCGAACGCTTCGTCTACACCGGCAACGTGCACGACGCCGAGGGCGGGACCACCTTCTGTCCCGTGTGCGGCCTCGACCTCATCGTTCGGGACTGGTACCGCATCGATCGGTATCGGCTCACCCCCGACGGCGCCTGCCCGCGCTGCCAGTGCAGGATACCGGGCGTGTTCGCCGACGAGCCGGGCTCGTTCGGCCCGCATCGCATCCCCGTCACCCTGTCGCGTCGCTGATTCACGCTGCGCGTCCGCCTACGGGGCGCGCGTCGGCGTCCGCCAGGCCGCGGGTTACCATCGCTCGTGCTCCCGACCCTGTCCACCCGGCTTACCCCGGCCGTGCGCATGGGCGTGTCGATCGGCGTAGCCGTCGGGCTGTACGGCGTCTCGTTCGGCGCGTTGTCGGTCGCCGCGGGCCTGACCCTGGCCCAGACCTGCGCGTTGAGCCTGCTGATGTTCACGGGCGGATCTCAGTTCGCGTTCGTCAGGGTCATCTCAGGCGGCGGCACCTTGCCGGCGGCCACGACGGCTGCCTCGCTGCTGGGGCTTCGGAACGGGGTCTACGGCGTCCAGCTGAACGCCAACTTCCGCCCTGCGCACGCGTGGAAGCCGCTGGCCGCACACTTCACCATCGACGAGTCCACCGCCACGGCGCTGGGGCAGTCGGACGCCGACGAGCAGCGCCGCGGCTTCTGGACGGCCGGCGTCGGGGTGTTCGTGTTCTGGAATCTATCGACCCTGGTCGGCGCGCTGATCGGCGAACGCCTCGGTGACCCGGCCGCCTGGGGGCTCGACGGCGCGGCGGTCGCCGCCTTCCTCGGCCTGCTCTGGCCCCGGTTGAAGGGACGCGACGCCCATTTCATCGCCGTGGCGGCGGCTTTCGTCACTCTGGTGGCGGTCCCGCTCGTGCCCGCGGGGATTCCGATCATCGTCGCGGCCGTCATCTCCGGCGCGATGGCCGTCGCGCAGCACCGGAGGGATTCGTGAGCGACCTGTGGGGGTGGGTGCTCGCGGCGTGCGCCGTCGCGTACGCGACCAAGTTGGCGGGCTACCTGGTCCCCGATTCGGTGTTGGATCGCCCGTGGGTGACGACCGTCAGCTCGGGCATGACCGTAGGACTGCTCACCTCGCTGGTCGTGGTGAACACGCTGGTCACCGGCACCTCGGTGATGCTGGACGCCCGCGTCGCGGCCCTCGCGGCGGCCGCGGTCGCCCTGTGGCTGCGCGCGCCGTACCTGGTGGTTGTGGTCGTCGGTGGCGTCGCCGCTGCCCTCACCCGGCTCGCGACGTAAGTTGGAGGCATGACCCTCGAACCCAGACGTTTCCGCATCGGGGACGCCGAGCGGGCGCAGACCGAACAGGTGTTGTCCGAGGCCTACGCCGAGGGGCGGCTGACCCACACCGAGTACTCGCAGAGGTCGTCTCAGGCACTGGCCGCCGTGTATGCCGGCGACCTCGACGGACTCGTCGTCGACCTCGTGCGGACCCACCCGTCCGAAGCCCTCGCGCTCTCGGAGTCCGGCGGGTCGAGAGTGGTTCCGACCAGCACGCCCTCGTCCGGCATTCCGGTGTCGTTCGCTTTCATGTCCGGCACCGAGCGGGCCGGCGACTGGACCGTCGCCTCCAGCCACGTGGCCTTGGCGTTCATGGGCGGCGTGGATGTCGATCTGCGCGAGGCGCGCTTCGCCTCCAACGAGGTGTCGATCGTCGCGGTGGCGATCATGGGCGGGATCCGGATCGTCGTGCCGCCCGATGTGCGGGTGCGAATCCAGGGCCTGCCGTTGATGGGAGGCTTCGGCAGCAACGGCCGCGCCATCAACCCCGACACCCTCCCCCCGGACGCCCCGGTGGTCACCGTGACCGGACTCGCCTTGATGGGCGGGGTCGGCGTCGAGCGGCTCGACTACGGTGAACGCGCCGGCTAGCCCCGTGGCGTCCGCCGCTGCTAGACGCCCCGTCTCTCCCAGGTGACGTCCTCGGGCCTCCGATCGGGGCGCCACCCCTTCCAGACCGGGTGGCGCAGTCGCCCCACGCCGGTGTACTCGCTGTAGGTGACCTCCCCGACCAACAGCGGCTCCACCCAGTGGACGCCGCGCGCCTCCTGCCGGCCGACCCCCGCGACCGGCGGGTCCGAGGTCTCGATGTCAGCCAACACCGACCTGGCTTGTCGGAGCGCCTCCTCGGTGAAGCCACTGCCGACGCGGCCGACGTAGACCAGATCGCCGCCCTCTGGCACCGCCACGAGCAGCGCCCCGATGGTGCGTGCGCGGGCGTTCTCGCCCGGGGCCCAGCCCACCACGACGACGTCCTGGCTCTGGATGATCTTGACCTTGATCCAGGTCCGGCCGCGGCGTCCGGGCTGGTAGACGCTGTCCTCCTTCTTGCCGACGACCCCCTCCAGTCCCTGCTCGGCGCTGGCGGCGAGCGCCACGTCGGCGTCCGAGCCCAGGTCGTCGGGTGCATGCACGTGCCTGCCGCCCTCCCCGAGCAGAGAAAGGAGCGCCTCCCTCCGTTCCAGGTACGGCGTCCGGACCAGCGAACGCCCGTCGAGGTAGAGGAGGTCGAAGACCATATAGTGCGCGCTGCCGGGTGAGCGCTGGTGGTTCTGCAGCAGTTCGAAGCGCGGGCGCCCGCGTTCGTCCAGCACGACGACCTCTCCGTCGAGCACCGCCTCGTGCTCTCTGAGCAGGCTTCCCAGCTCACCGAGCTCCGGGTAGGACGCCGTGAGGTCGAGCCCGCCTCGGCTGCGGAAGGTGGCCCGCCCGCCGGCGACGCTGGCCACCGCGCGGTAGCCGTCCCATTTGACCTCGAAGCGCCACCCCTGCCCGGCGACGTCCCTGCGCTCGCCCGGAGTCGCGAGCATCGGCTCGATGACCGGCAGGCCCGATCTCGGGTCGGGCGGGTTCATCAAGTGGATCAGCCAGTTCTTCTCGTCGCGCCCCGTGCGGATCAACGCGAACCGCCTCGGGGCGCCGCCCAGCCCGCCGTCGGGGCGTCCGGTCAGGGTGGCGATCACCTCGCGGCCGTCGATCCACTTCTCGGCCTCGTACGTCCCGGCGTCCCAGATCGTCACGTGTCCGGCGCCGTACTCACCGCGAGGAATGTCGCCCTCGAAGGTGCCGTAGTCGAGGGGGTGGTCCTCGGTCTGGACGGCCAGGTGGTTGGTCTTCGGGTCGGTCGGCGGCCCCTTCGGCAGGGCCCACGAGACCAGGACGCCGTCGCGTTCGAGCCGGAAGTCGTGGTGCAGCCGACGCGCGTGGTGCTCCTGAATGACGAACGAGTTGCCTTCTGGACGCGGGACCGGAGGAGCGGCGGGCACCGGCTCGGGCGTCTTCTTGGCGTCCCGCATCGAGCGATACGTCGACAGGCGATCAGATCCGGACGCCGTCGCCGCGCCCGCGGCGTCCAATGCGGCGAGGGGGTCACCGAGGGAGGCCAGTCGCTCGAGCACCTCGTGGAACTCGAGCTGACCGAGATCGGGGGTGATCTCGTCCCACGTGCGGGGAGTTGCCACGGTGGGGTGGTCGCGTCCGCGCAGCGAGTAGGGCGCGACGGTGGTCTTGGCCGCGTTGTTCTGGCTCCAGTCGAGCAGGACCTTGCCTTCGCGCACGGTCTTCTTCATGTCGCTGACCACCAGCTCGGGGTGCAGCGACTCCAGCGAGCGGGCCAGCTCTCGCGCGAAGTCGGAGGCATCTTCGGACGTCATCGAGCCGTCGAGGGCGGCGTACAGGTGGATGCCCTTGCTGCCGCTGGTCACCGGGAAGGAGGGGAACCCAACGCCGTCGAGCACCCCACGGATGTGGTGAGCCAGTTCGACGCACTGCGGCATGCCTGCGCCCTCGCCGGGGTCGAGGTCGAGCACCAGCCGGTTGGGGTGCCGGGGGGTGCCGTCTGGGCCGACCGTCCACTGGGGAACGTGCAGCTCGAGGGAGGCGAGTTGGGCGAGCCACACCAGGGTCGCAGCGTCGTCGACGAGGGGGTAGGTGCTGGGGCCGTCACTGTGCTCGATCGTGAAGGTCCGCACCCAGTCGGGGGTGGACTTCGGGTCCAGATTCTTGTGGAAGAAGGGCCGCTGCGGGTGGCTCGGCGTCCCTACCCCGTTCGGCCATCTCTTCCGCGTCGCTGGGCGACGGGCGGTGTGGGGAATCATCCAGCGGGCGACGGCTTGGTAGTAGCCGATCACGTCGCCCTTGGTGACGCCGGCCGCCGGGTACATCACCTTGTCAAGGTTGGTGACCTTGATGCTGCGCCCGTCCACGACGACCTGAGTTCCCTTGTCAGCGGCCATGCCTCGTCAGCGTACGCGCACGTCGGCCGGCGTCGAGGCCACCGCGCGCACCTACTTGCGTCAGGCTGCCAGCGGGTGGAGAGTGTCTTGTGGCCGAGGCGCTCCCAGGGCGTCCGCCGCCCAGGAGTTGTGATGACCAGCATCCCGTCGGAGTCGTCGACCGCGCTCGCAGAGCCGATCACCCCCGCGCAAGCCGACGCGCAGACTCCTCCGACACCCGCCGAGCAACTGGCGAAGGGGCACGGAGCGCTGGCCGCCCTGTCGTTCGGGGCGCTCGGGGTGGTCTTCGGTGATATCGGCACCAGCCCGCTCTACGCGCTGCAGACCGTGTTCAGTGCGGAGCACAACGCGGTCGCCGCCACCCGGGAAGACGTCTTCGGGGTCATCTCGATGGTGTTCTGGGCGATTACCATCGTGGTGTCCTACGGGTACGCGTTCTTGATCATGCGCGCCGACAATGAGGGTGAGGGCGGCATCCTGTCGCTGGTCGCCTTGCTGCGCGGCAAGCTCGCCGGACGCCCTCGCCTCGTCGCCGCGACGATGGTGATGGCGATCGTCGGGGCGGGCCTCTTCTATGGCGATAGCGTCATCACCCCCGCCATTTCCGTGATGTCGGCGATCGAGGGGCTGGCGGTGGTCAACGAGGGGTTCGAGGGCCTCGTGCTGCCGTTGGCGATCGTGGTGCTGACCGTCTTGTTCTCGGTGCAGCGGTTCGGCACTGGGATGGTGGGACGGTTCTTCGGGCCCATCATGGCGACGTGGTTCCTCACGCTGGCCGTGCTGGGGATCCCGCACGTCATGCGCAACCCCGAAATCCTGGGTGCCATCTCTCCCCACCACGCGATCGGGTTCGCTCTGGCCAACCCAGGCATCGCCTTCATCGCGGCGGGCGCCGTCGTGCTGACCGTGACCGGGGTCGAGGCGCTGTACGCCGACATGGGCCACTTCGGAGCCAAACCCATCCGGCTGGCCTGGTTCGGGCTCGTCTTCCCGGCGTTGATCATTCACTACATGGGTCAGGGCGCCGAGATCCTCCGTGACCCGACCACGGTGTCGAACCCGTTCTTCCTGATGGCGCCGCCGTGGGCGCGGATCCCTCTCGTCGTCCTGGCCACGATGGCCACCGTCATCGCTTCCCAGGCCGTGATTTCGGGGGCGTTCTCGGTGTCACGGCAGGCGGTCCGGGCCGGGCTGCTGCCGCGGCTGAACGTGCGGCACACGTCGAAGGAGGAAGGCGGCCAGGTCTACGTCGGCTCCATCAACTGGATCCTGTTCGCCGGTGTCGTTGCTCTCATCAGCGTCTTCCGCAGTTCGGAGGCGCTCGCCAGCGCGTACGGGTTGGCCGTCACGGGCACCTTGTTGCTGGAGATGTCCATCTTCCTGCTGCTGGCGGCCTTCGTGTGGCGCGTGGACCCGTGGAAGATCGCCGTCGCCGTCTTCCTCATCGTGGGGGTGGAGACGGTGTTCTTCCTGGCCAACGTCGCCAAGCTCCTCCACGGCGGATGGCTGCCCCTCCTCATCGCCGGTGTGGTGGTGCTCGTCATGATGACGTGGCGGGCCGGTGCGGCGTCCGTCGACGCGAGGCGCAGGGAGATCGAGGGACCGCTGTCGGACTTCATCGACATGGTTCACGCGCGCCACGTCCCGCGGGTCCCCGGAACCGCCGTGTTCCCGCACCCGAACAAGGACACCACGCCCCTGGCACTGCGGCAGAACCTCGAGTTCAACCACGTGCTGCACCAGAACGTGGTCATCGTCAGCATCGTCAACGAGAACGTGCCCCACATCCGGCACGTCGACCGCGCGGTCGTCGACGATCTCGGCCGAGCCGGCGACGGCATCATCCACATCGCCTACCATGTCGGGTTCAACGACAGTCAGCATGTCCCCCGAGCCCTCGACTGGGGAAAGGCGAAGGCTCCCAAGAGCGTCGACCTGGAGGAGTCCCACGCGCACTACTTCCTGTCGTCGCTGCGCCTGACCCGCCGGGACGTGCCCACACTCCCGCGGTGGCGGCGCTCCCTCTTCCTGTGGCTGGCACGCAACGCCGCCGACCGGACCGGGGTGTTTCACCTGCCGCTGGAGCGAACCATCGTCATGGGCGGCCAGCTGGAGATGTGAGCGGCGTCCGGTGATGCCGTTCGTCGGCCACCGCCAACAACGTCGAGCCCAGCAGGAACAGGGCGATGAGCCCGAACGCGCCCGCGAAAGCGATCGTCCAGCCGAAGGCGACCAGACCGAACATCAGCCCCGTCACCATCGCGTTGCCCAGGGCGGCGCCGATGCGCTCGAGGGTCTGCTTGATGCCCCCGGCCGTGCCCCCGTGGTGGGGCGGGACGTCCTCAAGGCTCAGCGTCTGGTTCGCCGACCCGACCACGCCCATGCCGAAGCCGTTCAGCATCAGGGTGAACGCGAGCAGCCACCACGGGGCCCCCAGCGGGACGAGCAGCGCCACGACGATGCTCAGGACCGTGCCCAGCACCATCAGCGCCAGCATCGCCACCATCAGTCGGCGTCCCCGCACCATCACGTGCTTGACCGACCAGACCGACGAATAGGCGCTGACCACGGCGTTCGGGAGGCCCACCATCCCGGCGGCGGGGGCGCCCAGACCCAAGCCCGACTGGAGGAAGATCGCCGTCACCGCGAACGTGCTGGCGATCCCGAGGAACATCACGCCCGAGACGAGCATCCCGTTGCGGAACGAGCGGAAGGCGAACAACGTCATGTCCACCATCGGCGCGCGCCCGGACGCCGCGTAGCGCCGCTCCCACCGCGTCCAGGCGCGCAGGAGCAGTGGCGCGACGGGCAGCAGTGCCCACGTCCACACGGTGTCGGCCATGAACGGGTACATCAGGCACACGATGGCCACCGTGAGGATGGCCGTCCCGACGGGGTCGAGATCGAGGGGCGCCTGCGCCCCGCCGGACGCCGCACGCCGCAGCCGCTCGGTCTCGAACGGGAACCACGCCAGCGCCAGGATCAGTCCGAGCAAGCCGAGGGGAGTGTTGATCAGGAACGCCCAGCGCCAACCCTCCTCCTCCCCCAGCGCGCCGATGACGAATCCGGTCACGATCGGGCCGACCGCCACCGACACGCTGATCACGAGGCCGAACACCGCGAACGCCTTGGCGCGGCCCTGGCCACTGAAGTACTGCTGGATCATGCCGGTCACCTGCGGGCTAAAGATGCCCGCCCCCAGCCCCTGGACGATCCGAGCGACGTTGAGGAACAGCGGCGTCGGCGCGAGCCCACAGGCGATGGAGGAGGCGACGAACAGCGCTAGACCGAGGACGAACCAGCTACCTCGCCCGAGCACGTCGCCGGCGCGGCCGGCGGGGATCAGCGAGACGCCGAAACTGAGGGCGTACCCGGCCAGGACCCACTGCAGGTCGTTGGCAGTGGCGCCGAGGCCACCCGCGATCGCCGGCAGCGCCACGTTCACCGACGACAACGCCATCAGGACATGGCCAGCGGAAGCAGCAGGACGGCCAGGATCTTGTAGCGGTGGAAGACGCGGTCCGTGCCCTGGATCCTGATGATGTTGGGGTCGGTCACCGGGCAGGTGTATCACGACCCCCTCGTGATCACCCCACGCCTTGCAGTGGTTGGCGTCCGGTGGTGCCGACCAGTGAGTCCCGGTACGCCGCGGACCCGAGCCGTTCGATCGACGCCTCGACCTCGCGCAGGCGCGCCCCGAGCCCGAGACGCTCGGCGGTCTCGGCGTTGTCGGGGCCGCTGATGAACTCGGTGAGACTGGACGCCGCCCGGTGCGCTTGGCGTAGCTCCTCGGCGCGCTTGGCTTCCAGGCGAGCCCGGTACCAGTCGCTGGCGAGCACCGCTTCGCGCCCGAACTGCGCACGGAAGGCCGGGTCCTGCAGCGTCAGACCCTCGGCGGTCTCCCCGTGGGCCATCACCTCGAGCAGGCCGCGCAGTGGCGGGACGGCGTCCGCGATCGTGCCGTCGTCGAAGTACGACTGGGCCACGCGCTGGTGGGTGGTCACGATCACTGCCATCGACTCGGCGAAGGTCGCGGGATCCTGGAGCTCAGGCTTGAGCATCTCGGGGGTGAAGACCCGGTCGGGGTGCAGGAAGATGCGTCCGAAGAACGTGGTGGCGAAGGCCTCGTTCATCCGATAACCCAGCCGGCTGGCCAGGACGGGCTTCCCCTCGTACTCGTAGTCTTCGAGGTGCTCCAGGTACCCACCCTCGATCAGGGCGGACGCCGACCTCTCCTCGTCCTGCATCCGGCTGAACACCTCGGGGACCAGCAGCGAGAAGTCGTGGTCGATGCGCACCCGCGGGCCGATCATGCCCGCCGAGCTCAGCCAGCCGTCATACCCGGTGAGGACGAAGGACAGCAGCGCCGAGTTGAGGTCGTAGACGGGCGGGAGCGCGTTGAACGGTCCCTTGGTCATCGCGCCCTCGGACCCAGCCCCCGTGGTCGAGGGGGACTTGCCGGTCATCGAGCTGATGAACTCCATGAACAGCTCCGGCAGCTCCATGTAGTGCAGCGGGTTGTACGCGCACAGCGGCGGCACGCCCGGCTCGGCGGCGTTGTTGCGCCGTCCGGCCGCCACCACGTCCACGGGGGGGGGACAGGGCTGCTCGAGGGGAAGGCGGTGGAACAGGTGCAGCGCCACGTCAGCGGATGCGGTGGCCTTCGTGTTGGAAAGGTCGGGGCGCACCTGGAGGTATCGCGGGTTCTTGGTCCGCTTGCCGTCGACGATGCGAGGCTCCGCCGAGCAGACGAAGTAGGCGGGGGACTCGTCGTCACCCATGGCCGCCACCTTCTCGATCAACTCGGCCATGGGGGTGGTGAAGGCCGAGTGCGCCTGTACGTCCTCGACCATGGCGCGGGCGTCGGCGTGGGTCAGCGGCTGGAAGTTCGAGATGAACGTTCCGGGCCGAGACATGTCCTTCTCGGTCTGATGGTCGTAGCCGCGGTGGATCGCGTCGTCGGGGCGCTGGAAGAGCAGGCGCTCGCAGTTGAGGACGACCTTGCGCGACTTGCCGGAGGCCACCGAATCCACCGACGAGACGGCGTCCCACGGCACCACCGTGGACGCCGTGATGTCGTCCTCGGATTGCACCTTCGCCGCAGCCGAGAAGTCGGGACGCAGGCTGAACAGGCGCCAGCTGCCGTCTTCTTCGAAGCCGACACGCAGGTAGTTGGCGACGATCTGGTCGTTGTCGAGGCGGACCGAGTTGCCTTCGCGTCCGTTCAGCATCCGCACGCTGAAGTGGCTGCGCCAGTCGCCTCCCCACTCGGGTCGGTAGAACCGCTTGACCGTGAACAGCAGTTCCTTCACGTGCGCCGGGATCGACGCCAGGTACGCGTTGTGCTCCTCGGAGAAGCGGCTGGAGGGCGTCATCAGCTTGATCACCGATCCGAGCGACCGCTCCTCGCTGAGGATGCCGCGGTGGTCCTTGCCGTTCTGCTTGGGGTCGGCGAAGCGCCACTGGTAATCGCCGTCGATGAGCGTCTGGACCTGGTCCATGTCCGCGTCGAAGTCGGCGGTGTAGGTGGTGCCGAACACGAAGGCGTCCAGAATCGACTTGCTGATCTCGGACTTGCCGCCGCCGGAGACGGTCGCCGGCTTGTGGCAGTGCGTCGGCTCCGGCACGGTGCCCACCAAGTGCCACTGCGTCTTGTCCGTCTCGCGGTGCTTGGCGTGCACCCGGTAGCCGTTGGGCAACAGGTAGGTGTGGTGGGCGAGCAGCTTGATCTGGCCGGCGCCTTCGCCGTTGTCCCAGGACACCGACTGGTCCCCCATCGAGAAGGACGCGCCGGCGGGCACCATCGTCAGGTGCGACCAGGTGCGGTGGTGTGCGTGTCCCTCGGGCATCAGCTCCCACGCGGCCGGGTCGCGAGCGACGGCGTCCGCCACGGAGTAGGACGTCGGCGTCCGGTCGTCCTTCCACTCGCGGCCCAGGTTGTAGGCGGGGAACACGATGGCGCCGCCGGCGTGCTCCTCTTCGGCGTTGCCGACGAGGTTGGCCGAGTAGGAGATCTGGGTCTTGACCTCCTTCTTGCAGTACCCGAAGTAGTTGTCGGCGATGACGGTGGCGATCACGCCGCGCTCGTCGCGCAGGCAGAGCTTGAACGCCTGGCCGCCGTTGTAGCGCTCGTCCTCGGACTCCCAGCACTGCCCGTCGCGGTTCTGGCGCGGGGTCGCCGCGCTCACGTGCGGCATGCCCAGTTCCTTCTTGGTCAGGCGCGTCAGGTGCGGGGCGAGCACCACCAGGCCGGTGTGGCCGGTCCAGCCCGCCGGGTTGAGCGAGGCGTCGTTCTCGGGCAGGTGCGGGTCGCCGCCGTTGCCGAAGATGGACTCGACGAAGTCGAGGTTCGCCACCATGCCACCAGGCACGATGAACCGCACCTCCAGGCTGCGCTGGGGCGTGACGCCCTCGACGGCCGGCACCACGGTGGGGCGCAGCAGGAGGGACACGAAGCACTCGGCTGGGGTGCTGGTCGTTGACGACCAGGGCAGGCGCAGCGCGTCGGCGGGGGACTCGAAGGCGGCCGCGAAGATCCGGGACGCCACGTCGCGGTCGACCACGATCTTGTCGTCGGGAATCGGCAGGCCGCCCTCGGCGATGTGGAAGACGCCCGCCGTGGTTCGCCGGTCGTTGGCGGGGTTGTGCAGGACGCCGTTGACCAGTCGGTAGCTCGACAGCAGGTCTGAGGAGAACTCGTCGGCGTCCACCGGCAGGGACAGCTGGCGCGCCAGGCCGGGCTGGTCGAGGACGAGCGTGCGCCGCGGTAGCTGCGGGGAGGCGGCCGCGCCGGAGAAATAGTCGTCCAGGAAGTCCTGGATACGCTGGTCCGCGGGGTTGAGCCGGTCCGACAGACGGCGGGCGAGTTCACGCTGGCGAGCCAAGAGCGGTGCAACCGTGGTGTCGCTGGCGAAGTCGTCGGCGTCGACCATGGGCTGGCCGATCAGCGCGAGGCGAAGGTTGATGGCAGCTGTCGAAGGGGCGTCCATGGAACCACTCTGACTGCCTTTGAAGCGACTCGCATCTCATTTCACATCTTTGTCACACCGTGTCCAGTCGGGCTGTGAACGGCGGACGCTGGTGCCGAGGGGGTCGTGGAAGGATGGGGCGGTCAGAAAGGAGTTCCGATGGCGGAGGCCCGCAAGATCGTCGTGTTCCATCCGACCTCGTACCGGGAGTCCCGGGCCGTCGGGGAACACCTTCGCGAGGGCGACATCGTGGTCCTCGACCTCACCCCGATGGAGGCCGAGGAGATGCACCGCCTGGTCGACTTCGTGTCCGGGCTGGTGTTCGGGCTCCAGGGGAACATCGATCGGGTGACGCCGTGGGTGCTCGTCCTGGCCCCGCCCGGGGTCACCGCGATCGACGACCTCGAACACCTCACCGGCTCCTTCTACAACCAGAGCTGATCCTCGATCCGCCCCCGGGTAGACCCTCAACCTGTCGCTGAGGGTTCGACGGCCCCACATTGCCCCGCCGTCGCGCCGATCCCTAACGTCGCACGGGACCCGACGGACCGGAGGAACCCTATGACCATCTACGGCATCGCCGCCCGCGCGGCGGCCATCACGGTGTCGACGGGGCTGGTCATCGTGGGTGGCATGGTGGCAACTCACTCAGCCCACGCCTGGGACGTCGCCGTTTGGAACCGCGTGGCGCAGTGCGAGTCGACCGGCAACTGGCAGATCAACACGGGGAACGGCTACTACGGGGGGCTCCAGTTCTCGGCCAGCACGTGGAAGGCGTTCGGCGGTCACGAGTACGCGGCCAACGCGCACCTGGCGACCGAGTCAGAGCAGATCGCCGTCGCCCGGAGGACCCTTGCGGCCCAAGGGCCTGGCGCCTGGCCCACCTGCTCGGTTCGCGCGGGGCTCACCAGGGCCAACGGCGGCGCCGACGCGAGCGCCCTGCCCACGGACGCCCCCGCCGGGTCGACCTTCGCTCCCGAACCGACCGCATCGGAACTGGCGGCGTCGCCTGGGGAACTGCCCGTCGACGGCGTCCTCGGCCGGGACACGATCCGCGCCCTGCAAGCGTGGGTGGGTGCGGCCACCGACGGCATCTGGGGGCGGGCCACGACGCGCGCGCTCCAGGCCGAGGTCGGTGCGACGGTCGACGGCGTCCGTGGCCCGGAGACGACCCGCAAGACGCAGCTCGTCGTCGGCGCGACGGCCGACGGTGCGTGGGGCCCGGCCACCACCCGAGCGTTGCAGCGCTACCTGAACGCCCGAGCGGTCTAGGCCTCAGGCCAGGCGCAGGCGAGCAAGCGAGGCGGGGGTGCCGCCCCCGCTGATGTCGGGCTGGATCGTGAGCTCGAGAACGGTCACCGGCGAGAGGTCGACCCGCACATCCTCGGTTTCGGTCGTGGCCCCCGGTGGGCTGAAGTTCCACTGCTGTCGCAGGATCTCGTGGAAAGAGGCCCCGCCGTCGGGGGACCAGCGCAGTACGAACTGCTGAGTCCGATCACGTTCGTGTTCGCTGAATTCGAGCCAGATCCTGCGCAGGCGCTGATGCGTCGAGAACAAGAGGCGGATGGTTTGCTCGCCGGGGCCCGCTGCTCGCCAGCCGGGGTCAATTCCCGGGAGCAGGGCGGCCTCGATGGGATGCGCGGGATCCTCAGAGGTGATCTCGACCTCGGCCACCGCATCGAGGTCGAGCCAGCCGTCGCCTGGTGGTGCTGTGTGGTCCGGCTGAGAAGAGATGGTCCGCTTGCGCATCGAGGCTCCTTCGATCGACTGGGGCGCATTGTCGCCGACCCCATCGTGGCGGGGGCATCGGCCGGGGTTGCCCCGAACCGTCCCTGAGCGCCCCCTTGGGGCCCTTCATCCTACGGGCGCAGGGGGTGATCATGGTGGTATGACTGAGCCTCAGCCCCAGAACCCGACGCCGGACCCCCAGGGCGCGAAGCCTTGGGCCAACCCGATGGACGCACCGCCCCCCTTCCCCAACGCGGGACCCGCGTACCGATCCTCCAATCCCTACTCGTTCGACCCGTCAGCCTCGACGCACGCCTCCCCGCAGAGCTGGACGCCGGGCGGCCAGCTGGCCGGACGCCGACCCACCGGCGACGACCGTCTCTGGGCCATGCTGGCGCACCTGTCTTCGCCGATCGCCGCGATCGTCTCGGGCGGCTGGCTGACCATCGCGGGCCCCCTGGTGGTGTATCTGGCGAAGAAGGACAGCTCGGCGTTCGCACGCAACGCCGCCGCGGGTGCATTCAACTTCACGATCAGCATGTGGCTGATGAGCCTCGTGGGTTGGATCCTCACCATCACGGTGATCGGGGCCATCATCGGCATCCCCATGATTCTGATCGGGACCTTTGGTTCGATCGTGCTGGGCCTGGTGGGCGCCATCAAGACCTGGAACGGGGAGGCCTACACCTACCCGTGGCAGGTCAAGATCCTCAGCTGATCTCAGCGCTGGGGCACGAGCAGGGCCGGACGCCGAGGCGTCCGGCCCTGTGCGCTGTTCGGGTGGGTCTTGTCGGCCGCGTGCGCGCTCGACCCGTGGCGCCCTCACGGCGGCTACCCAGGCAAATGGGTTCGCGGGGGCATGCGGGCTCCGTGGCGGGGGTGCCCGTTTCCCGCGAGCTCGAGGAGGCGCTGCACGCGATACCGGTGGCCTCGATACGGCTCCAGCAGTTCGCGAACCGCGTCGTCGCCCAACTGCTCGCCGACCAGCGCCCAGCTGATGTTCCTGGCCACGTGGTAGTCGCCGAAGCTGACCGCGTCCGGGTCTCCGTGCGCGCGCTGTCGCACCTCCGCCGACGTCCACACGCCCACGCCCGGCACCGACCGCAGTTTCCGGTCGGCTACCGCGAGCGGGTCGGCCAGGGTCCGCTCGAGACTGGACGCCACCGCGGCGGCCCGGAGCGCGGTGCCGCTGCGGGCGGGGTCGACGGGCAACCGCAGCCACTCCCAGGACGGGATGCGCCGCACCTCATCCGCAGAGGGCGGTACGCGGAGCCTGAGGGATCCGACCGGCCCGGGCGCGGGCGTCCCGAAGCGGTGCACCAGCCTCCGGAAGCCCGCGAACGCTTCTGCCCCGGTGACCTTCTGCTCGACGACTGCCGGCAGCAGCGCGGCCCACACCACGCCGCCGCGCCCCACACGCCAGTGGGGGTGGGCGTGGAGTGCACGAGCGAGCGCCTCGTGCTGGGGCACCAAGCCGTCCGGGTGGTCCTGTGCGCCAAGCATCGTGGGGAGGGCCTCCAGCGCCCACGACGCGCCCTCACCCCACGCCGAGGCCTCGAGAGAGCCCAGCGACGGGAGCGACTCCACGAGCAACGTCGCTGTGCCCGTCGGTGTCCGCAGGGCGCGCCAGTGGCGTCCGGCGCTGTCGATGACGTAGGTCGGGTCGCCCGCCCCCCGACGCCAGCACGACCAGATCTGCGCCACGGGGACTTGCCAGGACGGCGTCCACCTGCGTATGAGGGGGTCGGTCACGCCTTCTTGGCCCGCGGCTGCTTTGGCGGGAGCGTGCTCACCCACATGCGGGCGCGCTCCGCCCAGTCGGTCTTCTCGGCGTCCGGCATCGTCGGCGGCAGGGAGACTCACCTCGCCACGGGTTGGTTCTCGGGGCCGAAGGTTCCGCTGCCGTCCAGAGCTTGGAGGGCCCTCCTCTCGTCGTCACCGAGCGTCACCCCGACCTGCTCGCCGAACAAGCCCGCGTACATGTGACCGTTCGGCCGAGTGTGTGGGCATCTCGCTGTGCATGGAACCATTGGGCCGGACGCATGCCCCTCACGCAAGGGGGCGAGGAGGTCGATCGCGCTGGTCTGGAAGGATGGTGGGATGAGCGACCCACTCAAGGTGACCGTCCGCATCCCGGCCCGACTGCAGCCCGCGCACCGTGACGACCTGATCGTGAAACCGATCTCGGAACTGATGCGTCACGTCTCGCCGCGGACCCGCCTCGCCGCGAAGGAGACTGTGGTCACCCAGCACGGAGAGCCGGTCGAGGCCGTCCTCGACTGGGAGGTAGAGCTGTCGGACGCCGAGCACGTGGTCACCCGGCTGCTCGATCTCGAGGCCGGGCTTCCCCGTGGCTCGACCGTCGAGATCAACGGGAAGGCCGCCACCTTCGGCGAGCTCGAGGGCCTGGCTGTCTACCTCAACGGCACCGAACTCGCCGACGACGTTTACGCCCAAGCCGACCTGCAGGCGATCGTGGAGGACCTCCAGCAGCACCTTGGCCGCACCGGGCAGCTGTGGTCCTGGTGGCAGGGGGAGGCCGAGACGGCGCTCTACTTCTACGGTCCGGACGCCGCCGCGATCCGGTCCGCGCTCGAAGAGCGCTCGCAGCAGCACCCGCTGATGGAGCGCTGCCGCATGGAACGGCTGGGCCTTTTCCAAGAGAAGTGAGCATTGGGGGTGTCCGCATCTGCTCCTGCGTGGCACGGTGGAACCGGACGCCCAGCCGTGCCGCGAAGGCTTGTCGGACGCGACCGAGGCGGGCCGGTCTTGCCATCGAGGGAGAAGGAGGCTTTGATGCCGCAGGAAGCGTGGAGCGACAAGCGTGAACGCCAGTACGAACACATCAAGGAAGGCCTGCTCGACCGCGGCGAGGACGAGGACACCGCCAAGGAGATCGCAGCCCGCACTGTCAACAAGGAGCGGGCTCGGGCCGGGGAAGCGGAGCAGGTCAGCAGGTCCTCGATCGACGACATCTCGTCTGGACGCCGAGGCGGCCTGCGCTCCCACAAGGGGGCTGGCGGGCGGACCAAGGCCCAGCTCTACAACGAGGCCAAGCAGAAGGGGATCAAGGGGCGGTCGCGGATGACCAAAGCCGAACTGGAGGAGGCCGTCGGCCGCTGAGCGCACCGGCTGGGTGAGGACTACCCTCGTGGCATGGGACCCGACGACGTGGCGAGCGAGGCTGCCGACAAGGGTGAGGACGCCGCGAGGACGGTTGAGTCCTCCACCGCGTACCGCTGGCTGGTGAAGGTGGGGCTCGCCATGTACGGCGTGGTCCACCTGGTGGTGGCCTGGCTCGCGGTCCGCCTTGCCGTGGGTCTGGGCGGAGCCGACGAGGAGGCGTCCAACACCGGCGCACTGCGCTCGATCGCCGCGACACCGCTGGGCGTCGCGCTGCTATGGGTCGCGGCCGTTGGCTTGTTCACGCTCGTGGTGTGGCAGCTGCTCACCGCGCTGGTGGGGTACCGGGAGTTCGACGGGTTCAAGCGCGTCCGCAAGCGGGCGTCTTCGGTGCTGCGTGCCGTGCTGTACGGCTACCTCGGGTTTGCCGCAGCGAGGATCGCCCTGGGACCCGAGGCCGACGAGGGCGAGGACGCCCAGGAATCGCTTTCACAGGGCCTTTTGGGTCTGCCGTTCGGCCAGGCCCTGGTCGCCGTCGTAGGGCTGTGTGTCCTGGGGTACGGCGTCGCCCAGGTCGTACGAGCGGTCAGGAAGTCCTTCAACGACGACCTGGACACCACGCTGTCCGGGGTCCCGCTTCGGCTGACCCAGGCCGGTTTCGTCGGCAAGGGCGTCGCCGTGTTCATCGTCGGGGCACTGTTCGTGTGGGCCGCGCTCGATGCGGACGCCGCGAAGGCCGGCGGCCTCGACCAGGCGCTCCAGGTCGTACTGCAACAGCCCTTCGGTGTATCCCTTCTGATCGTCCTGGCCGTCGGCATCGGCGCCTACGGCATCTACTGCTTCTTCTGGGCTCGGCACGCCAAACACGCGTGAGATTTGTTGCCATCCGATTTTGGTTGAAGCATCAAGTGAGCTATGGTTGAAAAGTCAACTTCCGGGGCGAACGCCCCACAAACGAAAGACTCTCATCATGGATCTCGGCCTTCTTGTTCTTCGCGTCATCATCGGTCTCCTTCTCGCTGGGCACGGCGCCCAAAAGCTGTTCGGCATGTTCGGCGGCTACGGCCCCGAGGGGACGGGCCAGTGGCTGGCTTCCATCGGCTTCCGTCCCGGCAAGCCGATGGCCATCGTCGCCGGCCTCTCTGAGCTCGTCGGCGGCGTCCTGCTCGCCCTCGGTTTCCTCTCACCGCTCGCGGCCGCCATGGTCATCGGCGTGATGGTCGTCGCCGCCTCGACCCACCTGGCTAACGGCCTGTGGAGCACCGCTGGCGGTTACGAGCTGCCCCTGCTCTACGCCGTGCTCGGCGCCGTCCTCGCGCTGACCGGCCCGGGCGCCCTCTCGGTCGACGCCCTCCTCGGCTTCGACTGGGCCGCGTACTTCGGCCTCGCTGCGATCGCCCTCGGTGTCCTCGGTGGCCTGGTCGTGGTGGCTCGCGCCCGCGCTGAGCTGTCCTCGGATGTCCCCGCGGAGGCTGCCGCCTGATAAGGCGCATTGCTCCATCGGAGGGGCCCCCGGCGTGAGCCGGGGGTCCCTTTCGCTGCGACTGCGAGCCGCCATGGGGGGCGAGCGGCCCTCGTTCTCACCTCACCTAACCAAACACGAACCCACACAATCATTCCTGAAAGCTCTTGACTCCATGTCCGGATGAGGGCACGATGGCCCGGTGGGCGTAAGGCGTCCACCCCGGAAGGCACTGGGGCATTCCGGTCGAGCGATGAGAGGTCGACGTGACTCTTCCCGACGCACGCGTCAACAAGAACATGGAGGGTCCGGGCGTCCGGGCCCGAGTCCAGAAGTTCGGCGGCTACCTCGCCGGCATGATTATGCCCAACATCGGCGCCTTCATCGCCTGGGGCTTGATCACCGCACTATTCATCCCCAACGGCTTCCTGCCCAACGAGAGACTGGCCCAACTGGTCGGTCCGATGATCTACTTCCTGCTCCCACTGCTGATCGGTTACACGGGCGGGCGCATGGTCCATGGCCAGCGCGGCGCCGTCATCGGTGCCATCGCCACGATCGGGGTGGTCCTCGGCGGCATCACGGACTGGGCGACCCTGGCTGGGGTGCCGATGTTCCTCGGTGCCATGATCATGGCCCCGTTCGCGGCCTTCGTCCTCAAGTTGCTTGACAAGGCCATCGAGGGCAAGGTGCCAGCCGGCTTCGAGATGTTGATCGACACCTTCTCCATCGGCATCCTCGGGATGCTGCTGGCCATCCTGGGTGTGCTCGGTGTCGGTCCGGTGGTCGCCGCGTTGGTCCTCGTCCTGTCCAGTGGCGTGAACGCGCTGGTCGACGCCAACCTGCTGCCGCTGGCATCGATCCTGGTCGAGCCGGGCAAGGTGCTCTTCCTTAACAACGCCATCAACCACGGCATCTTCACCCCGCTGGCGACGATCGACGTGCAGAACACGGGGCGTTCGATCTTGTTCATGGTGGAGTCCAACCCGGGTGCGGGGCTGGGCCTGCTGACCGCGTTCCTGCTGTTCGGGCCGCGGACGCTCCGCCCGACCGTCCCCGGCGCGATCGTCATTCACTTCCTCGGCGGCATCCACGAGATCTTCTTCCCCTACATCCTGATGAAGCCGATCATGATCCTCGCCACGATCGCGGGCTCGATGTCCGGTCTGTTCGTCGCCACGGCGATGAACGCGGGCCTGGTCGCGTCCCCGGCGCCGGGATCGATCTTCGCCTACCTGCTCGTGACCCCGGCGGGTGGACACCTGGCGATGCTCGCCACCGTGACCACGGCCGCGGTCGTGTCGTTCGTCGTGGCGTCCGCGCTGCTCAAGTTCGGCCGTGGCGCCGACGAAACCGTTGAGTCCGCCGCTGCCGGTGACGTCGTCAGCAGCATGGAGTCCAACATGCTCACCGCTCCCGGAGTCGCTCCCGTGGCCGGGGCGTCCTTCGTCAACGGGGCCGACGTCCGCAAGCTGATCATCGCCTGCGACGCCGGCATGGGGTCGTCGGTGATGGTGGCCAGCACGATGAAGAAGCGCCTGGCGCCCTACGGAGTCGAGGTCAGCCACACGCCCGTCGATTCCATCCCCGGTGACGCGCAGGTCGTCCTGACCCAGGACGGACTCGTCTCGCGTGCATCCAAGCGCGTGCCTAACGCCGTGGTGGTGCCGTTCACCAACTACATGGGTGACCCGGCGTTCGACCGCGTCGAGCAAGCCATCAAGGAGGGCCGCGACCTGTCGGCGACAGGGCTCGGGTCGGTCGGGCTGGCCACGGCGGGCGTCGCGGCCGCCAGTGCGCCTTCCGGGGCGACCGTGGGCGGGCCGCAGCCGGCGGCGTCCGGCGCGAAACCCCGGCGCCCCAAGAAGCGGCTGGAAGCAGGCGTGCTCCCGCGCGAGAACGTCCGGCTCAACCTCTCCGCTGCCGACAAGGAGGATGCGATCCGCCAGGCGGGCCAGGTGCTGATCGCCAGCGGCGCGGCCGAGCCCGGCTACATCGAGGGCATGCTCGAGCGCGAGGTACAGACCTCGACGTTCCTGGGCCAGGGCGTGGCGATCCCGCACGGCACCAACGAGGCGCGTCGGTTCATCAACAGCGCCTCGCTCGGATTCCTCCAATTCCCGGACGGGGTGGACTGGGACGGCAAGACTGCCTACGTGGTGATTCCGATCGCCTCGAACAGTGACGAGCACGTCGGGATCCTCTCGGCCCTCGCCAGCACCCTGGCCGACAAGGCCAACGCCGAGCGCCTGCGCACGGCGACGACCGTGGACGAGGTCATGGACCTCCTGACCCCCGACGAGGAGTGAAGCGCCCGATGAAGGCACTGAGGTTCTATGCACCCGGCGATGTCCGGCTCGAAGACGTCCCCGAGCCCGAGTGCGGCCCCGAGGAGGTGAAGATCCGCGTCCGCAACTGCTCGACGTGCGGCACCGACGTGAAGATCCGGAACAACGGGCACGTCAACATCACCCGCGTGACGACGATGGGCCACGAGATCGCCGGCGAGGTGGTCGAGGTGGGCGCGGACGCCCAGGGCGGCTTCGCGGTCGGCGACCGCGTCCAGGTGATCGCAGCTGTCCCGTGCGGGGACTGTCACGAGTGCCGCAAGGGCTGGATGGAGGTCTGCCAGAACCAGACGTCGGTGGGCTACCAGTACGACGGCGGGTTCGCCGAGTACATGATCGTGCCGAGTCAGGTGCTCAAGGTGGACGGGTTGAACCGGATCCCCGACAACGTCGGCTTCGACGAGGCGTCCGCGGCTGAACCGTTCGCCTGTGCGATCAACGCTCAAGAGCAACTCGGCATCGAGGAGGGCGACTTCGTCGTCGTGTTTGGTGCGGGGCCGATCGGATGCATGCACATCCGGATCGCGCGGGGCGTCCACAAGGCCGGAACCATCGTGTTGGTCGACATCAACGCCGAGCGGCTCCAGATGTCGGCGGACGCCGTCCACCCCGACGCGACCATCGACGCCTCGTCGGTGAACGTGGTCGAGGAGGTCATGCGCATGACCGAGGGCCGCGGCGCCGACGTGATCATCACCGCGACCCCGGCCAACGTCAACCAGGAGCAGGCCATCTCGATGGCGGCGCGCAACGGACGCATCTCGTTCTTCGGCGGCCTGCCCAAGACGAACCCGATGATCGCCTGTGACAGCAACCTGGTGCACTACCGCCAGCTGCACATCCACGGCGCAAACGGGTCCGCCCCGAGCCACCACAAGGCGGCGCTTGAGTACATCTCGACGGGGCAGATCCCCGTGAAGGACCTGATCACGCGGCACATCCCGCTCGAAAACGCGCTCGAGGCGTTCGACATCGTCGCCCGCGGCGAGGCTATCAAGGTGACCGTCGAGCCCTGATCCACCTCCACACGAGAGCGGGCGCACTCCTCGCGGAGGGCGCCCGCTCTCGTGTGCGGTGGCGGTCAGCCGAGAAGCTGGGCGGCGCGCGCCTTCGCGTCCCGGGAGTTGCGCGCGGCGGCCACCTGGGCGGCGGCATCCTGGCACTGCTGCAGGGTCACCTTGCCCAGCTGGACGCCGACGGCCGGGATGGCGTTGACCGCCATCGACAGCGACGTGATGCCCAGGCCGATCAGCACGCAGGCCAGGAGCGGGTCCGCCGCGGCCTCGCCGCAGACCCCGACAGGCTTGCTGGCGCGCTGCCCCGCTTGGCCGGTCAGCTGGACCATCCTCAGGACTGCCGGCTGCCACGGGTCGGTCAGCATCGCGAGGTGGCTGGACATGCGGTCGGCCGCCATCGTGTACTGGGTCAGATCGTTGGTGCCGATCGAGAAGAAGTCCACCTCCTCGAGGAACTGATCGGCCAGCATCGCGACCGACGGCACCTCGACCATGATGCCGGGCTTCAGGTCCCGCGAGCGGCACTTCTGGGCGAACTCGTACGCCTCGTCGACAGTGGCCACCATGGGGGCCATCACCCAGGCCTCGGCGATGCCGTTGTCTTCGGCCGCCATCTGGATCGCGTCGAGCTGCCGGTCGACCAGACCGGGGTTCGTCCAGCCGAGCCGGATACCACGGACGCCGAGCGACGGGTTCTCTTCGTCTTCGTGGTTGGCGAAGGGAACGGGCTTGTCGGAACCGGCATCGAGGGTGCGGACGACGACCTTCTTGCCGGAGAACGCCGAGAAGACCTCGCCGTAGATGCGTGCCTGCTCGGCAACCGACGGCTCGGTCTGCGCGGAGAGGAAGCACAGCTCGGTGCGGAAGAGGCCCACGCCTTCGGCTTCACTGTGGGACGCCTTCGCCGCGGCCGCGCCGTCCTGAACGTTGGCCAGAAGCTGCACGTGGACGCCGTCGGCGGTGCGCGCGGGACCCTTCCACGACCTTATCTCCTCGCGGACGCGGGCGTCCTGCTCGACGAGCGCCGCCGCCTCTTCGGGGTCGGGGTCGAGCGTCACCACGCCGCTGGTGCCGTCGACCAGCACCAGGGTCCCTTCGTCGACCGTGTCGAGGGCGGACGCCGCCACGATGCAGGGGATGCCGAGCTGCCGGGCGATGATCGCGGTGTGGCTGGTCGGGCCACCGAGACGGGTGACCAGCGCGCGGATGTAGGTGGGGTCGAGGCCCGCGGTGTCCGCGGGAGCAAGGTCTTCGGCGCAGAGCACGACCGGGAAGGTCGGCTTCGGCACGCCGGGCTCGGGCCAGCCCATGAGCTCGGCCACCACGCGGTTGCGAATGTCTTTGAGGTCGGTGGTGCGCTCGGCCATCAGGCCGCCGAGCTTCTCGAACTGGGCGACGAACTGCTCGATAGCGCTGGCCGTGGCGGTCTCGGCGGCTGCGCCGGCGTTGATGGCCTTGGTGGCGGCGCGCGTCCACCCGCGGTCGCGAGCGAGGGCGGCAGTCGCGCCGAGCACCTCGGTCGCGACGCCGGTCGCCGCGCTCGCGCGCTCGGTGAACCGCCTCGCCACGGTCTCGGCCGCGGCCTTGAAGCGCTCCACCTCGGCGGCGCGCTCCTCCTCGGCGATGGTTCGGGGCGCGACGTTGGCGGTGTAGGCCGCGCGCGTCCAGGCGACCGGGGCGTAGGCGTAGCCGGACACGACGCCGGTGCCACGGACGGTTGACTTCTCCATGTGGATCCTCCGCAATGAGGTGTGCTGGTGCCCAGAATCATCCCGCGAACCCACTTGCCGAGTCAACGCAAACTGGATATACAAAGACACATGATCGTGTCCGAATGATTGGGTTCGGTTCGGCGGTGAGGGACGGTCGACAGGCCACGAAGGGGTGCCACATGTACGCCGAGGAACGCCAGCACGAGATCGTGACGAGGGCCCGCGAACTGGGCCGCGTCTCGGTGGCGGAGCTGGCGACCCGGTTCGACGTGACACCGGAGACCATACGCCGCGACCTGGACGCCCTGTCCATCCGAGGGCTCCTGAGCCGCGTGCACGGCGGCGCCGTCCCGGCCGAGAAGCTGCGCCTGGCCGAGGCCCCCGTGGACACCCGCGACACCGCCTCCACCGAGCAGAAGCTCGCCATCGCCACCCGCGCCGTCGCGCTGCTCCCGCGCCGTGAAGGCCTAACCGTGCTGCTCGACTCGGGCACGACCACGGCTCGCCTGGGTTCGCTGATGCCGAGCTGGGTGTCGCTGGTGGTTACCAACTCCGTGCCGTCGGCCGCCGCACTGTCTGCTCGCCAGGACCTCGACGTGATGCTGCTCGGCGGGATGGTTCGCGGGATCACACAGGCGACCGTCGGTGCCCAGGCCTACATCGAACTCGAGCGGCTACGCGTCGACGTGGCCTTCATGGGCGCCAACGGATTCTCGGTGGACCACGGGTTCTCCACGCCCGACCCCAACGAGGCGCGCATCAAGCAGGCGATGGTCCGCTCGGCCAGCGAGGTCTACGTGCTCGCTGACGCGTCGAAGTGGGGGGTTGACTACCTGGTGCGCTTCGCGGCGCTGGGCGAGGTGGACGCCCTGGTCACCGACGCCGGCCTGCCCGATTCAGCGGCCAGCGACCTGCGCGCGGCAGGCCTCCATGTCGAGGTCGCCTGAGGCTCGCGCGCGCCGAGGACGGAACGCCCCGACGCGCCTCGCCGAGATCAGTTGTAGGTCGCCAGGACGCTGGAGGCATGCCACCACGTCCAGGGAGCGGTGACGCCGTTGCTGGACACCTGGATGCGGATCCTGTGGTACATCTCCTCGGGACCCTCCTCGGTGTCGGGGAGGGCGACCAGGAACGTGGTCTGGGTGCTGCCCGCGGAGACGAAGCCCACGGTGAAGCTTCTCCGCTCCACCACATGGAGCAGGCTCTTGGGGCCGTCCTGCTCGAGGACCTCCTGATTCACCGCGACCGTCCGGTTGCCCAGCGTGCAGCGCAGGTCGACCGTGTAGGCCAGCACCTTCTGGCCGGCGCTGTTGTGGTGGGAGTACGTGGGCGTCCGGGGCACGGCAGCGCAGGAGGACGACTCGACCGCGTGAGCCTCTACGGTCGCGAGGACCGGCAGCGTGATGAGCGCGGCGGCGACGGAGAGGGCAGCTCGGGCGGGGGTGGGGCGGATCATGAGTGCTTCCTTTCGGTGGTGGTGTGTGTTGCAGGAGCGCAGAGGCGCGCGCGCGATACACTGCGGCCGGATAGCCACACGATGCCACAGAAGTTGGCTACTACCACTTGTCAAAGCCAACCAAAACAAGATATAACAAACTCATACACCATCCTCGAGGGAGTGGACATGGGTGAAACCCTTCAAGCGGACGCAGCTCCGCACAGCGACCTGGTCGTCACGTTCACCGCGAACCCCAGCATCGACCGCACCGTCCTGCTCGAACAGCCGTTGGCGCGCGGCGAGGTGCAGCGCGCGGCGTCCGCCACGCAGCAGGCCGCCGGCAAGGGCGTGAACGTCGCGCGGGTCGTCCGTGACGGCGGGTGCCGGGTGAGCGTGGTCACGGCCGCGCTCGACGCCTCGTACCGATCGATCAGCGAGCAGGTGGCCGATTCCCTGCCCCTATCGGGGGTGGCGCTCGTGGGTGACCAGCGCGTCCGGGTCAACACCACGGTCACCGAGCCGGACGGCACCACCACCAAGATCAACGAGCCGGGCCCCGCCCTGACCGCGGAGCAGATCGAGGAAGCCACCTCCCGCCTGGTGGAAGCGTCCCGGGGCGCGGCCTGGGTGGCGCTCTCGGGGTCTCTCCCGCCCGGCGCTCCCGTCGATTGGTACGCCCGCCTCGTCACCGCCTTGAAGCCGCTCGGCTGCAAGGTGGCCGTCGACACCTCCGACGCGGCCCTGGACGCCGTGCTCGATGCGCTCCCGGCCAGCGCGTTCGACCTGATCAAACCCAACTCCGACGAACTGGCCCAGCTCACCGGCGGCGACGCGGCTGCGTTCGAGGACGCCGCTTCCCGCGGAGAGGTCGCCGACATCGTCGCGGCGGCCTCCCGGCTCCGAGACCGGGGCATCGCCAACGTGCTGGTCACCCTCGGTGGCTCCGGTGCCGTGCTAGTCAACGCGGCGGGAGCCTGGCACGCCAGCGCCCCCAAGGTCACGGTGAAGAGCACGGTCGGCGCGGGGGATTCCTCCGTCGCGGGCTTCATCCTCGCCGACGTCGCCGACAAGTCGCCGGCGGACTGTCTGGCCTCTGCCGTCTCCTACGGCTCGGCCGCAGCGTCCCTGCCCGGAACCACCCTCCCCACTCCCGCCGACCTGCCCGCCGGGCCGGTCACGGTCACCACCCTCTAACCGCCCACTCAGCTCGTCCATAGAAAGGGACCGCAATGCAGCTGATCACCGAGCAACTGGTCGCGCTCGACGCCGACCTCGGTGCGTCTAAGAACGAGGTCATCGCCTCGCTCGCCGGAATCGTCGAGAGGGCTGGCCGGGCGGACGCCGCGGGCCTCACCGCCGACGCGCTCGACCGTGAGAGCAAGTCAGCTACCGGCCTCCCGGGCGGGTTCGCTATCCCGCACTGCCGCTCTGCCGCGGTCACCGAGGCCTCGCTGGCGTTCGCGCGCCTGTCCAACCCGGTCGACTTCGGGGCCAAAGATGGCCCGGCCGACCTTGTCTTCCTCATCGCGGCCGCGGCAGAGGGCGGCGCCGATCACCTCAAACTGCTCACCAAGCTGGCTCGCGCGCTGGTCAAGAAGGACTTCTTGGCCTCCCTGCGGGCAGCCCAGTCCCCGGCGGAGATCGTCTCGCTGGTCGACGGGGTGGTGAATCCGCCCGCCGAGACGGCGGCGTCCGCACCCGCCGCGGCCGGCGCAGCGGCTGCGGCCGGCGCGGCGGGCGCGGGTGCTGCCACCGAGGGCGCCCGTCCGCTCATCGTGGCGGTCACGGCCTGCCCGACCGGCATCGCCCACACCTACATGGCTGCCGACTCGCTCGTCGCGGCGGGTAAGGAGGCCGGCGTCGACGTGCAGGTCGAGACCCAGGGCTCCGGCGGCGTCACCCCGCTGTCGGGCGAGACCATCGGAAACGCGGTCGCGGCGATCTTCGCCACCGACGTGGGCGTGAAGGAGCCCGAGAGGTTCGCGGGCCTTCCCGTCATCGAGTCGGGCGTCAAGCGCGCCATCAACGAGCCGGCCGTGATGATCTCCGAGGCGATCCAGGCGTCCAAGAACCCGAACGCGCGCAAGGTGTCGGGAACTCCGGGAGCGGCGTCCGGTGACGCGGCGTCGGGCACCAAGCTCAGCTGGGGCAAGCGCATCCAGCAGGCCCTGATGACCGGTGTGTCGTACATGATCCCGTTCGTCGCCGCGGGCGGCCTGCTCATCGCGCTCGGCTTCTTGTTCGGCGGCTACGACATCGCGCTCAAGCCCGACTGCGCCAACCTGGCCCCGTGGGCGGCGAGCGCGACGCCCGAGCAGTGCGCCGCCGCGGGCAACTACGGCCAGCTCGCTTACGCGCTGGGCCTGTCGGCCGGCATCGGCCCCTGGGTCGGCGGCATCATGTTCCTCATCGGTGGCGCGGCCTTCGGCTTCCTCGTGCCGGCGCTGTCGGGGTACATCGCCTACGCCCTTGCCGGACGCCCCGGCATCGCCCCCGGTTTCGTGGGCGGCGCCATCTCCGTGACGCTGGGGGCTGGCTTCATCGGCGGCCTCGTCACCGGCTTGATCGCCGGTTTCATCGCCCTGTGGATCACCACGATCAAGGTGCCTCGCTGGCTCGCCGGCCTGATGCCGGTGGTGATTATCCCGTTGGTGGCGACCCTGGTGACTGGCGCCCTCATGTACGTGCTCCTGGGCAAGCCGCTCGCGGCTCTCACCACGGCGCTGTACGACGGTCTGGGAGGCATGTCCGGAGGCTCGGTGATTCTCCTCGGCATCGTGCTCGGCCTGATGATGTGCTTCGATCTGGGTGGACCGGTGAACAAGGCGGCCTACCTGTTCGCGACTGCCGGCCTCTCGGCGCAGACCCCTGCGGCGTTCCAGATCATGGCAGCCGTGATGGCGACCGGCATGGTGCCCCCGCTGGCCCTGGCGCTGGCGACCACCGTCCGCAAGCGGCTCTTCACCGAGCCCGAGATCGAGAACGGCCGCACGGCGTGGCTCCTCGGTGCGGCGTTCATCTCTGAAGGCGCGATCCCGTTCACCGCGGCGGATCCGCTGCGCGTCATCCCGAGCATGATGATGGGCGGCGCCGTGACAGGCGCGATCTCGATGGCACTCGGCGTCGGATCCCGCGCTCCGCACGGTGGTTTGTTCGTCCTGTTCGCGATCCAGAACGTGGTGGGCTTCCTCATCGCTATCGTGGCGGGCATGATCGTGGCAGCACTTGCCGTCATCGCCGCCAAGCAGTTCGTCGGAAACAGGGTTGCCGTCGCCGCCTGAGTGCACACCGTTGGCCCACCGCAAGCAAGTAACAACCGAAGGAGAAACAACATGGCAAGCAAGACCGTGATCGTCGGCTCGGCCGTCGGCCTGCACGCCCGTCCCGCCGCAATCATCGCCGAGGCAGCTGAGGCGTTCGACGACGAGATCACCCTCTCACTCGTCGGCGGCGAGGACGAGGACGGCGTCGACGCGGCGTCCAGCCTGATGATCATGACCCTGGGTGCCGAGAAGGGCGCCACGGTGCTGGTGGAGTCCGAGAACGCAGAGGCAGTCGAGGTGATCGCGGCACTGGTCGAGAAGGACCTCGACGCCGAGTAGGCGCCCGCCAGCTGCACAGATCGCAACGAGCCCCGCCCTCACCCGCGGGGCTCGTTCGGCGTCCCGCTGGGCTGCGGCGTCCCGAGGCCGTAGATCGCCGACACGGTGGCCACCACGATCACGTCGCCTCAGCAGCTTCTCCTCAGGGGCGCTCCGACAGGGTTGCGAGTTCCCTGGCCAGGGCATTTCGCAGGCCCGCTGCGTCGATCGCGTCCACGTCGGTGTGCACGGCCACGGACAGGCGTCCCGCATACGACATCGCGGCCACCCCCAGCCGCACGTTGCCCTGGATGGGGGCGAGCGGCCACGCGCGCACGAGCGGCGCGCCGGCGACCAGCAGGGGCCGATCGGGGCCCCGCACGTTGGTGACGAACAGAGCGACGAATCTCTGCCGTCGAGCGAGCCACGCGAACAAGCGTGACCCCCAGCGCGTCCGGGTTAACTCGTAGGTCCCCTGCGCGCGGGCTTCGGCTTTTGCTGAGCGGGTGAGCGCCGCGATCCGGGCGAGCCGGACGCCGGCGTCCGCCTCGCCAGTGGGGAGGGGAACCAGCATGACCCCCACGGCGTTGCCCGAGGAGCCACGGTCGGGCAACGCGACCGGCACGCTGGCCGGGAGGACCGGCGGGACCGGCTGATTATCGGCGAGCAGGGTGGCCGCGACGGCGGCGGACACCGCGGCGAGCAGCGCGTCGTTGACGGTCGCCCCCTCCTGGCGCGCGGACCGGGCCAGCGAAGCGAGGTCGACGTCGGTGAAGGCGACGCCCCGCCGCGCCCCGATGCGGCCCAAGAGCACTGTCGGTGGGACTGTGGCTCGGAACACGGCCGCCACGCGGGACACGCTCGTTGCGACGGACCGGGCGGCGCGCCGGACGTCTCCGGGCAGGGGCCGGCGGCGGCGGGGCCCTCGGCCCGCTTGACGTGGCTCGCTGGTAAGGCCCGGGGGCGGCGGCGCAGGGAGGTCGGCCCCGAAGAGGCGTTGCACCAGCCGGACGCCGGCGACCCCGTCGGCCACAGCGTGGTGAACGCGCAAGACGATGCCCGGCCCGTCGGCGGTTGCGCCGGGGACGACCAGGAACTCCCACAAGGGCCGGTCGCGGGGGAGGGGGACCGTCATGAGGGTGGCACACAGAGCTTCTAGGCCCTCGGGGCCGTCGACCGGCTGGAGCACGCGGACGTGGGTGGCCATGTCCGGCTCGGACGGCACCCAGGAGAGGTGGCGCCCGTCGGCCTCGATCCGTTGGCTGAAGCGGGCAAGGTCGAGGGAAGGTCCAGTCAGCCGCTCGGACAGCGCCGCCCTCAGGCGGACCACGTCCACCCCGCCGTCCCTTCCCACGAATCCGCCGACGCCGAGGGTTCCGGCCAGGAGGAACGTGTTCACCTGGTCGGGGGTGTCGATCTCGATGTTGGAGGCGTCCGCCGCGCTCAACAGCCCTCGGTTGCGCCGAGGGAGGCGGGTTTGGGCGGCGTCGGTCATGGCATCGGGGCGTGCCGGTCCGTGGAGCGCCTGACGACGAGCGTCGGCTGGAGCACGACTCTCTCGGTGGGGCGGTCTGGGTCGTCGGCGGCGGAGAGCAGCATCTCCATCGCCCTTCGCCCGATCTCGTGGCGCGGCTGAGCGACGGAGGTCAGTGGGATCGCGGCACCCTCGGCGAACTGGATGTCGTCGTAGCCCACGAGGGCCACATCGTCGGGCACGCGCAGGCGGTGGTGTGCGGCCGACTGGAGCAACCCCAGGGCGATGAGGTCGTTCGCGCCGAAGAGGGCCGTCGGCCGCTCGCCCTGTGGTCGGGCGAACAGCTCGTCCCCGGCGGCCACCCCCGCCGCGATGGTCATCCCGGGCGTACGGAACCACTCCAGGCGGACGCCGTGGCGGGCGGCTTCGCGCTCGGCGCCCGCGTGTCGGTCGATGACCTGGCGCAGGGTGTCGGGGCCGCCCACGTACGCAACGTGCCGGTGCCCCAGCTCAGCCAGGTGGCCCAGGGCCAGCGCGCCGCCGGCCACGTCGTCGACGGAGACCGACGAGCAGGAGCCCGCCGACTCGTCGCGGTCCACGACGACGGTGGCGATGCCATGGCTGCGGAGCCGGTCCAGCTTGGGCTGGACCGCGCCGATGGGCGAGACCAACACGCCTCGCACCCGCTGCTGCTCGAACAGGTCGAGGTAGGCGTCCTCGCGATCCTCGCGTTCGGCGCTGTTGCCGACCAGGACCGATAGCCCGTGCCGGGCCGCACATTCCTCGGCACCGGCGGCCACGTCATTGAAGAACGGGTTGGCCGCGTTGAGGACCACGAGCCCCACGCAGTTGCTCAGGCCGGCGCGCAGCTGCCGCGCCGCCTCGTTGCGCACGAAGCCGAGTTCCTCGATGGCCGAGAGCACACGCTCCCGGGTGCTGTCAGCAACCCTGTCGGGGCGATTCAGCACGTTGGACACCGTGCCGACGGCAACACCCGCCCTGGCGGCGACGTCCTTAACGCCCACCATGGCCCCACCTCCTTGAATCGATGCATCGCAGCCTACCCGCCGGTGCGCTCCGTCTGTTGACGCGATACATATCCCGCGTTACGATGCTAATGAATCGTTTCATACGGCCATAGGAGCCCGATTATGCACCTCACCGCCCTTCAGCTAGACCGCCTCGCATCTCTGGCCATCGAGGTCCCTTCGTGGGCCTACGGCAACTCGGGAACACGCTTCAAGGTGTTCTCGATGCCCGGTGGTCCCCGCGACCCGTTCGAGAAGGTTGCCGACGCAGCGAAGGTGCACGAGCTCACCGGGCTCGCCCCGGCGGTCGCGCTCCATATCCCCTGGGACAACGTGGACGACTGGGACGCCCTCGGCCGTCACGCCGCCGACCTCGGCGTCCGGATCGGGACCATCAACTCCAACACCTTCCAAGGATGACGCCTACAAGTTCGGCTCCCTGTCTTCCACGGACGCCGGGGTGCGGCAGATGGCCATCGACCACCACCTCGACTGCCTCGCCTTACGAGCGTGCTGAACTCGAAGTCATTCGGCACCTGATCCTTGAGGCACTTCGAACCCTGACCGGGAGGAAACTGCGACGCCTGTCCCGAGGGCGGCTTGGTGTCGCGAAAGAGCGGATTACTCGACTTGGAGATGGTGTCGTCTATGACGGGCGTGGATGGTGTCGGCGTCCTTCCCTCCGTGCTCTCACCCCTCGTGCTCTCACCCCTTGTGGTCCCACTCCTCGTCGATGGCCCCGTTGACGGCGCTCGTCCCGTGTCGTGACGACGCGTGCGATCGCGGGCTCCGGGGCAGCCGCCGCGCACAAGCCACTCAGCTGGGTGTCTGGCGCCTTGATCCGGGCGCTCTAACGCGCGATTTGCGCACACATGTGTGGGTTCTGTCCGCTGACAGAAGCAGAGGTTCCCACTCAAGAAGGTGGCGTGCGTGATCGGCGTGGTTGGTGCCGGCGTCCCTCGCCCCCTGGTGGTCCCACTCCGGGTGCCCCCACTCCTCGTCGATGGCCCCGTTGACGGCGCTCGTCCCGTGTCGTGACGACGCGT
>JBKHWW010000057.1:0-8737 GCA_046566345.1 Actinomycetes bacterium
CGGCCGAGTTCGACGCGCTGGCCGCCCTCGCGGCGTCCCTGGGGCGGCCTCAGGCCGAACTGGCACAGCGGGCGGCGTCCGCGATCGTCGTCGCTGGCCTCACGCCCGGTTCGCCGGTGCCCTCCTCGGCCCGCCCGACCCGTGGCTAGAGTGGCGCCACGATGACCCAGACCACAAGCCCAGCCCCGTTCGCCGACCTCCCCGACGCCGAGCGCGCCGACGCGCGGGCCGTCGCCGCACTCGTCGAGCCCTACCCGCGCCTGGGGGTCGCCTACTCCGGCGGAGTGGACTCGGCCGTGCTTCTCGCCGTGGCCACCCGGGCGCTCGGGCGCGAGGGCACCGTTGGGCTCCTCGCGGTCTCGCCCTCGCTGGCCCGTGACGAACTCTCGCTTGCCCGCGCCACTGCAGCCGAGATCGGGGCCCACGTGGTCGAGTTCGAGACCCGCGAGGGCGAGAACCCCGCGTACCGTGCCAATGACGCCGACCGCTGCTTCCACTGCAAGGACGAGCTGTTCACCCGCATCGACGACGAGCTCGCGGCCGAACTGGGGCTCGCCGCCGTCGCCTACGGAGAGAACGCCGACGACGCGGTCGCGTCCGACCGGCCCGGGGCACGGGCGGCAACCCGCCACCGCGTACTGCGACCCTTGGCGGACGCCGGCCTGACCAAGCCGCGGGTGCGAGCCCTTGCACGCGCCCTGTCCCTGTCGGTCGCCGACAAGCCGGCCGCGCCCTGCCTCGCCTCCCGCATTCCCCACGGCCAAGAAGTCACCCCTGAGAAGCTCTCCCAGGTCGAAGCTGCCGAGGAGGCGCTGAGGTCGCTCGGATTCAGCGACTGCCGGGTGCGGCACCACGGCGACATCGCGCGCCTGGAGGTGCCGTTGTCCGAGCTGGCGCGGTTCGCCGACGACGCCGTCCGCCGCGACGCGCTGGAGAGAGTCCGCGGCGCCGGCTTCCGTTACGTGACCGTCGACCTGGCAGGCATCCAGTCCGGAGCGTTCGCCGCGCACACGCTGCAGGTGGTGCGCGCGCGTGGCTGACGACGACATCGCCGAGCTCGACCTCGACCGCCGCGCGCGGCGCGGTTACCCCGAGGCGGTCTACTGCGAGGGCAAGTCGGCTGAGCAGCTCCGGGTCATCGCCCACCGTGTCGGCGAGCGTCCCGACGTGGTCACCATCTTCACCCGCGCGGACGCCGACCGCGCCGCAGTCGTCCGCGACGAATTGCCCGACGCCTTCCACGACCCGGTCGCCCGCGTGCTGGTGTGGCCCCCGCAGATGCCCGAACCGACGGGCGAGCTGGTCGTGGTCGCCTGCGCCGGCACCTCGGATCTGCCGGTAGCTCGCGAGGCCCTGCTCACCGCCCGGCATTTGGGACGCCGGGCCGAGCTCGTCGTCGATGTCGGCATCGCCGGACTGCACCGCACCCTCTCCCGGCTCGACACCTTCCGCAGCGCTGGGGTGGTCGTGGTCGTGGCGGGCATGGACGGCGCCCTGCCTGGCCTCGTCGCGGGACTGGTCTCCTGCCCGGTGGTGGCGATCCCGACTTCGGTCGGCTACGGCGCCGCCTTCCAAGGCCTGGCGCCCCTGCTGACGATGCTGAATGCCTGCGCCCCGGGGGTGGGGGTGGTCAACATCGACAACGGGTACGGCGGGGGCCACCTCGCCGCGCAGATCGCCGCTCCCCGCGCCACGGTTGCCCCACCGACCGCACCCCTGGCGACCCGCTCCCACCCAGAACCCAATGGAAAGATCCACCAGGAGGTGCCATGAGCATCCGTCTCGCCCATGCCGCGCTCGCCGCGGTCGTCGTGATCTCCGCCGCGGGGTGCGCCCCGACCACCCCCGGCCAGGCCCCCTCGGGCTCAGCCTCCCCTCCGGCGCCCAGCGCCACCGCCAGCGGCAGCGCGCCCGCAACCGGTTCTCCCGCGACCGGGGCCCCCAGCGCGTCGCCGACGGCGTCGGAGCAGACCCAGCCCCAGGTCGTCTACTTCCCCCGAGACGCCAGCAACGGCGTCCGGCTCGGGCGTGAGATGCGACTGGTGCCCCAGGACGACCCGCTGCGCGGCGTCCTGGAGGTCATGATCGAGGGGCCCATCGACGTCGACTACATCTCCGGTTGGCCCGAGGGCACGCGCGTGCTGTCGGCGTCGACCCAGGGCAGCGTGACCACGGTCGACCTGTCCGCCGAGGCACGCACCACGACGCTCGGCTCCGAGGCCGCCAGCGCCCAGGCCGACCAGCTGTTGTGGACCGTCACCGAACTCGTCGGCGAAACCACGGCCGTCGACCTGCGGATCGAGGGGCAACCGGCCGGTGAGCTGTGGGGCGTCCTGAGCTGGGACGGCCCGCGTCTGCGCGGCGATCCCTTCTCGGCCCGCGTCCTGGTCTCGATCGATACCCCGTTGGACGGCTCCCTGGTCAGCTCCCCGGTCGTAGTGACCGGCGACGCTGCCGTCTTCGAGGCCAACCTGCCGTGGCGAGTGCTCGATGAAGGCGGCTCCGTCGTCCAGCAGGGTTTCACCACGACGGAGGAGGGTCAGCGGTTCGCCGCCTACCGGTTCGAGGTCGAGCTCGACCCCGGGCGCTACACCATCGAGATCCGCGAGGACGACCCGTCCGACGGTGAGGGGCGGCGTCCCGACGTCGACACCCGCACGGTCGAGGTCGGAGGCTCCTGACGGTCGACGTGCTGCAGGGTTCGCAGGCCGCGGTCCAGGTGCCAACTGACGAAGGCCGCGACCAGCCCTGAAGCTTGCCGCTGCGTCGGCGACGTCACGTCGCGGGTCGCCGGCCAGTCGCCGCTGACCAGCGCGGCCACGTAGGCGAGCGTGTCCGGGCGCACCGCGGGGGTGCCGGGAGGGCGGCAGCGCCGGCAGACCACGCCCCCGGCCGCCGGCGAAAACGAGTCGTGCGGACCGTCGACGCCGCAGGAAGCGCATCCCTCGAGGCTGGGCGCGAACCCCGCGGTGGCGACGGCGCGGAGCAGGTAGGCGTCCATCACCATCGTGGCCGGCCGCGGGCCGTCCGCGGTGCCCGAGGTGAGGGCGCGCAACGCCCCGGCCAGCAGCCGGAACTGGGGTAGCGACGGCTCGTTCTCGACGCTGACCAGCCGGTCGGCCGTCTCCAGCATCACCTGACCGACGGTGAAACGCGGGTAGTCGGTGCACAGCGGCTCCGACCAGGGGTGCAGGGTGACCGCCTCGGTGATCACGTCCAGGCTGCGGCCGGTGGCGAACTGGAGGTCGACATGGCTGAACGGCTCCAGCCGGCCACCGAACTTGCTCGAGGTGCGCCGGACGCCGCGGGCGACGGCCCGGATCTTGCCGTGCCTTCGCGAAAGCACCGTCACGATCCGGTCGGCCTCGCCCAACTTGTGCGTGCGCAGGACGACGGCCTCGTCGCGGTAGGTGGGCACGTCAGGACCGCGCGCAGTCGGCGCACACGCCGTGGAGCTCGAGGGAGTGGTCGACGTCGGTGAAGGAGTGCCGCTGGGCGAGGGTGCCGATCAACGCCTCGACGCCCTCTAGCTCGAACTCGACCGTGCGGCCGCACGAGCGGCAGATCAGGTGGTGGTGATGGTCGCGGGTCGCCTCGCCGCAGGCCCGGTAGGCCGCCTGCCCGTCGGGGGTGCGGACCACGTCGACCTCGCCGATCTCGACCATGGACTGGAGGTTGCGGTACACCGTCGCCAGCCCCACCGAGGCGCCGCGGTGGCGCAGCAGGTCGTGGCTGTCCTGCGCGGTCCGGAACTCGTCGAGCTCGGTGAGCACCTCGGCGATGGTGGCGCGCTGCCGCGTCCGCCGCTGGGGTGTGCTGGTCATCTGCGTCCTCCTCGGGTCCGGCCAGCCTACCCGCAGGCGGTTAGGCTGACCGCCATGCTCGCCTTCAACCGCTTCCGCGTGGCGCCGGACGCCGAGCCCACCTTCCGGTCGAGGGCCGACGCCGTCGTCGCGTTCTTCCTGACCAGGGCCGGTTGTGTGTCGGCCGAGCTGGTCCGCAACCTCGACGAGCCAAACCTGTGGGCGATCGCGAGCCGGTGGGAAAACGTCGGCTCCTACCGCCGCAGCTTCAACTCCTACGACGCCAAGATGGTGCTGGTCCCGCTCCTCAGCGAGGCGGTCGACGAGCCGGGCGCTTTCGCCCATCCAGACGAAGTGGGCACGAACCTGCCGCGAGACCTGTGATCGGGGCCGCCTGGCCGCGGCGGACCCTTTGGGGGGCGATCGCCGCGGGCGGATAGGGTAGCCCCGCATTGGGGATGCCGGCCGGGCACCCCCAGCCGACAAGGAGGCACGGTCTCATGGCCAGCAAGCTCGACAACGTCATCAGCCTCACGAAGCGCCGCGGCTTCGTGTACCCGTGCGGGGAGATCTACGGCGGCACGCGGGCGGCGTGGGACTACGGCCCCTACGGTGTCGAGCTCAAGGAGAACATCAAGCGGCAGTGGTGGAAGGCGGTCGTCCAGGGCCGTGCCGATGTCGTGGGGCTCGACTCCTCGATTATTCTGCCGCGCGAGGTATGGGTCGCTTCGGGCCACGTGGGTGTCTTCTCCGACCCGCTCACCGAGTGCCAGAGCTGTCACAAGCGCTTCCGCGCTGACCAGCTCGAAGAGGCGTTCGAGTTCAAGAAGGGGCGCAAGCCTTCCGGGCTGGAGGAGATCAACTGCCCCGAGTGCGGAACGCTGGGCCGGTTCACCGAGCCGCGCGACTTCAACATGATGCTCAAGACCCACCTGGGCGTGATCGAGGACGACTCAGGGCTGCACTACCTGCGACCGGAGACCGCCCAAGGCATCTTCGTCAACTTCGGCCAGGTGGTGCAGACGGCGCGCATGAAGGTGCCGTTCGGCATCGGGCAGGTCGGCAAGAGCTTCCGCAACGAGATCACCCCGGGCAACTTCATCTTCCGCACCCGCGAGTTCGAGCAGATGGAGATGGAGTTCTTCGTCGAGCCGGGCACGGACGAACAGTGGCACCAGCACTGGATCGACGAGCGCAAGGCCTGGTACGTCGGGCTCGGCATCGCCGAGCAGAACCTCCGGCTGTTCGAGCACCCGCAGGAGAAGCTGTCGCACTACTCCAAGCGCACGGTCGACATCGAATACAACTTCGGGTTCACCGGCGGCGACGGGTGGGGCGAGCTGGAGGGCATTGCGAACCGCACCGACTTCGACCTGGGAACGCACTCCCAGCACTCGGGCACCGACCTGTCCTACTTCGACCAGGCGAAGGGAGAGCGCTACCTGCCCTACGTCATCGAGCCCGCGGCGGGCCTGACCCGCTCGCTGATGGCGTTCCTGGTCGAGGCCTACACCGAGGACGAGGCGCCCAACGCGAAGGGCGGCGTCGACAAGCGCACTGTCTTGCGCCTCGATCCGCGGCTGGCCCCCGTCAAGGTCGCGGTGCTCCCCCTGTCGCGCAACGAGCAGCTCTCTCCGAAGGCGCGCGACCTGGCCGCCCGGCTCCGCCACCACTGGAACGTCGAGTTCGACGACGCTCAGGCGATCGGACGCCGCTACCGACGCCAAGACGAGATCGGCACTCCCTACTGCGTGACGGTCGACTTCGACACGCTCGACGACCAGGCGGTCACCATCCGCGAGCGCGACTCGATGGCCCAGGAGCGGGTCGCCCTTGACCAGGTCGTCGGGTGGCTGGGGTCGCGGCTCGTCGGCTGCTGACCCTCACCCCTCCCAGGTGAACGTCTCCGAGTCCGAACAGCGGACGCCGACCCGCGGCGCCGGTTCCAGCGCGAGCTCGACGTCGATCCGGTCGGCGCCGCTGGAACACGACCAGCTGATCCGCGCGTTCTCCCGGCCGGTGACCTCGAGCGTGGCGCGCGACAACCAGGAGTGCCGCCGCCGCAGGCCGACCAGGTCCTGGTAGATCGCCTGGAGCCAGGCCCCGTTGGGCGCGAGGTCGGCTGGCGTTGCGGGCAGGGGAGGGCGCACCGGGTCATCCGCGTGCTGTCCTTCGCCCCGCTCGCCGCGGAATCCCTGCTCGTCGCCGTAGTAGATGCTCGGCATCCCGGGCGTCGTGAAGAGGGTCGCGGCGGCGAGCACGGCGCCGGCGTCCCCGACCAGCGAGGCGATCCGGTCCACGTCGTGATTGCCGACGAAGGTGTTGAGCACCCGCCCCGACGAGAACTCCGCGTGCCGGGTGAGGGCGTGGGCCAGCTCCCAGAAGTTGGCGTCTTTGAGCGCGCTCCAGGTGCCCTTCCACAGCTCGTAGGCGGTCACCGAGTCCAGGGACCCTGCGTCCGCGATGGCCGCATAGTCGCCGTGGATGACTTCGCCGAGGAAAACCGCGTCGGGGAACTCGGCGCGGACTCGGCCGGTGACCTCGCGCCAGAAGGCCGGCGGCACCGCGTAGGCGACGTCCAGGCGCCAGCCGGCGATCCCGCGCCGCAGCCAGTGCAGCATGACATCGGTGACCAGGTCGGCGACGGCCGGGTTCGCGTGGTCGAGCTCGACGAGGTCGCCGTGACCCTCCCACGCCGCCAGCTGGCCGCCCGATCGCTTGAGCAGGGGGCTCTGCTCGGCGACGAGCGGGTGCCCCGCGCCCACGTGGTTGAACACGCCGTCGAGCATGACGGACAGGCCCCTTTGGCGCGCCTCGTCCATCAGGTGGTCGAAGTCAGCGTCGTCGCCCAGGCGCGGGTCGATCCGGTAGTGGTCGACCGTGTCGTAGCCGTGCGTGGTAGAGGCGAACACCGGCCCCAGCAGCAGGCCGGAGCAGCCGAGCGCGACGACATGGTCCAGCCAGGGGTCAAGCCCGCGCAGGCGGTGCTGGACGCCCTCCTCCGGCCCGTGGATGGGCGCGCCCAGGGCCCCCAAGGGGTAGACCTGCCACCAGATCGCGTGGTCGACGAGGCTCATGCTGCTCCTTTGTTGATTCTTACTCAATAACGTTGTTGACTCTAACTCAACAGCGCTACGCTGGTCAACGTGTCTGCAACTGAACCGATGCCCCGACGCCGGCTCAGCGTCGCCGAACGCCGGGCGGCGATCCTCGCCGCAGCGCGTCGCGCCTTCGCAGAGTCAGCCTATGCCGACGTGGGGGTCCCCGCCGTGGCGTCAGCCGCCGGCGCCTCTCCGGCCCTTGTCTTCCACTACTTCGGGTCGAAGGCCGGGCTGTTCGAGGCGGTGCTGGCCGAGGCGCTGGACGATCTCGCCCTTCGGCAGCGCGAGGCGGACGCCGCCCTGCCGCCGAACACCCCGGCGCGCGACCGCGTCCGGACATGGGTGCTGACCCAGGTTGACAACGTGGCCGCGCAGCCGCGCGCGTGGGCGTCCGGCTGGACCGATGGTGAGGAGCCCGCAGGGGCGACCGCCCGGCGCGCGCAGGCGCGGGAGGCGTCCCTTGCCTTCCTGGCCGAGGTGGTCGGGCCGTCGGAGCCGGTCAGGCGCAGGTTCGCCCTGATCGGCTTCCTGGGGTTCCTTGATCGCTCCTGTCTGGCCTGGGTGGACGCCGGGTGCCGCCCGCAAGACAGGTGGGCGATGGTCGACGCCTGCCTGGGTGCCCTCCAGGGGGCACTCGGCGACTGGGGCCGGTAGACTCGTCCCTCATGCCCGACCACGCGCCGCTCCGACTCACCGCCCCGTCCGGAGGGACGGTCGAGGTGGCGACCCCGGTCGTGCTGGCCCCGATGGCGGGCATCACCAACCCCGCTTACCGCCAGCTGTGCCTGGAACAGGGGGCGGGCCTCTACGTCTGCGAGATGATCACCTCCCGCGGGGTGGTGGAGCGCAACCCGCGGACCTTCCAGATGCTGTCGTTCGCGCCCGGTGAGACCGTCCGTTCGGTGCAGCTCTACGGCGTGGACGCCGACGTGGTTGCCCGCGCGGCCGCGATCCTGTGCGACGAGTTCGGTGTCCACCACATCGACCTCAACCTCGGCTGCCCGGTGCCCAAGGTGACCCGCCGGGGCGGTGGCGGCGTCCTGCCGTGGAAGACCGACCGCACGGCCTCGATCCTCGCCGCGACCGTACGGGCAGCGGACGCCTACGGCGTCCCTGTCACGGTCAAGACCCGCCTGGGGATCGACGACGAGCACCTCACCTATCGCGACGCCGGACGCATCGCCGAGGACGCGGGCGTGGCGGCCATCGCCCTGCACGCCCGCACCGTGCAGCAGGCCTACGCCGGCCACGCCCGTTGGGAGTGCATCTCGGATCTGGTACAGACAGTCGACATCCCGGTGCTCGGGAACGGCGACATCTGGGAGGGGGTCGACGCGCTGAAAATGGTCGAGCAGACCGGCTGCGCCGGGGTGGTGGTGGGCCGAGGCTGCCTGGGTCGCCCGTGGCTGTTCCGCGACCTCGCGGACGCGTTCGCGGGCCGTGCGGTGCAGCCGTACCCGGTGCTCGGGGAGGTCGCCGCCATGCTGCGCCGCCACGCCGTGCTGCTCGCCGAGATGAACGGTGAGCGCTGGGGGCTGACGGATCTGCGCAAGCACATGGCCTGGTACTTCAAGGGCTTCCCCTTGGGCGGCGAGGTGCGCCGGGCGCTGGCGAGGGTGTCGAGCCTGGCCGAACTGGACGTCCAGCTGGCCCTGCTCGACGCCTCAGCCACCTACCCGGACCAGGAGCTCGGCACCCCGCGCGGCCGCCAGGGGACGCCGCGGGCCCGCGTCACGCTGCCGTACGGCTGGCTCGACAGCCGCGAACTCGGCGACGAGGATCTGTCCGCCGCCGAGTCAGACGTGTCGGGGGGCTGAGCGCGGCGAGGCCGGG
>JBKHWW010000058.1:0-4938 GCA_046566345.1 Actinomycetes bacterium
GAGCCGCGGGCATTCCATTGGGCATCTCGCTGGGGAAGTCCAAGGTGGTTGCGGTCGAAGACGCCGTCGGTGACTACCTCGCCTCCTTCGACGCCGTCGCCCCGCACACCGACTACATCGCGGTGAACGTGTCCAGCCCGAACACGCCGGGCCTACGCAGCCTTCAGGACGGGGGAGCGCTCACCTCGCTGCTCGTCGCACTGCGCGACCGGGCCGGCGAGGTCGCCCCGGGCCGCCCCGTCCCCGTCTTCGTCAAGGTCGCTCCCGACCTGACCTGGCCGCAGGTGGATGAGGTGCTCACCGCCGCGACGGACGCCGGCGTCGCGGGCCTCATCGCCACGAACACCACCCTGTCCCGGGAGGGCTTGGCCGCGCCCGACCGACACCTGACCGACGAGCCGGGCGGCCTCTCCGGTCGCCCACTCACCGCACGCGCCCGCGAGGTGGTCGCCTACGTTGCCGGCCACACCGGTCTACCGGTGATCGGCTCGGGCGGCATCATGTCCGCCGCCGACGCAGCGGCGATGCTGAGGGCTGGCGCATCGCTGGTTCAGATCTACACTGGCTTCATCTATCAGGGCCCCGCCCTCGTGGGCGCCATCAGCGAGGAGGTCGGGTGAGCACGTACCGGCAGCGCCTGAAGGCGGTCACCGCCGAACGCGGCAACCTGTGCGTCGGGATCGACCCGCACGCTTCCCTGCTGTCCGCGTGGGGGCTGCCGCTCACGGCGTCCGGTCTGGAACGGTACTGCCGCACCATCGTGGACGCCCTCGGCGAACGGGTCGCGGTCTTCAAGCCGCAGTCGGCCTTCTTCGAGGCCCACGGCTCCCCGGGTGTGGCCGTCCTCGAGCGCGTGATCGCCGACATCCGCGCTGCCGGCGCACTCTGCATCGTCGACGCCAAAAGGGGCGACATCGGCTCCACCATGGAGGCCTACGCCGAGGCTTACCTCGGCCCGGGTTCCCCGCTCGCCGGGGACGCGGTCACCCTGTCGCCCTACCTCGGCTTTGAGTCGCTGATGCCCGCTTTCGAACGCGCGATCGCGTTCGACCGCGGCGTCTACGTGCTCGCCCGCACGTCCAACCCCGAGGGCGCGCACGTGCAGCTCGCGCTCGGCCGGGAGGGGTCGGTGGTCCAAGAAATCATCGACGCCGCCACCCAACTCAACACCCGCGCGCGGACGCGGGCCATCGGCTTGGTGGTCGGCGGCACCCACGACTCGCTCGCCTGCGACGTGTCGGAGTTCAACGGCTCCCTCCTCGTGCCCGGCATCGGCGCGCAGGGCGGACGCCTGGAGGATCTCCCCGATCTCTTCGGCGCAGCGTTCGAGAATGTACTACCCATGGTCGGCCGGGGCATCCTGCAGGCCGGTCCCGACGCGGACGCATTAAGGTTGAGTGCGGACGCCTACACCAGTCGCTGACTTGCTAGTATTTCAGTCTGCCCGGCCAGAAATGGACCGAGCGGCCCCAGCAGGTCCCTCCCAATCGTTGGAGCGAAGTGTGTCCATTCCTCAGTTGACCGCCGAGCAGCTGCAGGCTGCCCGGGCGGCCGCCACCCAGGCTCGCCGCGCACGGGCCGAGCTCAAGGCCAAGGTCCGCTCGGGCGCGCTCAGCCTGGGTGAGGCCCTCGACGTGGCCGCGACCGACGACGTGCTGGCCCATGTCAAGGTGGTCGATCTGTTGAAGTCCCTGCCCCGCGTGGGAGAAAAGCGCGCGTCGGCTGTGATGGAGAAGCTCGACATCGCGGCGAACCGTCGCCTCCGCGGCCTCGGCCGCCACCAGGTCGCCGGCCTCAAGGCCGAATTCAAGTGACCTCAGGCATCACGGTCATCTCCGGGCCCGCAGGCGTGGGGAAGGGGACCGTGGTGCGGTTGCTGAAGCAGGCACACCCCGAGGTGTGGGTGTCGGTGTCTGCCACGACGCGTCCGCCTCGCCCGGGCGAGGTGGACGGCGTCCACTATCGGTTCCTGTCCGACGAGGCGTTCGACCGGCTCATCGCCGAGGACGGCCTGCTCGAGTGGGCGGTGGTGCACGGACGCCACCGCTACGGCACGCCTGCCGCGCCGGTGCTCGCCGCGGCAGCGCAGGACCATCCCGTGATCCTCGAGATTGACCTGCAGGGAGCGCGCCAAGTCAGGGAGCGCCTCCCGGGCGCCCACTTCGTCTTCATCGCGCCCCCCGACTGGGACACCCTCGTGGGCCGCCTGTCCGGGCGGGGCACCGAGACGCCCGAGCAGGTCGCCCGCCGGCTCCAGAGCGCCGAGGTCGAACTGGCAGCCGCGCAGGAGTTCGACGAGATCATCGTCAACGACGAGTTGGGCCGAACCGTGGCCGAGCTGGTAAGCTCCGTAGGCTTGTAGACCCCGAGACCCGAGAAGGTTCCATTGAGCACCCATGTTCCTGAGGGGATCACCAACCCCCCGATCGACGAGCTCCTCAGCAAGGTCGACTCTAAGTACCGTCTGGTCCTGTTCGCCGCCAAGCGCGCCCGCCAGATCAACGCGTACTACAGCCAACTCGGCGAGGGCCTGTTGGAGAACGTCGGGCCGCTCGTCGACACCTCCGTGCAAGAGAAGCCGCTGACGATCGCCCTGCGCGAGATCAACGCCGACAAGCTGGAGTGCACGCAGATCGACCCCGAGGCCGAGGCGGCCGCGCGCGCCGAGGCCGAAGCGGATCCCGACTTCGGCATCGACCCGTTCGATCCCGCCGACCTGGCCTGAGCGCCAGTCTGAAGCGCGTGGCCTGGTGAGGCACATCGTTCTGGGGGTGTCCGGGGGCATCGCAGCGTACAAGGCGTGCGAGTTGCTGCGGCGGCTCAGCGAATCCGGTCACGAAGTCACGGTCGTCCCTACCCGGAACGCGCTCACCTTCGTCGGTGAGGCAACGTGGGCCGCCCTGTCCGGCCGACCCGTGCACACCGAGGTCTTCGAGTCGGTCCACGAGGTCCCTCACGTCCGCATCGGCCAGCAGGCCGACCTCGTCGTGGTCGCGCCCGCCACGGCAGACCTGCTGGCGAGGGCGGCGTCCGGCCGTGCCGACGACCTGCTGACCAACGTGCTGCTCACCGCGCGCTGCCCGGTGCTGATGGTTCCGGCCATGCACACCGAGATGTGGTTGCACGCGGCCACAAAAGCCAATGTGGCGACGCTGCGCGAGCGCGGCGTCTTGGTGATGGATCCGGCTGACGGAAGGCTTACTGGGGCCGACTCCGGCCCGGGGAGATTGCCCGAGCCGGTCGACATCGCCGCCGTGGCGTCCTCGCTGCTCGATGCGCCGGACACGGTGCAGGCGGTGCGGGTCCGCGACCTCGCGGGCCTGCACGTTGTGGTCAGCGCCGGCGGCACCCACGAGGCGCTCGACCCGGTCCGCTTCCTGGGCAACGCCAGCAGCGGCCTCCAAGGCATAGCCCTGGCCCGCGCCGCCGCGTTGCGCGGCGCCCGCGTCACCCTGGTCGCCGCCAACGTGACGCTGCCGCTCCCCAGCGGCGCCGACGTCGTGCCGGTGGTGTCCACCGGCGACTTGGCGACCGCGATGGTCGGCCTCCAGCGGGAGACGGACGTGATCGTGATGGCGGCCGCGCCGGCCGACTTCACCCCGGCCGAGGCGCACGCCAGCAAGATCAAGAAGGCCGGGGACGCCGGCCTGCAGCTGACGCTTCGGCAGACCACCGACGTGTTGAAGACTCTCAGCCGCGACCGGCCCCGCGCCCAGGTCATCGTCGGCTTCGCCGCCGAGACGGCGACCGACGCCGACCACCTGCTGAGCCTCGGCCGCGCGAAGCTGGAGCGGAAGGGTTGCGACCTGCTGGTGCTCAACAACGTGTCGGGCGGCGCCGTGTTTGGCAGCCCCGACAACGCGGTGACGATCATCGACAGGCGCGGCACGGTGTCCACCGCGAGCGGCGACAAGTCAGCCATCGCACACCGCATCTGGGACGCCGCCGTGGCGGCCCGCCAGGAGGAATCGTGAGCCGACTGTTCACCTCGGAGTCCGTCACCGAGGGGCACCCCGACAAGGTGGCCGACTCGGTCAGTGACGCCGTCCTCGACGCCCTGCTGGCCGAAGACGTCAACAGCCGGGTGGCGGTCGAGACGCTGGTGACCACGGGCACCGTCGTGGTGGCAGGCGAGGTCTCGACCCAGGCCTACGCCGACATCGCCGGCATCACCCGGGAGCGGATCCTCTCCATCGGCTACGACAGCGCCGAGGCGTCCTTCGACGGCAAGAGCTGCGGGGTGCTGGTGTCGCTGGGCAATCAGAGCCCCGACATCGCCCGGGGCGTCGACAACGCCGAGGAGACGCGCGACCTGCACCGGCAGCTTGGGCCGGGCGCCGCGATCGACGAGCTCGACCGTCAGGGAGCCGGCGACCAAGGGCTGATGTTCGGTTACGCCTGTCTGGACACCCCGACGTTGATGCCGCTGCCCATCGACATCGCCCACCGGCTCTCGGAGCGGCTGGCGCACGTGCGACGCACGGGCCAGATCGACTGGCTGCTGCCCGACGGCAAGACCCAGGTCACGATCGCCTACGACGGCGACAAGGCGGTCCGCGTCGACACCGTGGTCGTGTCCACTCAGCACACCGAGGCGGCCTGGGGCGAAGGACTGATCAAGGACGCGCTCGAACGTCACGTCATCGGCCCGGTGCTGGCGCTCTACGACATCGCCTCCAGCGGTCACAAGACCTACGTGAACCCGACCGGCAAGTTCGTCATCGGCGGACCCATGGGAGACGCGGGCGTCACGGGCCGCAAGATCATCGTGGACACCTACGGCGGCATGGCCCGGCACGGCGGCAGCGCCTTCTCGGGCAAGGACCCGTCCAAGGTGGACCGCTCTGCGGCCTACGCGATGCGCTGGGTGGCCAAGAACGTCGTGGCCGCGGGCCTGGCCGAGCGGTGCGAGGTGCAGGTGGCCTATGCCATCGGCCG
>JBKHWW010000059.1:0-14140 GCA_046566345.1 Actinomycetes bacterium
GTGGTCCATTCGCGGGTGTCGTCGGCGGGGTAGCCGGAGATGACGCCGTCGATGGCTTTGGCGGCGGTGGAGGAGGTGGAGGCGTCCTCGCTGGAGGCTCGGGCGACCACGCCCGCGCTGCGCGCCAGGTTCACGGTGCCTGCGGCGGCGACCGTCACCGTGACCGAATCGATCGCCGAGAGCCCCGACTTGGTCACCTTCACCTGGAAGGTGTACGTGCCCGCGGCTGTCGGGGTGAAGGTCGCTTTCGCGGTAGTCGCGCCGCTGAGCGTGGCGGCCGGGCCGGCCGTCTTCGTCCAGGAGAACGTGCTGCCTGCGGTGGACGCCGACGCGTCCAGGGTGACGGCGGTGCCGACGACTCCCGTCCGGTCAGCCCCGGCGTTGGCCACCGGGGGCGCCGCCGTCCCTGTCTTGTACTGCGGGATGTAGGCGGCCACCTTGGAGCGGATCGCGCCCATTTGTGAAGCGACGTACTGCCCGGGGCACGCGGTGGCGTTCTCGTCACGGTGGCCGGAGATGGCGTTGAGGAAGGTCGAGCCGCCGTCCTGACCGCCCGAGCCGTAGGTGGTCCCGTAGGCGTCGACCCCGTGCAGGGCGAACTTCCAGGCGATCACGCGCTGCGCCGTGTCCAGCATCGTGGCCGTGGGCGCAACCGTGTCGTAGTTGCCGATGAGAGACACGCCCGTGGTCCGGGCGTTGGTCACGCCGTACGCGTGACCGCCCTGGACGGCCTTGTCGACGCCGCCGCCGCGTCCCTCCCACGCGCGTCCGAACTTGTCGACCAGGAAGTTGTACGCGATGTCGTTCCAGCCGCGCCCGGTGACGTGGTAGGCCTGGATCGAGCGCAGGATGCTGGGGACATCCGCCGAGGTGTAGCTGTTGGAGCCGGCCGTGTGGTGCACCATCGCGCCGGTCACCTTGGCGTAGGTGTAGGGGCTTCGCACCAGCGCCTCGTTGGCACCCCACGACGAACGCGAGAGGATCTGCGGGTTCGACCAGGCGTACTGCTCGGCGGCCTCGGCCTTGGCCACGCCGATGACGGTCACCTCCGGCTGCGGCGGGGAGGCGAACACACGGAGCGTCGCGTCGACCGGCTCCGACGCCAGGGTGACCGCCTCCACCCGCGCGGCACCGGCGATAACGAACGCCTCGGTGCCCGTACTCCCGGTGGTCGGGTCGAGAGCGTCCGCCTCGAGAAGGGTCCACGGCCCCGGCTTGCCGGCCAGAATCTCGCGGACGTACACGGCGTCCGGCGTCTGACCCGCGGGCCAGGTGACGCCCGCCACGCCGGCGTGGTGCGGCACCGAGGCCTCGCTGAACGACAGCGTGCGACCGTCCACCGGCTCGGGCAGGTCGAGGCCTGCGTCGGTGCGGGCCTCGAGGCCGGCGGACTGCTTGTCGACCTTCGCTTCGCCCGGGGCGGCATCGGCGTGGAACACCAGGCCGGGGTTGAAGAGCAAGAGCAGGGTCAGGATGAGGGTAGAGGCAACCTTGCGCACGCCGCCACGCTAACGCCTCCGATACGGTCGCGACATGGACTATCTCGAATGCCTCGCTGTGGGTGGAGCGGGAGGGCGTCCCGGACCACCCGCCAGGTAGCCTGTTCCCGCCATGACCAACGGACTCACCGACAGCGAGCGCGCCCGCGCCGACCAGCTGGATTCCCATGCCCGGGCGGGGCGCGTGCTCCCACTCCAGTTCGACGCGCCTCGACGCGGCAAGCCGCCCCGACACTGGGCCGACCTCGCCCCACAGGAGCGACGCGACGCGGTGACGGACGCCGGCCTGCCCGGCTTTAGGGCGTCCCAGTTCGACTCCCACTATTACGGCCGCGCCGACAACGACCCGTCCACCTGGACCGACCTTCCGGCCGGCCTCCGCGAGCGCGTCGCCACCGCGTTCTTCCCGCCCCTGCTGACGGAGGTGCGCAGCCAGACCGCCGACGAGAACACCACGGTGAAGACCCTGTGGCGCCTCCATGACGGCAGCCTCGTGGAGAGCGTGCTGATGGAGTACGGCGTCCCGGGCAGGCCCTCCAGTGGCACCGGCCGGCGCCGCGCCACCCTGTGCATCTCGTCGCAGGCCGGCTGCGGGATGGCATGCCCCTTCTGCGCCACCGGCCAAGGCGGCCTGCAGCGGAACCTGTCCACCGCCGAGATCGTCGCCCAGGTGGTAGCTGCCACCCGCCGCGTCCGGCTCAACAACGTGGTGTTCATGGGCATGGGCGAGCCGATGGCGAACTATCGGGCCATCATGGGGGCGGTGCGCCGGATGGTCGACGACCTAGGGCAGTCCGCGCGCGGCATCACCGTGTCCACGGTCGGGCTGGTGCCGCGCATCGAGCAACTCGCGACAGAGGGGCTGCCCCTCACTCTCGCCGTCAGCCTGCACGCCCCCGACGACGAGCTGCGGGACACGCTGGTGCCGATCAACACCCGCTACCCCGTGGGTGAGGTCGTCGACGCGGCGTTCGCCTACTTCCGGGCCACCGGACGCCGCGTGTCCATCGAGTACGCCCTCATCCGCGACATCAACGACCAGGCCTGGCGAGCGGACGCCCTCGCCGACGTGCTCACCGGACAGGGCCGTGGCGCCGGGTGGGTGCACGTGAACCCGATCCCGCTCAACCCGACGCCGGGTTCGAAGTGGACCGCGTCACGCCGCCGCGACGAGCAGGAGTTCGTCCGCCGCCTCAACGCGCGCGGCGTCGCCGCCACGATCCGGGACACGCGCGGCCAGGACATCGACGGGGCGTGCGGGCAGCTGGCGGCCCGGGAGGGCTGAGCAGTGGGGACGTTCTTCTCCTCCGTCCCCTCGGGTGCACCCTTCCGCCTCTTCGACCGCAAGCACCTGGCGGCCCTCGCCGTGACCGGCGTGGCCGTCGGCGGGCTCATCGCGGCCGGGCGTCGCCTGGGCCCGGTCGGACGCCGGCGCACCCGCACGCTGGTGGCGGCGCTCCTGGTCGGCCAGGAGCTCTCCTATCACGCCTGGCGGATCAAGGCCGGCACGTGGCACGTCGGGCAAATGCTCCCGCTCCACCTGTGCTCGGTCCTGGTGTGGGGCGGGGCGGCTCAGCTGGTGAAGCCCACACGGCTGGGCGACGACATCCTGTGGTACTGGGGCGTCGCGGGCGCTCCCCAGGCGCTGCTCACCCCCGACATCGACGGCTGGGGCTTCCCGCACTACCGCTTCTTCCAGTCCTTCGTCAGCCACGGCCTGGTGCTGGCCGTGCCCTTGTGGACGGTCTTCGTTGAGGGAAGGCGTCCGGCGCCCGGGGCCGGCCCTCGAGCCTTCGCGACACTCCTGGCGCATGCAGCCGCCGTGTTCCTGGTGAACAGACGGCTGGGCAGCAACTACCTGTTCCTCAACCGCAAGCCCGACTCGGCCAGCCTGCTGGACAGGCTGCCGGCCTGGCCGGGCTACCTCCCGATCCTGGTCGTCCTGGGCGCGGGCGTGTTCGCACTGGCGTGGGTGCCGTTGAGGCTCACCCGGCCTTGCGGGCGCGGCTCCGGGCCGCTCAGGTGAGGATTCGGAGCACCTCGTCGACGGTGTCGACCAGGTACACGTGGGTCTCCATGATCCGGCCGCGGGCCAACGCTGTCATGAGCGGCCAGGCCGGGACCGTCCGGGTCCAGTACTCCCGGCCTACCAGCACCATCGGCCTCAGTTCGTGGTGCTCCAAAGCGTAGTAGTTGCGCGTCAGCGCCTGGAAGACCTCCTGCGTGGTGCCCGCTCGCCCAGGCATGTAGACGAGCCCCGCACCGCACAGCCGCAGCAGCATGTCCTCGCGGATCGCGTTGTCGAAGTACTTCGCGATCGCGGTCGCGAAGACGTTGGGCGGCTCGTGCCCGAAGAACCACGTGGGGACGCCGACTGTTGCCCGCGAGCAGTCCCACCGCTGCTTCACCTCGAAGGCGGCCACGGCCCAGGCGCCGGCGTCCGGCGCGAAGGAGGGCACCCTGGCCAGCTCGGCGCAGGCCTGGTCGAGTTCGCCGGCGTCGGCGCGGAAACTCGCCCCCAGGTTGGCGGCCTCCATGGCGCCCGGCCCTCCGCCGGTGAGGACGAGGTGGCCCGCCTCGGCCAGGCCGTGTCCCATGCGGGCGGCCTGGTCGAACTCGCGGGTGCCGCGCGCGACGGTGTGGCCGCCCATCACCCCGACCCCGGCGCCGGGGCTGGTGACGACATCGAGCAGTGCGTCGCTGATGAAGTGGTCGTGGAGAGACTGGGCCAGGGTCGCATCCAGCAGACGCGACCGCTCGCGCAGCGTCCAGCCGTAGACGTGGGCGTCCGGCGTGCTGGCGTAGCCCCCCGGCAGGCCGGCGTACAAGTCTTCGGCGGCGTACAGCCGCGACCGGTAGGCGTCGAAGGGCAACTGCGGAAGGCGGGGGAAGATGGACGCCCCGCGCTCGGCCAGGCCGGCCGCCGTGCGGTGCCGCATCCGGCAGCCGAGGAAGAACGCGTCGTGCACCGGGACGCGTTCGAGGACGTGGGCGCGACCGCGCAGGTCGAGGGCTTGGACGACGCAGCCGGCCAGCGACCGCTCCGTGCGGACCTGGCCATCGAAGGCGTCGATGGTCTCGATCTCACGGCGCATGGTGAGAGACTAGCCCGGTGCGTGACGTGGTCATCCTCGGTAGTACCGGCTCGATTGGCACCCAAGCGCTGGACGTGATCGCGTCCCGCCGCGACCGGTTCCGGGTGGTCGCACTCACCGCCGGCGGCACTCAACTGGAACTGCTGGCCGCCCAGGTGCGTGACTTCCGGCCGGCCTTCGTCGGCGTCGGTGACGACGAGGCGGCCGCCCGGCTCCGCGAGCTGCTCGCCGACGTCGAGGTCGACGTCGTGGGCGCGGGCGCTAACGAGCGCGCTGCCCGGATGCGCTGCGACGTCGTGCTCAACGCCATCACCGGCGCGGCCGGGCTGCTGGCCACGCTCGCGGCCCTCGAGGCGGGAACGACGCTGGCGCTGGCCAACAAGGAGAGCCTGGTCATCGGCGGTCGCCTGGTGACGGACGCCGCCGCCGCCGACCAGCTGGTCGCCGTGGACTCCGAGCACTCCGCGTTCGCGCAGGCGCTGCGCGCGGGAAGGGCGTCCGAGGTGCGCCGCCTCATCCTGACCGCGTCCGGAGGTCCCTTCCGCGGACGGACCCGCTCCGAGTTGGCCGACGTCACCCCCGAGCAGGCGATGGCGCACCCCACCTGGACGATGGGCCGGGTGATCACCATCAACTCCGCGACCCTGGTCAACAAGGGCCTGGAGCTGATCGAGGCGGCGCTGCTCTACGGCATCGACTACGAGGCGATCACGGTCGTCGTCCACCCCACCAGTGACGTGCACTCGATGGTCGAGTACGTGGACGGCTCCACCATCGCCCAGTGCAGCCCTCCCGACATGCGTCTGCCCATCGCCCTGGGCCTGGCTTGGCCGGAGCGGGTGCCGGGCGCGGCGTCCGCCTACGACTGGACGACACCGCGCAGCTGGCACTTCGAGCCGCTTGACGCCGGGGCGTTCGGCGCCGTCGAACTCGCCCGCCGCGCGGGCAGGGCGGCCGGCACCGCCCCGGCGGTCTACAACGCTGCGAACGAGGTGTGCGTGGACGCCTTCTGCGCCGGCCGACTGGGCTTCTTGGGCATCGTGGATACCGTGGAGGCCGTGGTCACCGCACACCTCGCCGCAGGTCACGTGCCGGACGCCGACCTCGACCTCGGCGCCGTGCTCGCCGCCGACGCCTGGGCGCGCCGCCGGGCGGCGGAGATCTGCGGAGCCGCCTGATGGAGCTGTTCTGGACGATCGTCTTCGGGGTGCTGTTCTTCGCGCTGCTGATGGCGTCGGTCGCCCTGCACGAGATCGGACATCTGCTCCCGGCCAAGCTGTTCGGCGTCAAAGTGCCGCAGTACTTCGTCGGGTTCGGCAAGACGTTGTGGTCGACCCGCCGGGGTGAGACCGAGTACGGGATCAAGCTGTTCCCCCTCGGCGGGTTCGTGCGACTGCTCGGCATGTACCCACCGGCGCGCCATTCGGCGCGGGCGACCTGGCTCCAGCGGGTGGCCGACGAGGCCCGGCGCTACGAGTGGGACGACATCCGCCCCGCCGACGACGGCCGGCTGTTCTATCAGAAGAAGGTCTGGCAGCGGCTGATCATCATGGCCGGTGGCATCACGATGAACTTGCTGATCGCGTTCGCGCTGCTGTGGGGTGTCTACGGCCTGCACGGCACCTACCGCGCCCAACCGGTGGTAGCCAGCATCCAGGCCTGCGTGATCACCGAGGCCCGCGCCGACATGACCTGCCAGCCCTCCGATCCGCCGAGCCCGGCGGCGCAGGCCGGCCTCCAGCCCGCCGACCGCATCGTCGCCTTCAACGGCATCGCGATCGAGTCACACGAACAGCTGAGCCGGCTCATCAGAGGCAACCTCGGCGGTCCGGTCACCCTCGAGGTCGACCGGGGAGGCAGTCGCGTCACCCTGCCCCGGGTCTCCACCATCGTCGTCGGCGTGCCCGACACCCTCGACCCCTCCCGCGTCGTCGAGGCGGGGTGGCTCGGCGTCTCACCGACGATCGAGAAGGTCTACGGCGGCCCGGCGGACGTCCTGGCCGACATGGGCACCATGACCGCCCAGTCCCTGGTCGCTCTGGCCCAGTTCCCGGTCAAGGTGTGGAACGTGCTGGCTGACCTGGTGACGGGTGCGCCGCGCGACATCAACGGGCCGATCGGCATCTTCGGAGCATCAAGCATCGCCGGCCAGGCGGCCGTTTCCGATGCCCCCGTCGCCGACAAGGCGGCCATGTTCGCCAGCCTGCTGGCGGCGATCAACCTGTTCCTGGCCCTGTTCAACCTCGTGCCGCTGCCGCCGCTCGACGGCGGGCACATCGTCGGCGCGCTCTGGGAATCGGTCCGCCGGGCGGCGGCGAAACTGACCGGACGTCCCGACCCCGGGCCGGTCGACACCGCCCGGATGGTTCCCATCGCCTACGCGGTGGGAGCATTCCTGCTGTTGTGCGGCCTCGTGCTGATCGTGGCCGATATCGTCTCCCCGATGCAGATCTTCTAAGGAGCCCCATGACCGTCAACCTGGGAATGCCCGCTGCCCCCGCGCCGACCCTGGCGCCCCGCAGGCCGACCCGCCGGATCAACGTCGGTAAGGTCGCGGTGGGAGGTGGGGCCCCTATTTCGGTGCAGTCGATGACGACGACGAAGACCACCGACATCAATGGCACGCTGCAGCAGATCGCAGAGCTGACGGCGTCCGGCTGCGACATCGTGCGCGTCGCGGTGCCCAGCCAGGACGACGCCGACGTCTTGCACATCATCGCCAAGAAGAGCCAGATCCCGGTCATTGCCGACATCCACTTCCAGCCCAAGTACGTGTTCGCGGCCATCGACGCCGGCTGCGCGGCGGTGCGGGTGAACCCGGGCAACATCAAGCAGTTCGACGACAAGGTGGGGGATATCGCCCGCGCGGCGCGGGACGCCGGCGTCAGCTTGCGCATCGGCGTGAACGCGGGCTCCCTCGACAAGCGCCTGCTGGCCAAGCACGGCGGCCCCACCCCTGAGGCCCTCGTCGAGTCCGCCCTCTGGGAGGCGTCGCTGTTCGAGGAGCACGACTTCGGCGACTTCAAGATTTCGGTCAAGCACAATGATCCCATCGTCATGGTGAACGCCTACCGGCAGCTGTCGGCCCAGTGCGACTACCCTCTGCACCTGGGTGTGACCGAGGCGGGCCCCGCGTTCCAGGGCACGATCAAGAGTTCGGTCGCCTTCGGCATCCTGCTCGCCGAGGGGATCGGCGACACCATCCGGGTCTCGCTGTCCGCGCCGCCCGTCGAAGAGGTCAAGGTGGGCAACAAGATCCTCGAGAGCCTGAACCTGCGCCCGCGCAAGCTCGAGATCGTCTCGTGCCCGTCCTGCGGTCGCGCGCAGGTCGACGTGTACACCCTGGCCGAAGACGTGACCAAGGGGCTGGAGGGCATGACCGTGCCCCTCCGAGTCGCCGTGATGGGCTGCGTCGTCAACGGTCCTGGTGAAGCCCGCGAGGCGGACCTCGGTGTCGCGTCCGGCAACGGCAAGGGGCAGATCTTCGTGCGCGGCGAGGTGATCAAGACCGTCCCCGAGTCCGAGATCGTCTCCACGCTCATCGAGGAGGCCAACCGGATCGCCGCCGCCATGGAGCACACGGGACAACCCCCCGAGGTGTCGGTCGGTTGAGTCGTAGCCGGGTGTTGGACGAGGGGGACCGCGCCCTCGTCGAACGCCTGCTTGCAGTCGATCCTGTCGCCAACTGCTTCGTGGCGTCCCGGGTGGACGCCGGCGTCCTCAGCCCCCGGGGCACCGGCGAGCTGTGGGGGTACCCGGCCGGCGCGCCGTACGCGCTGCTGCACGTGGGCGCCAACGTGGTGCCGGTGAACGCCGATGCCGAGGCGAGGGACGCCTTCGCCGCCGACATGGGCCGTTGGCGCACTTTCGTGGCCATCGTCGGCCCTGCAGCTGACGCGTTGGACCTGTGGCGGCGGCTGTCCGACCGTTGGGGCCGGGTGTTCGCCGAGGCGCGCGTCGTCCGCGAACGCCAGTTGCTCATGGCGCGTTCGCTGCCGAGCCCCGTCGAGCCCGACCCGCGCCTGCAGCTGGCCACGCCCGCCGAGGTGGACAGCTACACCGACGGCGCGGTGGCGATGTACCGCGAGGAACTGGAGGAGGACCCGCTGGCCTCCAACCCCGTCGGGTACCGCCGGTACGTGCGCTCCCTGATCGAGGGTGGCCGAGCCTACGCGATCGTCGAGGATGGCGTCGTCGTCTTCAAGGCTGACTTGGGCGCGGTGTCCGCCCAGGTGGCGCAGGTGCAGGGCGTGTGGCTGGCCCCCGGACTACGTGGCCGCGGCCTGTCGGTCCCGGCGATGGCCGCCGTCACCAACGCCGTCGTAGGGACCGGCCGCACAGCCTCGCTCTACGTCAACGACTTCAATGCCCCCGCGGTCGCGTGCTACCGGCGCGTCGGCTTCGACGAGGTAGGCGCGCTAGCGTCCGTGCTGTACTGATCGGAGGCGTCCACCCCCGGGGGTTGAATGATGGTGGACCGGTCAACTACAGTTTTCGCAGAGGGGAGTACTTCCCAAGCTCGCCACCGGTCAGTGCGGCGCCATCGGCGCCCCGGTGCGGGGCCCGTCAGGGTGAAGGAGACCTCGGCCGAATCGACCGAGGAGTCTCCATGCCCGTCGGAACACCTGGCCTCTGGGCCATCACCATCGCAGCCGTTCTCGTCCTCGTGGCGCTGGACTTCGTTCTCACCCGCAAACCGCACGAAGTCTCGATGCGCGAGGCCGTCGCGTGGTCGGTCTTCTACATCGCGTTGCCGCTGGCCTTCGGAGCCTGGGTCTGGAGCCGCTACGGCGACCAGCGCGGCGTCGAGTTCCTCACCGGTTACCTGGTGGAGAAGTCGCTGTCGGTGGACAACCTGTTCGTGTTCATGATCCTGCTCACCGCCTTCGCGGTGCCGGCCGAACTCCGCCAACGCGCCCTCCTGTTCGGCGTCGTCGGTGCGCTCGCGATGCGCGGCGTCTTCATCGCCCTGGGGGCGCAACTGGTGTCGAACTTCTCGTGGGCCTTCCTGCTCTTCGGAGCGATCCTGCTCGTCACGGCGGTGAAGCTCCTCCGCGACACCTTGTCGCCCACCCACGACGAGATCGACGTCTCCCAGATCCGGACGGTCCGCCTAGTCAAGCGCTTCTGGCCCGTGACGGACGCCTACCACGGCCCCCGCCTGAGCGTGATGCAGGACGGCCGCCGCCACCTGACGCCGATGGCCCTGGTCATCGTCGCCATCCTGGGCACCGACGTTGTCTTCGCCGTCGACTCGGTGCCGGCGGTCTACGGCATCACCGAAGATCCCTACCTCGTCTTCGCGACCAACGCCTTCGCGCTGCTCGGCCTGCGCGCGCTGTACTTCGTGCTGGAGGGTGCGCTGAGCCGCCTGGTCCACCTGGGCTTCGGCCTCGCCGCGATCCTCGCCTTCATTGGCGTCAAGCTCGTCCTGCACTGGGCCCACGGCATCTGGCCGGCCGTCCCGGAGGTGCCGACGTTGGCCTCCCTGGGGGTGGTCGTGGGCATCCTCGCCCTGGTCGTGACCACGAGCCTGGTGGCGACACGTCGGCGTCCGGCCCCGGAGGTGGGTGCGGCCGAGCCCACGGCCGAGGAGGGGGAGGTCACCCGCATCCCCTAGGCTTGGCTCTCGTGATCACGCGCATGACCTCGCTGTTCGTCCGCACGCTTCGGGAAGACCCTGCCGACGCCGAGGTGCCGAGCCACCGCTGGCTAGTGCGCGCCGGCTACATCCGCCGGGTGGCGCCGGGCATCTACTCGTGGTTGCCGCTGGGCCTGCGCGTGCTCCACCGGGTGGAGCGCATCGTCCGCGAAGAGATGGACGCCATCGGCGCCCAAGAGGTGCGCTTCCCCGCGCTCCTGCCGCGGGAGCCCTACGAGGCCACGCAGCGCTGGACCGATTACGGCCCGAACCTCTTCCGGCTGGCGGACCGGAAGGGTGCGGACCTGTTGCTGGGTCCCACGCACGAAGAGATGTTCACGCTCATGGTCAAGGACCTCTACTCCTCCTACAAGGACCTGCCGCTCAGCCTCTACCAGATTCAGACCAAGTACCGCGACGAAGCCCGGCCGCGCGCAGGCCTGCTGCGGGGCCGTGAGTTCGTGATGAAGGACTCCTACTCCTTCGACGTCGACGACGCCGGCCTGCAGGCCTCCTACGACGCCCACCGTGCGGCCTACCAGCGCATCTTCGACCGGCTGGGGCTGAGCTATGTCATCGTCTCGGCGACCTCCGGGGCCATGGGGGGATCGGCGTCGGAGGAGTTTCTCGCGGTGGCCGACATCGGGGAGGACAGCTTCGTCCAGAGCCCGGGCGGCTACGCCGCTAACGTCGAGGCGGTCAGGCGCCCCGAGTCGGCGCCGGCCGACGCCTCCGGCGTCCCGGCCGCGCACGTCGAGGACACGCCCGACTCGCCGACGATCGACACGCTGGTCGCTCTCTCCAACGCACGCTTCCCGCGTGCCGACCGGGAGTGGGCGGCGTCCGACACCCTGAAGAACGTCCTGTTCATCCTGAGGCACCCCGACGGCACCCGGACGCCGCTGTGCGTCGGCCTGCCCGGTGACCGCGAGGTGGACGCCAAGCGGCTCGAGGCCGCGGTGGCTCCCGCCGAAGTCGAGCCGTTCTCCGACGCCGAGTTCGAGGCTTATCCCCGCCTGGTCAAGGGGTACCTCGGCCCTGCGGCCCTGGGCCTGGACGCCGACGGCAAGGGCGTCCGGTACCTGACCGACCCCGAGGTGGTCCGGGGTACCCGGTGGATCACCGGCGCCAACGAGACCGGACGCCACGTCTACGACCTGGTCTGCGGTCGCGACTTCACCTCCGACGGTGTGCTCGACGTGGCCGAGATCCGCGACGGCGACCCCGCGCCGGACGGCTCCGGGCCCCTCACCCTGGCCCGCGGCATCGAGATGGGACACATCTTCCAGCTCGGGCGCAAGTACGCCGATGCCCTCGGCCTGAAGGTGCTCGACCCCAACGGCAAGCTCGTCACGGTCACGATGGGCTCGTACGGCATCGGCGTGAGCCGAGCGGTGGCGGCGGTCGCCGAGGCCACCTGCGACGACAAGGGCCTTTCCTGGCCGCGGGACCTGGCCCCGTTCGACGTGCACGTCGTCGCCACCGGCAAGGACGCGGCCGCCCTCACGTTCGCCGAAGAGCTCGCCACCACGCTGGACGCCGCGGGCGTGGCCGTCCTGCTGGACGACCGCAAGGCGTCCCCCGGGGTTAAGTTCGCCGACTCGGAGCTGCTCGGCATGCCCACGTCGGTGGTGGTGGGGCGTTCGCTGGCCGAGGGGACCGTCGAGGTCCGCGACCGCGCCAGCGGCGTTAAGACCGAGGTCGCCGCCGCGGATGCCGCCTCCCACCTGCTGGCGCTGCTGCGCCGGTGACGGGCCTGGAGCTTCCCCTCCTCACCATCGCCCTCCTCGTCGCAGCATCGTTCCTGGCCGGCTGGGTCGACTCGATCGTCGGGGGCGGGGGGTTGATCCAGCTGCCGGCCCTTCTCATCGGGCTCCCGGCCGACGCGCCGGTGCCGACCATCGCCGGCACCAACAAGGTGCCCAGCTCGATGGGGACCGCCGTGGCGGCCGTGACCTACCTCCGCAACGTCGCCATCCCCTGGGGTGCCCTGCTGCCGCTGGTCGCGTTCTCGGCGCTCGGGTCCTCGCTGGGGGCGCAACTGACCCACCTGCTCGACCGTCGCGCGTTCACCCCGCTGGTGCTCGGAGCGATCGTCGGCGTCGGGTGGTACACCTGGCGCCGCCCGCATCTCGGCCTGACACACCAGGTCCGGCACACCGGCTGGCGCGGCGTCGCCTGGCTCGCGCTCATCGGCCTCGCGGTCGGCGTCTGGGACGGCTTCGTCGGCCCGGGCACCGGGTCGTTCTTCGTGATCCTCATCGTGGCCGTCATGGGCTTCGAGTTCCTCAGCGCGACCGCCCTGGCCAAGATGGCCAACCTGACCACCAACGTCGCGGCGATCGTCGTGTTCGGCATCTCCGGCAACATCCTCTGGGGCCTGGGCGCCGCCATGGGGGTGGCCAACATCGCCGGCGGCTTCCTGGGCGCCACCACGGCGCTGCGGTACGGCAACGCTTTCGTCCGCAAGGTCTTCCTCGCCGTGATCGTCGTCCTGGGCCTCAAGCTCGCCTGGGACGTGGTGGCGCTGGGTGACGTCGGCCTCAGGTAACGGGCAGGCCCGGCCATCGCTCGACGAGGCCGCCCCACCGTGGCACGTCGGTAGCTACCTCGCCCAGGGCAGTGACCAGCGTCGGGCGCAGCGCGACCGGCCCGTGCGCCACGGTCCGGCCTAGCACCGGCAGGGCCGCCGCCTGAAGGCGCGCGACCATTGCCCGCGCGGCGACGGCGTCCGGCGGGCGAGGGGCCTGGAACCAGGGCGGGGCGGGGGTGGGCGTCGCGGACGCCGACCTGATCGAGGCCGCCACCTCGTCGCGCAGGCTCGCCCAGGCGCCGAGCCGGGACGCAATCGCCTCGGCGTCGGTGGCGGAGAGGCCGGGGACCCCGGCGGCGACCTGTAAGCCGTACAGCGTGGCCGCGGCGGCGTCGAGCGCCGCCTGAGCCGCGTCGGCGGGATCCTGGGGCGCCGGGAGCCGGACGCCGCGGGCCGGCTCGCGGGCGGCGGCGGCCGCGGGGAGCTGGGCCGCCGTTGCGGTGGCCCACGCCGCCATGGACGCCCACACCACCGGGCGTGCGGTTCTGGGGTCGAGCGCCTGTGTGCCGAACGCGGCCGCCGCCCCCCCGAGGGCGCTCGCGAGAAGCATCGGGGCGTCGGCCGGGGACGGAGCGGGGTCGCGCGCTGAGGCCGACGCCATCGACGCGCTGAGAGACACCGCGCGTCGCTGGTCGTCGTTCACGTCGATCGACCAGGAGACGAGGGCGGCCTGGGCGGGAGTCAGCGTGGCTCGGGACGCCGCGTCGAGCGCCGCGCGGAGGGCGATCAGAGCCTGCTGGCCAGGCAGCGCGGGACCCGACGGCGGTGAGGCGGGGGTCGGCCCCCGCCCGGGGGGCGGTAGGCCGCAACCGCCGAAGGCCGCGGCCGCGGCCCCTGCCAGCAGGACGCGGCGGCTCAGCACAGCAGCGAGGGTACACCGGTGGAGGGCCCTCGACCCCGCGGCTACACTTGCCAGAACAACTGCTCGGCACAACAGAACGGGAGCACCATGAAGGAACAGGCAATCGCCCGCGTCGTCAGCCCCGTCGTCGAGCAGTGTGGCCTCGAAGTCGATCGCCTCGAGATCGCGAGCGCCGGCAAGCGCTCGGTACTCCGAATCTTCCTCGATGGCGACGGCCCGGACGGCCGCGGCCCCAGCCTGGACGAGATCGCCGAGGCCACCCGCGCGCTCTCCCAGGCGCTCGACGAGTCGGACGCGACCGGTAACGCCCCCTACACCCTCGAGGTGTCCTCGCGCGGGGTGAGCCGACCGCTGGAGAAGCCGCGGCACTGGCGACGTAACGCCGGCCGGCTGGTGCAGGTCGACCTGGTCGACGGAGAGCAGCTCACGGGTCGGATCGTGTCGGCGGCG
>JBKHWW010000060.1:0-21614 GCA_046566345.1 Actinomycetes bacterium
ATCGAGGCCGACCACCTCGACAACTGGGGGACCCCCGAGCGCTACGTGGACGGCTTCGTCCGGCTCGGGGCGGCGGAGACCGTCGAGGTGGTGGTGATGTCGGCCGACGAGCGCACGTCGCGCACCGTGGTCGACGTGCTCCGCGACGGGGGCAAACGCGTGCTTACCTTCGGGGAGGCCCCGGACGCCGACGTCCGGCTCGCCGACATCGAACTGACCCCCCAGCTGACCGCCGCGACCCTGCACGCCGAGGGTGACGACGGACGCCTCGAGCTCGCGGTCCCGGGGCGGTTCAACCTGCACAACGCCGCGGCCGCCTACGCCGTCGGCCGCGCCCTCGGCCTTCCCGGGCCGGCGCTGCGCGCATCACTGGGCGCCTTCGCCGGGACCTACCGCCGCTTCGAGCTCAAGGGGGAGGCGGGAGGCGTCCGTGTCTACGACGACTACGCCCACCACCCGACCGAGGTGTCGGCGATCCTGCGGGCCGCGCGCCCGCGCGTGCCCGAGGGCGGACGCCTCGTGGCCTGCTTCCAGGCGCACCTGTTCAGCCGCACCCGCGACTTCCTCGACGAGTTCGCCGGGTCCCTGACGCTCGCCGACGTCACGGTGGTCTGTGGCATCTACCCTGCGCGGGAGCGGGCCGAGGACTTCCCCGGGGTGACGGCGTCCGCGCTGGCCGCTCGGGTGCGGTCACTGGGCCACCCCGTCACGGTGGTCGAGGACCTGGCGGACGCCCCCGGCGTCCTCGCCGACCTCGTGCGCCCGGGGGACCTGGTCCTGACCATCGGCGCCGGCAGCGTCACCACCGTCGGGCCCGGGTTGCTGTCGGCGCTGGCGGAGCGGCCATGACCGAGCCGCTCGTCGACGTCACGGGGGTGCGGCGCCGCCGCGCCCGCGCACGCCTACGCCGCCGACTCCGATTCCTGGCGATCGTCCTCGCCGTCGTAGGGGTCGTCGGGGGCGGGGTCTGGGTGGTCTGGGGCTCGCCGTGGCTCGTCGCCGAGGAGGTGCGGGTCACCGGGACCCAGCTGCTGACCCCTGAGCAGGTGGTCGCAGCCGCGGGCGTCCCGCTGGGCAGCCCGCTCGTCTCGGTCGACACGGCGGCGATCGAGGCGAGCGTGGTGGAGAAACTCCCCCCGGCCAAGTCCGCGCGGGCTGGGCGGGCGTGGCCCCATGCGGTGACGATCGAGGTCACCGAGCGCGTCGCGGTGATGGCCGTCCCGCTCTTCGGGGACCACTTCTGGGTGTCCGAGGACGGGGTGATGTTTCACCACTCTCCCGACCCCCCCGAGGGCGTCCTCGTCGCCGACGGCAACCTCGGTGACGAGGGCGTCGTCTCCGCCCTGGCGCACGTGGTGGTGGCGCTGCCGCCCGAGGTCCGCGAGCAGGCCGCGCGCGTGCAGGCCTCCACGCCGGACTCGGTGGTGATCACCATGCGCGACAAGCGCCGGGTGGTGTGGGGAAGCGCCGACGACAACGAGCTGAAGGCGCGGGTGCTCCTGCCGCTGATGAAGGTGACCGCCAAGGAGTACGACATCTCCGCTCCGACCCACCCCACCACCCGGTGACACACGGTCGCGAGAGAGTCTCAACCACAGGTTGTGGGGCGCGCCCGCGCGGTCCAGGGTGTTGGACGCGGGTGCGCGCGGCTCAATACCCTGATCCGCAGTTCCACCCCGCGTCGTTGTCTTCCTCCATACGGGCGCACCGGTTCGTGGGCGACAGCAGTGAGCAATGAAGACAGGAAACGGGTATCCAAGTGGCGAGTGCATCCCAGAACTACCTGGCGATCATCAAGGTCGTAGGCGTGGGCGGGGGCGGCGTCAATGCCGTCAACAGAATGATCGAGGCAGGCCTGCGGGGCGTGGAGTTCATCGCGGTGAACACGGACGCGCAGGCGCTCCTGATGAGCGACGCCGACGTGAAGCTCGACATCGGCCGTGACCTGACGAGGGGGCTCGGCGCGGGCGCCGACCCCGACAAGGGCCGCCAGGCGGCCGAGGACCACGCCGACGAGATCGAAGAGGTCCTCCGCGGGGCCGACATGGTCTTCGTGACCGCAGGCGAGGGTGGCGGCACCGGCACCGGCGGCGCGCCGGTGGTGGCCCGGATCGCCCGCTCGCTGGGCGCCCTCACCATCGGCGTGGTCACCCGCCCGTTCAGCTTCGAGGGCAAGCGGCGCTCGACCCAGGCCGAGAACGGCATCAGCAACCTGCGCGAAGAGGTCGACACCCTCATCGTCATCCCGAACGACAAGCTGCTCGAGATGACCGACCACCACGTCGCGATCCTGGACGCGTTCCGGCAGGCAGATCAGGTCCTGATGCAGGGCGTCTCGGGCATCACCGACCTCATCACCACCCCCGGCCTGATCAACCTCGACTTCGCCGACGTCAAGGCCGTGATGAGCAACGCGGGCTCCGCGCTGATGGGCATCGGCTCGGCACGCGGCGAGGACCGGGCGCGGGCCGCCGCCGAGATGGCCGTCTCCAGCCCGCTGCTGGAGGCGTCGATCGACGGGGCCCACGGCATCCTGCTGTCCATCGCGGGCGGCTCCGATCTCGGTCTGTTCGAGGTGTCCGCGGCCGCGAACCTCATCGAGGCGTCCGCCCACGAAGAGGCCAACATCATCTTCGGCACGATCATCGACGACGCCCTCGGCGACGAGGTGCGCGTCACCGTGATCGCGGCCGGGTTCGACGGAGGTCAGCCGCCTCGCCGGCAGCCCGGGGTGACCCGTCAGCCCGATCTGTCCCGGCAGCGCCCCGCCCAGCCGGCGCAGCCGGCGCCAGCCCCGTTGGCTGAGACACCCCCGCCGGCCCAGCCCGCGCGACCGCAGCCCATGGCTCGCCCCGAGACCGCCCCGGCGTTCCCGTCGGCGCCACCCGCCCCGCCGGCGCAGTATGCCCAACCCGAGCCGCGGCCGGCACCGGCACCGCGCCCGATGACCGACGACGAACTCGACGTGCCCGACTTCCTGAAGTAGCCGCCTTGTTCGTCTACCGCCACGACCCCGACGCCGACCTCGGCGTCGGGGTCGCGTTCACCTCAGCCGCGCTCGACCTCAGCGACCGCCAGGACGCCGGCGCGCGGCGCGTCGCCTACGACCGACTCTGTCGCGCAATCGGCGTGCCGGTCGCGGTGGCGCGTCAGGTGCACGGCGACCGCGTCGTCGTGGCTACCGCGCAGCCGGACAGCCGCGGGCTGGTCGACCTGACACGGCTCGAGGCGGACGCCCTCGTCACCACCCAGCGCGGTCTCGGGGTCGCGGTGCGGGTCGCCGACTGCGTTCCCATCCTCGTCGCCGACGAGGGGGGCACCGTCGCGGCGGCCGTTCACGCCGGCCGCGAGGGCCTGCTTTCTGGAGTCATCGGGCGCGCCCTGGACGCCGTCCAGGAGGCCTCGCCCGGCCCCTGGCGCGCCTGGGTCGGTCCGCACATCTGCGCGGCCTGCTACGAGGTCCCCGAAGCCATGGCCGCCGACGCCGCCGCCCGGCTGGGCACGAGTGTCCCCACCACGCGATGGGGGACCAGCGGGATCGACCTCGGCGCCGCCGCGCTCCTCCAGCTTCGGGCGCGGGACGTGTCGGTCACCGCCGTCGCGGCGTGCACCCTGGAGGACGCTCGCCTGCACTCGCACCGTCGTGACCCGGCCGCCGGCCGCCTCGCCGCCGTCATCTGGCTGGCGCCCTGAGCGATCGCTCACGCGACACGCGTGACGGGCGCGCCATGGTCGGAGACGCTGGGGCCGCGCGCTAGGGTAATGGCCGACCCCTGAACGGAGGAACCATGGCCGAAGGTTTCAAGAAGGCGGCCGTCTGGCTCGGCCTCATGTCCGACACGCCGTACGCCGAGGACGAGCGTGACAATGAGATGACGGAGACGGTCCAGGCGCGGGGTCGCGAGCGCGAGGATCCGCGCGCGCACGACGACCGGGCGCTCCCCGCGGCGGACGCCAGCGTGACAGCCCTCGAACCGCGGCGTCCGGCGCCGGTGCCACGCACCGCCGACCTGAGCCGCATCGTCACCGTGCACCCCCGCACCTACAACGAGGCACGCACCATCGGGGAGCACTTTCGCGACGGCATTCCCGTGATTATGAACCTGTCCGACATGGAGGACGCCGACGCCAAGCGCCTGGTCGACTTCGCCGCCGGCCTGATCTTCGGGCTGCGCGGGACCATCGAGCGCATCACCAGCAAGGTGTTCCTGCTGTCGCCGGCCGACGTGTCGGTGACCGCCGAAGACAAGGAGCGCATCGCTGGGGGCTTCTTCAACCGCAGCTGACGCGCCTCGCAGCGGTGCGATGGCCCCGCTCGCCCCGCACCTTGGTCGGCGGCAACTGGCTAGACTAGCCTGTGGTCTCAGTTGCTCCCCCTGAATGGCGCCGGAGCACGGCTGACCGTAACTCTGTCCATCACGTGAGGTGAACTATGACCCTGACCATCGAACAGGTGCGCGACACGCGGTTCCACCTAGCTCGCCGGAACGGCTACGACCCGGCCGACGTCGACACCTTCGTCGACAAGGTCGAGACGACACTGGTCCAGCTGGCGGAGGAGAACGCGACGCTGCAGCAGCAGGTCGCGACCCTGTCCAGTGGCGGGGGCGGGGACGACGCCGAGTTGCGCCGAGCGGTGGACGAGAAGGACGCCGAGCTCGAGCGCCTGCGGGCCCAGCTTGAGGCTGGCAGCGGGTCGGGCGACGATGCCGAGGGCCTGCGGGGCGAGCTCGATCAGCTGCGTGCCGCGCTGGCCGACAAGGACGCCGAGCTGGCCGAGAAGGACCAGGTCATCGCGGCCAAGGACGAGGAGTTGGAGCGCAAGCAGGAAGAGATTCAGAGCCTGCACAGCTCGCTGGCCGGTGGCGGCGACGAGGCCGAGCACCTGCGCGGAGAGCTCGCGCACCGCGACGGCGAGCTCACGCACCTGAAGGCCGAACTCAGCGAGCGCGATGGCCAGCTCTCCGGCCTGCGCGACGAGCTGGACGCGCTGCGCGGCCAGCTGACCGACCGTGACTCCGAACTGGACGGGCTCCGCGGCGAGGTCGACACTCTCCGCACCAGCGCCGCGGCCGCTCCCGCGGCCGTCGCCGTCGTGGGGCAGGGGCGGGAGGAGATCGTCGTGCGCACCGCCGCCGAGGCGTCGCCCGCGGTCACCCGCCTGCTGCAGATGGCCACCGAGCAGGCCGAGAGCCTCGTCGACGAGGCGCAGGCCGAGGCCACCCGACTCACCTCCGAGGCCACTGCGGAAGCCGAGCGGCTCACCTCGGAAGCGCGAGCCGAGGCCGAGCGCGTCACCACTGAGGCCAACGAGTACGCCGACCGCGTGATCCGCGAGGCGGACGCCGAGGCAGAGCGGCTCGCCACCGAGTCGAAGGCGGAGGCCGAGCGCGTCACCTCAGAGGCGAAGGCCCAGGCCGATCGAGTCACGTCCGAGGCCGAGGAGTACGCCCGACTGGTCACCACCGAGGCTGACGAGCAGGGCGCCAAGCTCGTCGCCGACGCCCAGGCCCGCAGCGAGCAACTCGAGTCCGAGGCCCGCGCCAACGCCGAGCGCACGATGGCCGAGGCCGCCGGCCGTGCCGCGCAGGTGGACGCCGACGCGAACGCCCGGCGAACCGAGGTCTTCGCCACGCTGGAGTCGGAGCGCGACGAGCTGTCCACCCGGGTGGACCACCTGCGCGACTTCGAGGCGCGCTTCCGCGACAGCTTCACGTCGCACTTGGAGCGCCAGGTCGAGGCCCTGCGTGCCGGCAAGATCTCTCCCGACGATGTGCCCGACCTGCTCCAAGAGGGGGTCCGGGGCACATCGGCCACACCTCGGCTGGATGCCCTGCTCAACAAGGAGAACTGAGCTCCGGTTGCGCGCACGCGAAGCCCTCGGCACCTGGCCGGGGGCTTCGGCCATTCCCTTTCCGCAGCCGCTGGGCCGGGGTGGTACTCTCTGCCCTCAACGCAGCTGGCACGAGAGACGTGGGGGTGACGATGGCCAAGCCGGCCAACGAAGGCGCGGTGGGGGTACCTGTCCTCGAGGGTGAAGAACCCTGGACCGAGGAGGAGCTCGCCGAGGTCCGCGAGGACCTGGTCTTTGACATCGCGCGCATGGAGCGCGCCATCGCCACCGCCGAGAAGGGGCTGGAGCGGCTGTTCGACGACGGAACCGAGGGCGCGGGGCGCGACCCCGCCGACGTGGGCTCCACCAACTTCGAGCGCGACCAAGAGATGTCGCTGGTGCAGAACGCCCGAGATCTGCTCGGTCAGGCGCAGACGGCCCTGCGCCTTTTCGACACCGGCGGGTACGGCTGGTGCGAGAACTGCGGCCAGCCGATCGGCAAGGACCGCCTGATGGTCTTCCCCCGGGCGACGATGTGCGTGACGTGCAAGCAGCGGGAGGAGCGGCGATAGCCGCGCTCACCGACCGCGGTGTCCTGTCGACCCGCGCAGCGTGGGCCCTGGCCCTGGGCATTGCGGGCGTGGGTTACGCGCTCGACCAGGTCACCAAGTCCCTCGCGCTGGCGCACCTCGACCCGCAGGACCCCCCGGTCCTCTTGGGCGGGCTGTTGCGGTTGCAGCTGATCTTCAACCCCGGGGCCGCGTTCAGCCTGGGGGAGAACTTCACCGTCGTGCTGACGCTCATCGCCATCGTGGCGCTGGTGTTCGTGCTGGGCAGGATGCTGCCTCGAGCTCGGCACGTCGGCTGGGTCGTCGGGCTCGGGCTGCTCTTGGCCGGCATCGCCGGCAACCTCACCGATCGTCTGCTGCGGCCGCCGGGGGTCATGCGCGGTCACGTGATTGACTTCCTGCAACTGCCGAACTTCGCGATCTTCAACGTCGCCGACATGTGCATCACGTTCGCCGCCGCGACGATCATCTGGCTGGTCGCGGTCAGGCAGGTGGACTTGGCCGGGCACAGCACCAGGGAGGCCACCACCGAGGCGGAGCAGGCGTGAGCGTCCACCTCGTCCCCGACGGCCTGGCTGGTGACCGGGTGGACGCCGCGGCGTCCAGAATGATGGGGGTCAGCCGCAGCAGGGTGGCCGAACTCGCCGAACAGGGCCTGGTCCGGCTCAACGGGCGGGCCGTTGCGAAGTCCACCCGGGTCGCCGCCGGCGACATGCTCGAACTCGAACTCCCGCCGGCCGCGGTAGCGACGGTCACCCCGCACGAGGTCGAGGGCATCAGGATCGTCCACGACGACGCCGACCTCGTGGTGGTCGACAAGCCCGCAGGCGTGGCCGCGCACCCGTCGCTGGGCTGGGACGGGCCCGACGTGGTCTCGCACTTGGCGGGGGCGGGCTTCCGCATCTCTACTTCGGGAGCGCCCGAACGTCAGGGAATCGTGCAGCGCCTCGACGTCGGCACCTCGGGCCTCATGGTCGTGGCCAAGAGCGAGGCGGCCTACACCGCGCTGAAGCAGGCGTTCCGGCACCGGGAGGTCTCCAAGATCTACCACGCCCTCGCCCAGGGGCACCCCGACCCGTTCTCAGGCACGATCGACGCGCCCATCGGGCGCCACCCTGGGCACGACTGGAAGATGGCCATCATCGAGGGGGGCCGGCACAGCGTGACCCACTACGAGACGCTCGAGGCGTACCGGTCGGCCACCCTGCTCGAGGTCCATCTCGAGACCGGCCGGACCCACCAGATCCGCGTGCATCTGGCGGCGATCAAGCACCCGTGCGTGGGCGACCCCCTCTACGGTGCCGACCCGGGGCTGGCCGCGCGCGTCGGCCTGGATCGGCAGTGGCTGCACGCCGTCGAACTGGGCTTCACCCACCCCGGTTCGCGGGAGTGGGTGACCTTCTCCTCACCCTACGCTGACGACCTCGCCCACGCTCTCGCGGTCGTTTCGGCGTGACGGTCGGGTCCGTCGGGCGGCTGCATTACGCGAGTTGCCCGCGGGCCTTGCGGGATGCCGCAGGAGGCGGGAGGCGTTGCGCTAGTGTCGTCGCGTGGCGAAGCTGAAGAATGATGGACTGCCCAACCGACGGGCCAAGATCGTATGCACCCTCGGTCCGGCGACGGACACCGCCGAAAAGGTCATGGAACTGGTGGACGCCGGCATGAACGTCGCCCGGCTCAACATGAGCCACGGTGACCACGACGACCACCTCCGCAGGCTCAACTACGTCCGCCAGGCTGCCGAGGCGGCCGGGCGCCCGGTCGGCATCTTCGCCGACCTCCAGGGCCCGAAGATCCGCCTGGGGAACTTCGCCAACCCCGACGGCGAGATGCTCGCCGCGGGCGACCGCTTCACGATCACCACCGACGACGTCCTCGGCACCAAGGAGCGCGCCGGGACCACGCTGAAGACCATCACCGACGACGTGAAGGCGGGCGACCAGATCCTGATCAACGACGGTGCCATCGAGCTCAAGGCGCTCGAAGTCACCGCCACCGACGTCCTCACCGAGGTCGTCGTCGGCGGCAAGGTGAGCAACCACAAGGGCATCAATCTGCCCGGAGTCGCCGTCTCCGTCCCAGCCCTCAGCGAGAAGGACGCCGACGACCTGGTGTGGGCGCTTGAGCACAGCGTCGACATGGTCGCCCTGTCGTTCGTCCGGTCCGCCCACGACGTCGAGGCCGTTCACCGCATCATGGACGATTTCGGCCGTCGGGTGCCCGTCATCGCCAAGATCGAGAAGCCGCAGGCCGTTGCGGCGCTCGACGACATCGTGATCGCCTTCGACGCCATCATGGTGGCGCGCGGCGACCTCGGGGTGGAGTTGCCCCTGGAAGACGTCCCGGGCGTCCAGAAGCTCATCATCGGCGCCGCCAGGCTGGCCGCGAAGCCGGTCATCGTCGCCACCCAGATGCTGGAATCGATGATCAGCGCCCCGCGGCCGACGCGGGCGGAGGCGTCCGACGTCGCCAACGCGATCCTCGACGGCGCGGACGCGGTGATGCTGTCCGGCGAGACCGCGATGGGCGCGTGGCCGATCGCGACGGTGGACACCATGGGGCGGATCATCCGCAAGACCGAATCCCTCGGCGTCCACCGCATCGCCCCGATCGACTGGAACCCGCACACCACCTCGGGCGTGATCGCCAAGGTGGCGGTCGAGGTAGCCGCGCGGGTGGGTGCGAAGTACCTCGTCGCGTTCACCAAGACCGGCGACACCGCGCTGCGCTTGACGAGACTGCGTTCGCCGATCCAGGTGTGTGCGTTCAGCCCCTACATGGAGACCGCGCAGAAGATGACGGTGGCCTGGGGCATCAAGTCGTTCACGACGCCCGAGTTCTTCACCGTGGACGCCATGGTGGAGGCGGTCCAGAACTCGCTGAAGGGCCAGGGGATGGTCGAGTCGGGCGACAAGATCGTCATCGTGGCCGGCAACCCGAAGCACTCGGCTGGCAAGACGAACTCGGTCCGGGTCGCCGAGATCCCCTGAGGAAGCCGACCCGACCGGTACCGGGAAGGGGATTCGAACCCCTACGGGCTTGCGCCCAGACGGGTTTGAGCCGTCCGCGTATACCATTCCGCCACCCCGGCGGGCCGCGTGCAACATAGTGCCACAGGTGCTCAACCCTCACGATCGCCTGACCGAGGGTCGTACGCTTCACCTGACTAGTTCGACATTGACAAGGAAGTGGTGGTCCGTCGTGAGTGACATGCCAACCGATCGCCCCCGGGTGCTCGTGGCCGAGGACGAGGCGCTGATCCGCCTCGACCTCGTCGAACTGCTCACCGGCGAGGGATACGAGGTCGTTGGCGAGGCGGGCGACGGCGAAGAGGCGCTCCGACTCGCGCGGGAACTCGAGCCCGATCTGGTGGTCATGGACGTGAAGATGCCCACCATGGACGGGATCACTGCGGCCAGCACCATCGCCGAGGAGCGCATCGCCCCCGTCGTCATGCTCACGGCCTTCAGCCAGCGCGAACTCGTGAACCGCGCGCGCGAGGCCGGCGCGATGGCGTACGTGGTCAAGCCGTTTGACGCCTCCGACGTGGTGCCCGCGATCGAGCTCGCGATGGCCCGCTACGCCGAGATCCGCGCCCTGGACGACGAGGTCGCCGATCTGGAGGAGCGGCTGGCGTCGCGCAAGGCCGTGGACCAGGCCAAGGGCCTGCTGCAAGAGGGGCTGGGGCTGACCGAGGCCGAAGCCTTCCGCTGGATCCAGAAGACCGCCATGGACCTGCGCAAGTCGATGCGCGAGGTGGCCGAGGGCGTCATCGACCACAGCAAGGCGGGTACCGGCCCGAAGGCTGCCAAGAAGAAGAAGGCCAAGCCGGACGAGGTTTGAGGGCCGCCGCTGGCGCGGCCGTCACCTCGGACGCCGGCGTAGCGCGCAGGTCACCCGGGCCGTACACAGCCGCTGGCCAGCGTCGTCGGTGAGGATGACCTCCCATGTCCCCAGCTGGCCGCCAATGCGGAGGGCGCGCGCCTCGCCGTGCACCCATCCCTTTGTGGCCGGGGCGTGGTGGGTCGCGTTGATGTCCACGCCGAAAGCCGCCCCGCCCTCGCCGGCGGCCGCGACGGCGGCCATCGAGGCCAGCGACTCGGCGAGCACGCAGGACGCCCCGCCGTGCCAGTACCCGAAGGGTTGGGTGTTGCCGGCCACCGGCATTCGCCCGCGGGCGCGTTCGGGCGTGACCTCGGTGAGCACGAGTCCGGTCTTCTCATCGAGCGTCCCGGCCATGCTCGCGGTCCAGTCCTCCAGCTCCATGCGCCCATCGTGGCAGAGGCTAGGCTTCCGTGCGTGACCCAGACCCCCGCACCCGCGTCCGGCCCGCGCCTGCTGCTCATCGACGGGCACTCGGTCGCTTATCGGGCCTTCTTCGCGCTGCCGTCGGAGAACTTTTCCACGACGACCGGGCAGCATACGAATGCGGTGTACGGGTTCACGTCGATGCTGATCAACGTCTTGCGGGACGAGCAGCCCACCCACCTGGCCGTGGCCTTCGACGTGAGTCGCCAGACGTTCCGCAGCGAGGCCTACCCCGACTACAAGGCCAACCGGTCGACGTCTCCTGAGGCGTTCGCGGGCCAGGTAGACCTGGTCAAAGAGGTGCTGGACGCGCTCCGGATCGTCCATCTCGCGGTGGACGGCTACGAGGCCGACGACGTGATCGCCACGCTCGCGCTCCAGGCGCAGCGGGCGGGGTGGGACACGCTGATCTGCACCGGGGATCGCGACGCCATGCAGCTCGTGGACGCCCACACTACCGTCCTCTACCCACGCAAGGGCGTCAGCGACCTGGCCCGGATGACCCCTGAGTCCGTGCAGGAGAGGTACCTGGTCACCCCGGCCCGGTATCCCGAGCTGGCCGCGTTGGTGGGGGAGTCGTCGGACAACCTTCCCGGCGTGCCCGGCGTGGGACCGAAGACCGCAGCGAAGTGGCTGGCCGAGTTCGACGGCCTGGATAACCTGCTCGCCCACGCCGACGCGTTGCGCGGCAAGGCGGGGGAGTCACTCCGCGAGCACCTGGAGGGCGTCCGCCGCAACCGAGAGCTGAACGCGCTGGTGTGCACGCTCGACCTGCCCGTGCACTTGGACGACCTCGAGCGTCGTGACTGGGACCGCGAAGCCGTGCACACCCTCTTCGACAGCCTCGAGTTTCGGGTGCTGCGGGAGCGGCTGCTGGAGACCCTGCCTCCCGAGGCGACCGAACCCGAGGGCGGCTTCGAGGTCGCCGGCGTCCGGCTGGAGCCGGGTCGCCTGCGGGCCTGGCTGGGGGAGCACGCCGACGGGCTGGTCGGCGTCCTGCCCCGCGGGTCGTGGCGGCAGGGCCAGGGCGACCTGACCGGCCTTGCCCTGGCGTCCCTCGACGGGGCCGCCGCCTGGGTGCGGACGACCGAGCTCACCCCCGACGACGACGCCGCTTTGGCCGCCTGGCTTGCCGATCCCGAGCGCCCGAAGGCGCTGCACGACGCGAAGGGCCCCCTCCAGGCGATCTGGTCTCGGGGCTGGGATCTGGCGGGGCTGGCATCCGACACCCATCTCGCTGCCTATCTGCTACGCCCGGACCAGCGCACCTACGACCTGGCCGATCTCACCGTCCGCCACCTGCGCCGGGAGCTGGCGGTCGAAGGCGGGGCGGACGCCGACGCGGGCCAGCAGACGCTCGACTTCGACGATCCAGATGAGGGAGCGGACGCCATGGTGCGCGCCCGGGCGGTGGCCGAGCTCGCCGGGGCACTCGACCAGGAACTCGCGGCGGCCGGCGGCGCGTCCCTGCTCCGAGAAGTGGAGCTGCCCCTGCAGCGGACGCTCGCTGTGATGGAGCGCTCCGGCATCACCCTGGACGCCGACGCGCTCGATGCGCTGTGGACCGACTTCGACGTCGAGGTTCGTCGCGCCGAGCAGGAGGCCTACGACGCGATCGGCAGGCCGATCAACCTCGGCTCGCCCAAGCAGTTGCAGATCGTCCTGTTCGCCGAGCTGGGCATGCCCAAGACCCGGCGCACCCGCACCGGCTGGACGACGGACGCCGACGCCCTGGAGGGTCTCTACGCCAAGACCGAGCACCCCTTCCTGGCCGCCCTGCTCCGGCACCGTGACCAGATCAGGCTGCGGCAAACGGTCGAGGGGCTGCAGAAGTCCATCGCCGACGACGGCCGCGTGCACACGACCTATCTCCAGACGGTTGCCGCGACCGGGAGGCTCAGCTCCACCGACCCCAACCTCCAGAACATCCCGATCCGTACCGAGGCCGGACGCCGCATCCGCGAGGCGTTCATCGTCGGGGAGGGCTTCGAGTCGCTGATGACCGCCGACTACAGCCAGATCGAGATGCGCATCATGGCGCACGCGTCGGCCGACGCCGGCCTGATCGAGGCCTTCACGTCGGGGGCCGACTTCCACACCGTGATGGCGGCCCGCGTGTTCGGTGTCGCGGCCGAGCTGGTCACCTCGGCGATGCGGGCCAAGATCAAGGCGATGAACTACGGACTCGCGTACGGCTTGTCGGCGTTCGGGCTGTCCGGGCAGCTGAAGATCTCGACCAGCGAGGCGAAAGGCCTCATGGACGAGTACTTCGAGCGGTTCGGCCACGTGCGCGACTACCTGACCGGCATCGTCGACGACGCGCGGCGCACCGGGTTCACCGAGACCATTCTCGGACGCCGCCGCTACCTGCCGGACCTCACCTCCTCCAACCGGCAGCGCCGCGAGATGGCCGAAAGGATGGCGCTCAACGCGCCCATCCAGGGAAGCGCCGCGGACATCATCAAGGTGGCCATGCTCGACGTCGAGGCGGGGCTCACAGCCGCGGGGCTGGCCTCCCGGATGCTGCTCCAGGTCCACGACGAGCTCGTCTTCGAGGTCGCGCCCGGGGAGGCCGCGGCCCTGGAGCACATCGTTCGCGACAGGATGGGCCACGCCGTCGACCTCGCCGTCCCCCTCGACGTCAGCATCGGCGTCGGCCGTAGCTGGCACGAGGCGGCCCACTGAGCGCGGACGCCGTGGTGGCCGCCGCGCGGTCCGCCCGGCCGCGGTGCGGTGACGTCGTCGTGGTAGCTATCGACGGTACGTCGGGGGCCGGGAAGACGACGCTGGCCGAGGCCGTAGCGTCCGGGCTGGCCTGCCCCGTGGTGCACATGGACGACCTGTACCCGGGTTGGGACGGACTGGCGGCCGGCATTGAACTGCTGACCCGACGGATCCTCGCGCCGCTGGCGACCGGGCGGCCGGCCCACTTCCCGGTCTGGGACTGGCAGCAGAACTCCTGGGGTCCGGAGCGAGTCCTGGAGCCGATGCCGATGCTGGTGGTCGAGGGGTGCGGGTCGAGCGTCCACCCGGCGGGCGCCTACGCGGCACTGAGGGTGTGGCTGGACGCCCCTCGCGCGGTCCGGCTGGCCCGGGGACTCGCGCGCGATGGCGAGACGTACCGGCCGCACTGGGAGCGGTGGGCCGCGCAGGAGGACGCGATCTTCGCCCGCGACGACACCCGGGGGCGGGCCCACCTCGCGATCGAGACATAGCCGGCTCGGGCTAAGACTGTGTTGATAGACCCTTGGGATGGTGAGGCCTGAACATGGAGCACTCGCAGCCGACCTCCGTCTGAGTCCCGGTTACGACGTTGTTGGTGGCGGGCGACGGCGGCCGGGGCACTATCGTGAAGCGGCACCCGGGGAGCGCTGAGAGCAGGGTCCATGGGGACAACCAGGTTGCGGGTGGCGGCCCTCGCCTCGGCGTCCGCTCCGCGGCTGTCTGCGGACCTCGGCCACGGACAGAGCTCTCCCAGCCCGGCGCGTCAAGGAGCACCCTCCGACGGTTGACCTCCCCTGTACCCAGCCACAGCTTTCTGCCCGACCTCCGAAGGTGATCTCATGAGCCCACGCCCCCGCCGCCGCTCGCCCCATCTTCTGGCCCGCTGGGTGGCAGTCGTCTTGGCGCTCCTGGCGGCGGTTGGGATGATGGGTGTCATCGACCTGCTGACTCTGCCCGGATGGGTCAACCAGCAGTTCCGGTGGGAGGTGCCCCTCGAGGCGAGCTGGGGGGCGCTGTTCACCTTCTACATTGCCGGCGCACACCTCTGGGTGGCCCTCTACCCCGGTGCGCCCTGGCCGGCGTTCCTGCAGTTGGGAATCTGCAGTGCCTCCCTCCTGGTCTGCGGTGCCGGCGGGGCCGACTGGCGCCTGCTCCCGCTCGCGGTCGCGGTTGCCCTGTCGGGCCTGGTCCTGTGGTGGCTGCTGGGGCGGCCTCCGTCACCGGCCATGCCGAGGGTGGCCCTGCGTCTGGACCTGCTCGCGTTCGCCGCCGTCGGGGCTTTGCTCTGGCTGCCCTACACGTGGGTCGCACTCGAACGATCCCGGGCCGGCGTGCTGGGCTCCATCACCCAGGGCGTCGAGCACTGGCCGGTGCAGGGGGCGCTGGGCCTCGCCCTGGTGCTCGCCAGCCTCGCGATGGCGCTGTGGGAGATGGGTCGACCCTTGCTGCGCGTGGCGGTTAGCCTCTCCGCCGTCTACATCGGCATGGCGGAGCTGGCCTTCCCCGACCGAGCCGGTGCGATGGGCAGCCTCGCTTGGGGCACCGGCGTCACGCTGTGGGGGCTGCTTGTCGCCCTGGTGGCGGTCCCAGGTGCCGTAACATCTCTTGGCGCGACCCACCAGTATCAGCGCGATGAGAACGCAGGCAGCGGCGGGCATTGACGCTCCTTCGACCTGACACCTGTTCGAAGTCAGCACCTGCCCTGGCCGAGCAACCGGTCAAGCGGTAACCAATCCGCGCGTGTCAGTGCATGACAGCGAGTACGTCCTCGCGTTCGGCTCCCTCGTGCGTCCACGTGGCGATCAGCAGGCCGCGGGCGGCGTGGGTGTCGGCGTGGTGGCCGTCCAGGACGCGCACGAGGCGGATCTGGCCCTGGACGTCCACGCCGGGGGTGACGCCGGAGCCGGCCACCTGGATGGTCTGCGGGAGCGCCTCACCGTTCGTCCCGACCAGGTCGGCCGCCGTGTCGCCTTCACGGATAACCCGGACCAGTTCGGCGACGTAGACAGGGTCGGTGGTGGCGTCGTAGCAGTACCGCGTGCCGAGGAGGCTGTGCTCGAGCGTCCCGACCAGTTCGCCGCCGTCGAGTTCCTTGGCCCGCCAGGTCACCGGAACCTGGTAGAGCGTTCCACCCGAGGCGATCAGCAGGCTCTCCAGGCCCACCTCGCCGTCGGGGTCGGCGAATCGGAAGGCGGCCACGCGCGTCAGGTCGGCCGGATCACCTGCGAACCAGGACTGCCGGGGCAGCCACGCGGCGAGCAGATCCAGCTTGCCGGGGGACAGGGTGGCGTCGGGGTGCACTTCGGCGGTGCCGCTCATGAATCCTCCTCGTTCGAGATGTCCCCACGCTAGCCCGGCAGGCACCCTCGGCGAAGCCCGTTTCGCAGGCTCGGGAGCGATCGCCACGGTCAGCCGGACTTTGCGGAAGCTCCGGCCGTGAGCGTAGTCTGGTGAATCGGTGTGGTCTGCCCGCTTCCGGACCGAGCGAAGCGGGTGCCACCGGCCACGCCGACCCACTTCACGCCACCCAGTCATCGGAGCCCTACTACATGACCTCCACTCCTGAGGCCGCTCAGGTCGCAGTCGACGACTTCGTCTCTGCCGAAGAATTCGCGCAGGCCGTCGACGCCACTATCAAGTACTTCAACGACGGCGACATCGTCACCGGCACTGTCGTCAAGATCGACCGGGACGAGGTCCTGCTCGACATCGGTTACAAGACCGAGGGTGTCATCCCTTCCAAAGAGCTCTCCATCAAGCACGACGTTGACCCGTTCGACGTGGTCACCGTGGGCGATGTGATCGAGGCCCTGGTCCAGACGAAGGAAGACAAAGAAGGTCGCCTCATCCTGTCCAAGAAGCGGGCGCAGTACGAGCGCGCCTGGGGCACCATTGAGAAGGTCAAGGAAGAGGACGGGGTCGTCACCGGCCGCGTCATCGAGGTCGTCAAGGGCGGCCTGATCGTCGACATCGGCCTGCGTGGCTTCCTGCCGGCCTCTCTGGTCGAGATGCGGCGTGTCCGCGACCTGCAGCCCTACGTCGGCCAGACCCTCGAGGCCAAGATCATCGAGCTGGACAAGAACCGCAACAACGTCGTTCTCTCCCGCCGCGCCTGGTTGGAGCAGACCCAGTCCGAGGTCCGCCACACGTTCCTCAACCAGCTGGGCAAGGGTCAGATCCGTAAGGGTGTCGTCTCCAGCATCGTCAACTTCGGCGCGTTCGTCGACTTGGGCGGGGTGGACGGTCTCGTGCACGTCTCCGAACTGTCCTGGAAGCACATCGACCACCCGTCCGAGGTCGTCGAGGTCGGCCAGGAGGTCACCGTCGAGGTGCTCGACGTCGACATGGACCGCGAGCGCGTCTCGCTGTCGCTCAAGGCAACCCAGGAGGACCCCTGGCAGACCTTCGCGCGCACCCACCAGATCGGCCACATCGTGCCCGGCAAGGTCACCAAGCTCGTCCCCTTCGGCGCTTTCGTTCGCGTCGGCGAGGGCATCGAAGGCCTGGTGCACGTCTCCGAGCTGGCCGAGCGGCATGTCGAGATCCCCGAGCAGGTCGTCGCCGTCAACGACGACGTCATGGTCAAGATCATCGACATCGACCTGGAGCGGCGCCGCATCTCGCTGTCGCTGAAGCAGGCCAACGAGGGTGTCGACGTGGCCGCCGACGACTTCGACCCGTCGCTGTACGGCATGACCGCCTCCTACGACGACCAGGGCAACTACATCTACCCCGAGGGTTTCGATCCCGAGACCCAGGAGTGGAAGCCCGGCTACGAGGAGCAGCAGCGCGCCTGGGAGCAGCAGTACGCCGAGGCGCAGGCCCGCTGGCTGGCGCACAAGAAGCAGGTCGAGGACGCCGAGGCCGCCGAATCGCAGGCAGCCGTCGAGTCCGTTTCGTCGGCGTCCTACTCGGCGGGCACCACCGCGAGCGCTCCCGAGGGCTCGCTTGCCTCCGACGAGGCCCTGCAAGCCCTGCGGGACAAGCTCACCGGCGGTCGCTGACCGTCTGGAAGCACGGCCCGAGTGCCCCCGCCCCTGACCGGGGCGGGGGCACTCGGCGTTCCAGCGGGCCGATCCTGCCATGATGGCGCCATGAGCGGGCGTCGGATCGGGCTGACAGGCGGCATCGGATCGGGCAAGTCGACAGTGGCGGAGCTTCTCTCTGCACGGGGCGCGGTGATCGTCGACGCCGATCAGCTCGCACGCGAGGTGGTCGAGCCGGGGACGCCGGGTCTCGCCGCGATCCGCGAGCGGTTCGGTGAGAGCGTGCTGCTCCCCGACGGGTCGTTGGACAGGGCGGCCCTCGGCGCCCTCGTCTTCGCGGACGCCCGGGCCCGGGCCGACCTCAACGCCATCGTGCACCCCCTGATCCGGGCGCTGGGGGCACGCCTGCGGGCCGCGGCGCTGGCGTCCGACCCTGGCGCCGTGGTGGTCGAGGTCATCCCTCTGTTGGTGGAAACGGGACAGGCCGACGCGTTCGACCTCGTGGTCGTCGTCGACTGCCCCGTCGAGACCCAGGTCGCCCGGGTGATGGGACGATCAGGACTCAACCGTGCGGAGGCCCAGGCGCGAGTAGCGGCGCAGGCGTCCCGCGAGGACCGGCTCGCCGCGGCCGGCCTCGTCGTCAGCAACGACGGGGGCCTGGACGACCTCCGGGCGCAGGTTGACACAGCCTGGCCGCAGATCGTCGCCGCCGCGGGGGGTGCGGGTTCCAGCGCCGTTGGCTAGGCTCGATGGCCATGAACGACAGGGGCTTGCAGCAGCGCATCATCGACGAACTCGAGGTGGTCCAAGACTTCGACGCCGCCTCCGAGACCGAGCGCAGGGTGGAGTTCCTGGCGGACTATGTGCGTCACACGGGCTCCAGGGGCCTGGTGCTGGGCATCTCGGGCGGGGTCGACTCCACGGTCGCCGGACGTCTGTGCCAGTTGGCGTGCGAGCGGGTCAGGGCAGCGGGGGGCGACGCCACGTTTGTGGCGATGCGGCTGCCCTACGGCGTCCAGAACGACGAGCACGACGCGCGCAGCGCACTGGAGGCGATCGCGCCCGACGAGGTCTACACCGTCAACGTCAAGGTCGCCGTCGACAGTATCTGGGACGCTTGCCTCGAAGCAGGAATGCCGATAGGCGACGCGCGCGACGACTACGTCAAGGGCAACGTGAAGGCCCGGGCGCGGATGATCGCCCAGTACACGGTCGCGGGAGCGCGGCATCTGCTCGTGGTGGGCACCGACCAGGCGGCCGAGGCCTTGGTCGGCTTCTACACGAAGTTCGGTGACGGCGCCGCCGATCTGATCCCGCTGTTCGGGCTGCCCAAGCGCCGTGTCCGTGACATCGGCCACGCCCTCGGCCTGCCGATGGACCTCCTCGAGAAGGTCCCCACCGCCGACCTCGAGGACGACAAACCGCTCATCCCCGACGAGGTCGCGCTCGGGGTGCGTTACTCGGCGGTGGACGACTATCTCGAGGGGGGACGGGTCAGTGCCGAGGACGAGGCCACCATGCTGTCGTGGTACCACCGCACGGCGCACAAACGGGCGCTTCCCGTCACCCCCGCCGGCTGGGAAGCGTCCCGAGGCTGAGGGTCACCACCATTGGTCGACCTGGTCCAGCGTCAGCAACGGCTGTCGGACCTCCTCGTAGTTGTCTTTCAATGCCTGACGGCCGCGCTCGGGGCGTCCCGAGCCGATCGCGTCCAGGGCGAAAGCGGCCTCGAAGTCGTGGGCGAAGGCGTCCCGGCCGGTCAGCGCGACGCAGTTCTCTGCCTCGACGCCGCACAGCAGCAGCCGGCTCACCCGCATCAACCTCAGGCGCTGGGCGAGGGCGGTGCCGTGGAAGGCGCTGTCCCGGATCTTCTTCACCGTGTGCATGCCCGGGACGGTCTCGATCCCGGGCAACAGTTGTGCCTGGTCGGTCCCGCTGAAGTTGAACCCCTGGTCGTCGGACAGCATCGAAAGTGTCCAGGTGGATCGGTCGGGGGCGTGCTCGGTGACCACGTTGACGAGGGGCAGGCCGCGGGACGCCGCCCGGCGCAGCAGTTCGTTGGTGGCGTCGACGATGCCGTCGGCCTGCGCGGCGAGCATGTCGTCTTCGAAGTATCCGCGCTGGAGGTCGATGAGCATGAGTGCGGTGCGAGGTGCGGTGATGAGGTCAGCCACGGGCTTCCTTTCGCCGGGGGAGGTTCGTACCCGGGATGCTAGCCCGGCGGAGGTCGCCGCCGCGGGGGAGTGTCAGACGGGCTGCCTAAGCTGGACACCGTGCGACCAACCACCGACATCAAGCGCCGCGTGGCACCGTTCGCGGTGCACGCTGACTTCTCGCCCGCCGGCGACCAGCCGGCCGCCATCGACGACCTCGAGCGACGCATCCGTGCGGGCGAGGACGATGTGGTCCTGCTCGGCGCCACGGGCACGGGCAAGACGGCCACGGTGGCGTGGCTCGCAGAGCGGTTGCAGCGCCCGATGCTGGTGATGCAGCCGAACAAGACTCTCGCCGCCCAGTTCGCCAACGAGCTGCGGCAGTTCTTCCCCGACAACGCGGTGGAGTACTTCGTCAGCTACTACGACTACTACCAGCCCGAGGCCTACGTTCCTCAGACCGACACCTACATCGAGAAAGACTCCTCGCTCAACGAAGAGGTCGAACGGCTCCGACACTCGGCGACGAACTCGTTGCTGACCCGCCGCGACGTGATCGTGGTGGCCACCGTGTCGGCGATCTACGGCCTCGGGACGCCGCAGGAGTACGTCGACCGCATGATCCGCCTGCGGGTCGGCGACACCCACGACATGGACTCGCTGGCTCGGCGGCTGGTGACCAACCAGTACGCCCGCAACGACCTCGCGGCCACCCGGGGCACCTTCCGGGTGCGGGGCGACACCATGGAGATCTTCCCCATGTACGAGGAGAATGCGGTCAGGGTCGAATTCTTCGGCGACGAGATCGAGGCGCTGTCCACCCTGCACCCCCTCACCGGTGAGGTGCTCAGCGAGGACGCCGAGGTGTACGTCTTTCCGGCCTCGCACTACGTGGCGGGCCCGGAGCGGATGGAACGGGCGCTGACGGGCATCGAGGCCGAGCTGGGGGAGCGGTTGGCCGATCTCGAGGCGTCCAACAAGTTGCTCGAAGCGCAACGGCTGCGCATGCGCACCGGCTACGACATGGAGATGATGCGCCAGATCGGCACCTGCTCGGGCATCGAGAACTACTCCCGCCACATCGACGGGCGCGGGCCGGGCACGCCGCCCAACTGCCTGCTCGACTATTTCCCGGAAGATTTCGTGCTCATCGTCGACGAGTCCCACGTCACGGTGCCGCAGATCGGCGGCATGTACGAGGGTGACATGAGCCGCAAGCGCACGCTGGTCGACTTCGGCTTCCGCCTGCCCAGCGCGATGGACAACCGACCCCTGCGATTCGAGGAGTTCACCGAGCGGATCGGCCAGACTGTCTACCTGTCCGCGACGCCCGGGCCCTACGAGATGGCGCGCAGCAGCGGGTTCGTCGAGCAGGTGATCCGGCCGACCGGGCTGGTCGACCCCGAGGTCATCGTGAAGACCACCAAGGGCCAGATCGACGACCTCATGGGCGAGGTCCGCACCCGCGTGCAGCGCAACGAGCGCGTGCTGGTGACGACGCTGACCAAGAAGATGGCCGAAGACCTGACCGACTACTTGATGGAGAACGGCATCCGGACGCGGTATCTCCACTCCGAGGTCGACACGCTCAAGCGCATCGAGCTGCTCCGCGACCTGCGGCTGGGCCAGTACGACGTGCTCGTCGGGATCAACCTGCTGCGCGAGGGCCTGGACCTCCCGGAGGTCTCGCTCGTGGCGATCCTCGACGCCGACAAGGAGGGCTTCCTCCGGTCGGGCACCTCGCTCATCCAGACCATCGGCCGTGCGGCGCGCAACGTCTCCGGCGAGGTGCACATGTACGCCGACAAGATCACCCCGTCGATGGAGTTGGCGATCGACGAGACCAACCGCCGTCGCGCCAAGCAGGTCGCCTACAACACGGAGCGGGGTGTCGACCCCACGCCGCTGCGCAAGAAGATCGCCGACATCACGGAGATGCTGGCCCGCGAGGACCAGGACACCGCGGAGCTGCTCGGTGGTGGCGGCCGCCAGCAGTCGCGCGGCAAGGCACCGGTGCCGGGGGTGTCGTCGCGCGACGTCG
>JBKHWW010000061.1:0-9641 GCA_046566345.1 Actinomycetes bacterium
CGGGTGATCATGCCGCTCGCGGCCCCCGGTGTGTTCACGACGGCCATCATCACCTTCATCGCCGTCTGGAACGAGTTCATGATCGCGCTCACGTTCGGCACGCGCGCCGACATGTACACCGCGGTCGTGGCGGTGTCGAAGTTCACCGGCCAGTACGGGTTCGACACCCCCTGGGGCACGATCATGGCTGCTGGCGTCATCCTGACGATCCCGCTGATCATCCTCGTGCTGGCGTTCCAGCGACGCATCGTGGCCGGCCTGACCGCCGGTGGTGTGAAGTGATGCGCTGAGGCGTCCATGACGAGGGAGGGCCCGGGAGACATGGTCTCCCGGGCCCTCCCGTCTGTGGTACACCGCCAGGGACTCGAACCCTGAACCCGCTGATTAAGAGTCAGCTGCTCTGCCAGTTGAGCTAGCGGTGCGCGATGAAGAACTCTAGTCCATCGACAGCGTTCTGCGAAATCGGGATGCGGACGGGGAGCGGGTTGCCGGACTCAGCGCCGGACGAAGGCCGTCCGCTCTCGCCGTAAACCGGCGTGCGCGCCCTGCGCGCGCTCGAGCGGCTCCAAGGGACGCCCCAAGGCCAGTTCCAGCACGTGGTCGGCCAGGTCGGGGTTACGCGCGAGCACCGGCCCGTGAGGATAGGTGCCGATCACCCGCCCCTGGACTGCCCCCTCAGTACCGTCTCCGCAGTTGCCCACGCCGACCTCGACGCGGGCCAGCGGGGCGGCGTCCGGGCCGAGGGTGGTGTGCCCGCCGTGGTTCTCGAAGCCGCTGATCAGATAGTCCGAGCCGTCGGGCTTCGTCCAGTGCGTGAGGATCTCGCCGACGGCCCTCTGGGGGCCTCGTCGCGTTTCGACGTCGAGCAGGCCGAGGCCCTCGCGCACTTGGTCGGTCTCGCCGATGGTGAAGGAGCGGCCACAGATCTGGTACCCCGCGCACACCGCGAACACGACCGCGCCGTCGGCGATCGCCGAGAAGAGGGCACCGTCCTTGCGGAGCTCGCGCACCGCCGTGGTCTGGGCGTTGTCCTCGCCCCCGCCGAGCAGGTAGACCACGCCGTCGGCCGGAAGGGGATCCCCCGGCTCGACGGTCACGACCTCGGCATCGATGCCGCGCCACTGAAGACGTTTGGCCAGCACGCGCGAGTTGCCCTGGTCGCCGTAGATGCCGAGCAGGGACTGGTAGACGAGAACGATCTTCGCCGCGCCCGGAGCATGCCGTGGGTTCATCGCAGGCCTGCCATCTTGAGGAGCTTCTGGAAGGGGGTGTAGGTGGCGATCAGGTCGATCGGCTGCTCGGCGTGCGCGGCGGCGCGCAGGGCGTCCGTCAGGTCGAGGACCACCTCGTGGTCGACCTCGGCGTACTCCAGGCGGACGGCCAGGTCGTAAGCGCGGGGGCCGGTGCAGATCACGTGCTTGCCTGCCAACTGCTCGAAGTCGACGTCCCAGAGCCAGGAGACGTCCTTGCCGTCGGCGGCCACCGAGTCGATGGCGAGGACGACGGTCGAGGAGCGCAGCAGAGGCAGCGACTCGGCCCACCCGGCCGGGTTCTTGCTCAGCAGCAGTCTCGCCGACGTGGCCCCGAAGTGGCCGGTCGCGAAGCGCCCGGCGGGGGAGCGCACGGTCGCGAAGCCTCTAAGGGCGGCGTCCACGTCGACCCCCAACTCGACCGCTGCCGCGAGCGCCATGGCGGCGTTGGCTACGTTGAACCGGCCCGGCACGTTCAGCTGGAGCGGCACGGAGCGGCCGTCGGGAAGCTGAACGGACTCAGGCCGGACGACGTAGTCGGCGGAGGGCTCGGTCAGTGAGCAGCCGGGGCAGTCCCAGGACCCGGTGGGTTGGTCGTCGGACGGGTTCACCCGTCGAAGGAGATCGCCGCAGTTGGGGCAGAGGGCGGCGTCGGCGGTCCAGGTGGAGGCGGTGTCCACCCACACCACGCGGTGCGCCGTCTGGGCCGCCCACGTCACCAGCGGGTCGTCGGCGTTGGCCACCACCACTGGGCCGGCCGCCCCCGCCTGCTGCAGCGCCTGGCGCCAGGCTCGCCCGAGGAACGCAATCTCATGGTTCCGGTCGAGCTGGTCGCGGCTGAAGTTCAACAGCACCAGGATCTCGGGGCGGCCGTGCTCGATGAGGTCGGCGACCACGCGCTCGTCGGTCTCGAGAACCGCGAGGTCGGCGCGCGGGGCCTTGGCCAGGGCGGAGGCGATCCCGTAGTGCAGATTGGCCCCGTCCGCATTCGTGACGAGCCGGCCGTTGTCTTGCCCCAGCCCCTCGCGGACGGCCGCGGCGAGGAGGTGGCTCGTGGTCGTCTTTCCGTTCGTGCCGGTGACGGCCACGATGCGGCGTCCCTTCACCAGAGCAGCGAAGGCGCCCGGATGCACGCGGGTGAGCACTTGCCCCCGGATCGATGCGCCTGACCCCTTGCCCAGGACCCGCGAGGCCAGCGCTGCTGCGTCCCCGAGCAGCGTGCCGGCCCGCAGGCGCCAGCGGTCAGCGGCGGAGAGGCCGGCGGGGGTCGCCCGCGTCGTCAGCATGTTCGGCACGCGCCCCATTCTGCCAGCGTCGGCGGCCCTCAGCCGAGCGAGGACAACTTGACCGTCAGGGCAGCGACGTAGAGCACCAGCATCCCGGTGCACGCCACGGCCATCGGCAGGGGGGCCACCCGGTCCAGAACTGGAGCCGTAGCCGGATAGACCCAGGAGACGAAGGGCGTCGCCAGCAAGCCGAAGACGAGCACGGACACCAGCGAGGTGAGGCCGTAGAGGTCGAACGGATATGACGAGAAGTCCCAGAACGGATTGCGTCCGAGGGCCGCCACCAGGGCCAGGGCGCTGACCAGTTCGACAGCGGCGCCGACGAGGCCACTGACCACGAGCACGAGCCAGGGTCGCCACGCGTACCGCTGGCGAAGGGGCACGACGACGAGGATCAGGGCGGCAGCGCCGAGCCCGTAAGGCTCGGCGAAGTGCAAGACGGTCGCTGGAGTGATCGGTCGCCACCAGCTGGAATCGCCCGTCACCGCCGTCATCACCTGGCTCAGCACGAGTTCGTACCACGTGCCGAGCAGCGATGCCGTCCACACGTAGACGAACAACGACTGCCAGAAGCGCACGCCTGTCGCCGCGCTTCGGACGCCAGCCGAGACGGGCGGTCCGCCATGCCGCTGGCGGGCCGCCCGGCCGGTCTGCCCGATGAGCATCGCCGGGCTCAGGTCACCCTCGGGAGATCGGGATCTTCGTGGGTGCGGGCTTAGTCAGCTCGGCCACGGGAACCCGGACCTCGAGGACGCCGTCCTTGTACGTGGCAGAAACGTCATCGACCGTCGCGCCCGGAGGCAATGGGATCGAGCGGGCGTAGGAGCCGTACTGGAACTCGGAGCGGTACCCGTCCTTGTCCTTGTGCTCGGACCTCGCTTGCCGGCGGGCCTTGATGTGCAGTTGGCCCTCGACGACGGCCAACTCCACATCCTTGTCAGGGTCGATGTCGGGAAGCTCCGCCCGGACGACCTGCGTCGTGCCGTCGACGAACTCCTCGACTCGAAGCCATGACCTCTCCGCGTCCCCTTCGAACAGCCGCTGGACCAACTCCTGAACGTCGGGCCAGTCGCGGCGTACCAGTGCCATGGTCAACACCCCTTTTCGTCCCCCGGGGTGACGGGCGCCACCCCGGTCACCTCCGCGTCGGTGCAGGAGGATCTGCGGCCATTCTAGTCCCGGAGCCGCATATTCGCCCTGGTAGACGGGGAGTCCGATGCTCCGGGCCGGTCAGCGTGTCCGGGTCAGGCCACCGAGAGGGCGCGCAGGGACTTGCGTCGGATCAGCGGCATGGGCACGAGCACGTGGCCCGGCGGCCGCACGCCGAGCAGCATGTCGATGCCGACCCGCGCCATCTCCTCGTAGGGCAGGCGTGCGGTGGTGAGGCCGGGCCGGTGATAGGCGGCCACCTCCTCGTCGTCGAACGAGATGACCGACACGTCCCCAGGGATGTCGAGGCGCATTTCGGTGAGGGCCTGGTACACCCCGAACGCGACGTTGTCGTTGGCCGCGATGAGCGCGGTGAGGTCGGGGTGAGCGGCCATCACCCGGCGGGTCGTCTCGTAGCCGCTCTCGGGCGACCAGTCTGGGATCGGCGCATGCACGGTTCGGACGCCGGCGGCGTCCAGGGTTGCGTTGATGGCGGCAAACCGGACGCCGATCGTAACGGTCGTCCCCGGGTCGGCCACCTTGCCCGCGTCGAGCTCGCCCAGCAGGCCGATGCGGCGGTGGCCGGCGTCCACGACGGCCTGGGCCACGGTTCGGCCGGCGGCGCGCTCATCGGGGAGCACGCTGGGATCCTGGCCCGATGTCTGGCCGTTGATGACGACCAGAGGGGTGAGCGCGGTGACATCGGGCACGTCGACCCTGCGGGCGGCCATCAACGCGATCGCGATGCCGTCGACGCGCCGGTCCAGCATGGTCGTGACGGCGTCCTCGATGGCGCCGGGTTCGCCGCCGGTCTCCGCGATCAGCACGGAGTGCTCCTGAGCTTTCGCGGCGGCCAAGGCTCCGACGATCATGTGTGACGCGTACCGCGTGATCGTGACCTGATCGCTGATCAGCCCGATGGCGCGGGTGCTGCCCGAGCGAAGGCTCTGGGCGAGCGGATTGGGGCGGTAGTCGAGCTCGGCCGCGGCTGCGCGGACGCGCTCGGCCGCCTCGGCCGACAGGCGTGATCCCGGGCGGTCGTTCAGGATGAGGCTCACCGCCGCCTTCGACATCCCCGAGAGCCGGGCGACGTCGGCCAGCGTCGGTCGGGAACCCGCCTTCTTGCCCATCTCAGTGGCTCCCTCCGCCTTGCCCCGGATCGTTTCGCGAAGACTCTTGCCGACCAGTCTGCCGCAGTGTTACGGTTCTCATGCTAAATGGATTTAGCACCGTGGGCAACCGATCCGCCGCAATCCCGCGACGGGCGCGGTGTCCCTCATCCGCAGGAGCAACACAGTGGTTGATCTCAGTCGCAGAGCGGTGCTCGGCCTCGCGGGCCTGGGCGTGCTGGGTGCGGCGGTCTCGTGGCCGCGCCTGTCTGGCGCCGACATCCCAGGACGGGGGCAGGACGCGCTCACGGTCGCGCTGTTCGGTACCCAACAGGACGCCTTGGCGCGTCAGAAGCTGGTCGAGGGCTTCCAGAGGAAGCACCCGTCGATCCCCGTCCGCATCGTCGCCATCCAGGGCCAGGACTGGAGCGAGTACTTCGCCAAGATCCTGACCATGATCGCGGCCGGCACGCCGCCCGACGTCGTGACCGTGGCCACCGAGGGAACGCAGCTGTTCGCATCCCGCCTGGCCCACCCGATCGACGAGTACGTCATGCGGGACGCCGACGAGATGCAGGAGTACTTCGACGACGTACATCCCGCTCTCATCGAGTCGTTCCTTTACAAGGGCAACCTGTTCCAGCTGCCCGACAACTTCAACGCCGCCAACGTGTTCTACAACACGCAAGCGCTCGAGCGGGCCGGGATGGGCCGCCCCGACGACAACTGGAACCTCGACGACTTCTTCACCCTCGCGCGGGCCATGAAGGGTGGTGCGCCGAACTCATTCCTTCCGTACTTCTGGAACAACCGGCTGTGGGGCGGAGTCGTGCCGTGGCTCTACATCAATGACACGAGCTTCCTCACCGAAGAGAAGGCGGCTGGCGGCGATTGGGTCTGGCGGCGGTTCTACCCCAACGAGGCACCGCGCGGCGGTGGCTTCCTGTGGGAGAACGCCGATGCGCTCAACGATCGCACGGTCGAGAGCTTCTCCGTGCTTCAGCGCATGGTGTCCGAGGGCCTGGCCGCGAACCCGGCCCAGGGCGGCGGCAACGAGCTGGTCGCGCTGTTCTCGACGGGCCAGGTCGGCATGACTCCGGCTGGCGGGTTCTGGGTGCGCGGCCTGGCTGAGGCGGGCGTCGCGAACGACGAGTACGACGTGACGTTCTTCCCGCAGATGCGCGGCCAGCGGCACCAGTTCGGCGCCGGCGGCTACGCCATCATGGAGACTTCGCCTCGCAAGGACGAGGCCTGGGAGTGGCTCAAGTACGCCGTGTCGGTCGAGGGCATGCGCATCGCGCACCCGCTGCCCGACTCTTCGCTGCCGCGCCGTCGGCTGAACGACGAGCTCTACGGCGGGGGCACCGGACCCCGCAATTGGCAGGTCTTCTACGACACGCTGGACAAGTTCCCCAGCACCGGTCCCATGCCGGCTCCTCCGCAGCAAGCGGCGGTCGAGTCGGCCCTGATCAAGAATGTCGTCACGACGATCACCAGTGGCCCGGACGGCGTCCGGCGCGGCCTGGAGACGATGCAGCGTGACCTCGAGCTCGCACTGAAGGGGCGATGATGTCAACTTCCACCTCCACCTCTACGTCTGTGTCCCCGACCACAGCTCAAGCGACGCCCGCGGCGTCCGTCGGTCGCGACCCGCTGAGCCGTAAGAACCGTTCGCTGATCTGGGTCTTCCTCGCCCCGACGGTCATCGGCTTGGGCCTGTTCAACTTCTTGCCGATCATCGGGTCAACCGTGCTGGCGTTCTTCCACTGGGACGTCATCACCGCACCTCGGTTCGCGGGTTTCGACAACTTCGTCGCCCTGGTCGCCAACCCGACGGTGCGGGTTTCATTCCTCAACACCATCGGGTTCGTCGTCGCCGCGGTTGTCTTCCAGCTGGCCGTGGCCCTCGTGCTGGCGCTGCTCGTGCAGTCGAAGATGCCCGGCTGGCTCCGCGCGTTCTTCCGCTCGGCGTTGTTCTTCCCCCTGATCCTGTCCGCGGCCTCGGTGTCCCTGATCATGGCCTACCTGTTCAACCAGGAGTTCGGCCTCATCAACCAGTTCCTCGGGCTTTTTGGGATCGGCAAGGTCGGCTGGCTCACCACGGGCTGGGGGGCCAAGGTCGTGGTCCTGCTGGTCTACGTGTGGCAGAACTTTGGCTTCACGTTCCTGCTCTTCATCGGCGGCGTCGCGGCCATCCCCAGGGAGGTCTACGAGGCGTCCTCGATCGACGGTGCAACGGGATGGGCACAGTTCAGGAACATCACGCTGCCTCTGATCAGCCCCACGATGCTGGTGGCCTCGGTCATGGCGATCATCAGCGCCCTGCAGATCTTCGACCAGCCCTGGGTGCTCACCCGCGGCGGACCCGGAGACGAGACCAGAACCGCGGTGATGGTGATCTACGAGTCGGCCTTCCGGCAGCTCGACTTCGGTGGAGCGTCAGCCGTCGGCATCGTGCTGACGTTGCTGATCATGCTCGTCACCGCGATCCAGTTCAAGCTCAGCCAGCGCTACGTCTTCTACGGGTGAGGTAACCATGACCACGACCATCGAAGCAGTGCAGACCCGGTCGCCCCTGCGCGGCCTGACCACCTTCGGCAAGTACCTTCTGCTGGCGCTCGGCGCCTTCCTCACCCTCGGCCCCGTCGTCTGGACGCTGTGGGTGGCGCTCACCCCCACCGACGTCGAAACCAACACCAGCGCGTTCGGGTTCGCGGCGTTCGCCGACGTGTTCGACAAGATCCCCGTCTGGCTGTACGTGTGGAACAGCGCCCTGGTCACCGGGATCGTCGCCGTCGGCCAGATGCTGAGCGCGGCCATGGCGGGCTACGTGTTCGCCCGGTTCCACTTCCGGGGCAAGCGCGTGCTCTTCGGATTGATCCTGGCCACGATGATGGTTCCGATGCAGGTCACCATCGTCCCGGTGTTCATGCTCATCCGTGGCATGGGCCTGGCTGACACGCTGCTGGCGCTCATCGTTCCGGCACTGCCCACCGCGTTCGGCACGTTCCTGATGCGTCAGTACTTCATGGGGTTGCCGCACGAGTTGGGTGAAGCGGCCGAGATCGACGGAGCGGGCCCCTGGAAGACCTTCTTCAGCATCTACCTGCCGCTGTCGGCGCCGGGGTTGGCGATCGTCGGAATCCTGGCGTTCAACTATCACTGGAACGAGTTCTTCCGGCCGCTCATCATGACGATCAGCGATCAGAACTTCACCCTCCCGCTCGGTTTGGTGACTCTCCAAGGCAACCTTGGCACGGGCAGCGTGTCGACCGTGCTGGCGGGCGTCATCATCTCGATGATCCCGGCGCTCCTGGTGTTCGTCTTCGGGCAGAAGCCGCTGCGCGAGGGCCTCACGGCTGGCGCGGGCAAGTGAGAGCCATGACCACACTCCACATCACGCCACCCGATCATTGGATGAACGACCCCAACGGACTCGTTGCCCACGCCGGGCGGTACCACCTCTTCTACCAGTACAACCCGTACGGGGTGACCCACGGGAACATGAGCTGGGGGCACGCGTCCAGCCCCGACCTGTACTCGTGGGAGCACCACCCGGTCGCGATCCCCTGCACCGAAGCCGAGGAAATCTACTCGGGCTCAGTCGTGGTCGATGACAACGCTGTGAGCGGGTACGGCAGCGCGGAATCCCCCGCTCTGCTTGCCTTCTACACCTCGCTGAACCGGCGGACCCGCCTTCAAGCGCAGTCCGTCGCCTACAGCCTCGACGACGGCCTCACCTGGACTCCGCACGCCGGCAACCCCGTGCTCGAACGCGGGTCCCGGAACTTCCGTGATCCCAAGGTCGTGCGCTGGGACGGCGAGGCCGAGGCGTACTGGGTGATGGTCGCCGTGGAGGCCGAGGAGCGCGAGGTGCACCTCTTCCGTTCCGACGATCTCCTCACGTGGACGCCGCTCTCCGTCTTCGGTGGTGTCGGTTCCGTTGAGGGCATCTGGGAATGCCCCGACCTCTTTCCTCTGGCCGTCGACGGCACCGGCGACCAGCTGTGGGTGCTGCTCGTCAGCCTGTACCCCGGCGCTCCCGCCGGCGGGTCGGGCACCCAGTACTTCGTCGGACACTTCGACGGCACGACGTTCACGCCGTTGCACCGCCCGGACGCCGACCCCCACGACGCGCGGTGGCTCGACCATGGCTTCGACAACTACGCGGGAGTGACGTTCTTCGGCCTGCCCGAGAACGAGCGCACCCTCATCGGGTGGATGAGCAACTGGGACTACGCCCGGGCTCTGCCGCCCCTGCGCGGGACGCTGGGCATGATGACCGCCCCTCGGCGGTTGAGTTTGGTCCGGGACGCCGACGGCTGGCCGGTCCTGGCCCAGGAGCCGGTGCTGCCAGCGTCGGTCTCGTGGACTGAGTACTCGGTCAGCGGTGAGGGGTGGGCGGCGTCCGAGGCACTCCGCGGGGCCGCTGTCCTGGAGGTCGAGGTGAGCCTCGCGCCGGGGGCGAAGGCCTCCATGCGGCTCCGTCCCCGCGCCGACGGGACCGGCGGCGTCCTCGTCTCGGTAACTGAGAACGAGATCACGCTGGATCGGACCGGGGCCGCCGGCGGCGTACCGCAGATGGCGGGAGTGGCGCGTGCGCCTCGACCGCTGAGCGGGGCCCGGGTGCGGCTGCGGATCGTGCTCGACGAGCAGTCGGTCGAGGTGTTCGCCGACGAGGGAACCGCCGTGCTCACCTGCCGCATGCTGCCGGAGCCGGACGCCGTCGGCGCGTCGATCGACGCCGGTGTGGGCGTCACGGTCGAGGGGATCCGTCTCGGCCACCTCGCCGGTCAGGAAGCGCGGTAGGAGTCGCCGACGTCGCGGGTCTGAGGTGACGTGGCGGG
>JBKHWW010000062.1:0-7175 GCA_046566345.1 Actinomycetes bacterium
CAGGTCCAGTGCGGTGTCCCAGTCGGTCGGCACCAGCTCGCCCTCGCGGCGCACCAGCGGCGTGGTGAGGCGGTCGGACGCCGCCAGCACCTCACCGGCCGTCCAGCCCTTTTGGCACAGGCGGCCACGGTTGGTGGGGAAGTCGAGCGGGACGATCGTCACCTCCCGCCTGCCAGCAGTGCTGGCGGTGCCGGCTGTGACGGTCGTCGCCGCCGCCGGGGTCACAGCCATGGCGCACTGCAGGGCGCAGTAGGGGCAGTGGGTCCGGGTCACGTCAGACCCTGAGGGCGGCCAGCGCGGAGCCGGGACGCAGGTAGCTGACCCACGTGAGCGCCAGCATCAGCAGGTACACCGCCACCATCACCGCCAAGGCCGCCTGGAGGTTGCCCGTCAGCGTGGTGGACAGAGCGAAGCCTTGGGGGATGAGGAAGCCGCCGAAGGCCCCCACCGCTCCGGCGATACCCAGGCAACCGGCCGCCGCGCGTCCTGAGGCGACCAGTGCCGGGGAGTCGTCGGAGGCCGTGCCCGCGAAGACGGCCGGGATCATCCGGTAGACCGACCCGTTGCCGATCCCCGTGAAGACGAACAGCCACAGGAACGACACGAAGAAGAGCGCGAAGGACGCCGTCCGCAGCCCGACGATAGCCCCCACCGCGCCCAGGGCCATCGCAGCGAACGCGGTGCAGGTGACCACCGCCCCGCCGACGCGGTCGGACAGGTGCCCACCCAGGGGCCTGGCCAGCGAGCCGACCAACGCACCCATGAAGGCCAGGGACAGCGTTACCTCGGGGAACAGGCTCTTCAGCAGCGTCGGAAAAGCAGCCGAGTAGCCGATGAACGAGCCGAAGGTGCCGATGTAGATGAACGACAGCAGCCAGGTGTGTGGGTGCCGCAGCGCCGCGGCGTAGGCGCGGGGGTCGGATCGGGCACTGGAGAGGTTGTCCATGCCGCGCCAGGCGAGCACGGCCGCCAGGAGTGCGAGGGGGATGAACATCAACCCGGCCCGGTCGAGGCTGAGCCCGGCCCCCAACGTGATCACGATGGGCACCGCGAACTGCACGGCGGCCGTCCCGATGTTGCCGCCCGCCGCGTTGAGGCCCAGGGCGGAGCCCTTCTCCCGGGCGGGGTAGAAGAACGAGATGTTGGCCATCGAGGAGGCGAAGTTTCCGCCGCCGATGCCGGCCAGGGCGGCGATGGCCAGCAGGGCTTCGAAGGGCAGGTCGGGGTGGTTGACTGCCCAGGCGAGGGCCGCGGCGGGGATCAGCAGCAGCAGGGCCGAGATGACGGTCCAGTTGCGGCCGCCGAACCACGGAACAGCGAACGTGTAGGGCAGACGCAGGGTGGCGCCGACCAGGGCCGGCGTCGACACCAGCCAGAACATCTGGTTCACGCCGAGGTCGAAGCCGACGTTGTTCAGCTGCGGGACGACGATGCTCCACAGCGCCCAGACCGCGAAGCCCAGGAACTCAGCGAAGATCGACAGGGCTAGGTTGCGACGGGCGATGGGGCGGCCCTCGGACGCCCACTGCTCGGGGTTCTCGGGGTCCCAGCCGTCGATCCACCGGCCCGGTCGGAACACCAGGGTGGTCGAGGCGGAAGACTGCAGGCGCGTGGTGGTCATGTCGCTCCTCGTGGTCAGGGGGTGCGGCCGCATGCGCGAAGCTGCTCACCAAGAACCGTAGGAACGTCGTGTGACGGACGGTCACGCCGTCGGTAACTGCCCTGTCACCGGTTCCTCACACGACTGGGCTGGGCCTGTGCGTACGCGGAATCACCGCAGCCGGATGCCATAGATGTTGCGGTCGTAGGAGGCCACCACGAGCATGTCGCCGAAGACTGCGGGCGTGGCCTCGACGTTCCTGCCGAGGTTGACCCGGGAAATGTCCAGGCCGGTCTGGGGGTCGAAGAGGTGCATGATGCCGTCGGAGTCGGCCAGCACGCCGTATTGCGTCCCGTCGGTCGATCGCACCAGCGTGGGGGAGCTCCAGGAGTAGTTGCTCAGGTGGCGCCGCCACACGACGCCCCCGGTCTGCTTGTCGAGCGCGATCAGGTCACCCTCGCGAGGTGCGGTCGTCCGCGACACATTGAAGATGACCAGGTCGCCCAGCGTGCCGGTGCCGAGCGCCGGCGTGGACAACACGCCGCCGTTGACGCCGGTGTAGTAGGCCGGGATGTCGTACTGCCACAGCTGCTCGCCGGTGAGGGCGTCCAGCTTGCGAAGGTTCGTGATGCGCTCGCCGCCCTCGGCCCCGCGGTTGTCCACCTCGTTGCCGGTGTAGAGGAAGATGCCCTCGTCGGTCTCTTCCAGCACCAGCGAGGCATCCACGTCGTCGTCGGTCGCGCGCATCCACAGCATCTCCAGGGTGGTCGCGTCCCAGGAGAAGACGTTGCCGGAGTTGTCCGCGGCGAACATCAGGTTGCGGTAGGCCGCGGCTGAGTTCTCGACGCCGTAGCGCACGTTGCCGGGCACCTCGTACCGCAGCCGGGTGACTTCGGGGTCGATCGAGACGGTGCGCGCCGCAGCGTCGTAGGAGCTGTTGAGCAGCACCTTGTAGATCAGCCCGTTCTCGGCGGGCGCGATCAGGGTGTCAGACTCGGCGTCCACCAGCGCCGAGGAGTCGAAGGCGCCCCAGTCGTGCCGGGGTGCCGCCGGGTCGAGGCCCGACAGGTGCCATACCTCCTTGTTCTGGATCAGGTCGAAGACCCGGTAACGCCACGGCCCGATGGTGCCGTTGGTGTCGTTGAGGCCCTGCCCGGCGTACAGCAGCGGGTACCCGCGAGGGTCGACGGACGCCGTGCCCTTGAACCCCCAGCCCACGTCGATGGGGTCGCGCGTCGGACGCCCCGTCTTCAGGTCGAGCCGGTAGATCTTGCCTTCGAAGACCGGGTAAATCACCTCGACGAAGTCCGCGTCGTCAACGAACTCAGAGGCCAGGCCCATCGCAACCTTGGTCTCGCGCGGCCACTGGACCAGCAATGGCTGCCCGGTCCAGCCAGCACCGGGCCAGTACGACCCCTCGCCGCGGATCTCGCCAATACGTGTGGTCCACTCGACGGTGAGGGTCCGGTCGCGGACATCCGCGGTTCCGTAGGCGCCGCCGGAGCGATGGTTGTTGCCGCGGAACGTGAGCACCCCCGGCACCTGGTTGTAGGTCTCGGGGTCACCGAAAACGACAGGCTCGCCCGGGCTGTAGCGGGTCGGGGTGCCGTTCTCGTCGACGACGGACCAGGAGAAAGCGGCCTCCGAGTTCACCAAGGGCCTCGAGAAGACGTTCGGCGCCACCGTCGTGGGCAGTGTGTAATCCGGCAGAGAGGCCAGGCGGACAGGTTCCGGGGACGCCGCAGGCGTCCGATGGGGGACGGCGGCCGTCGGCCGGTGCGGGCGGGGGCCGGACTGCACGGTTTCGGTGGAGCACGCGGCGAGGCCGGCCATGGTCGCCAGCGCGATTGCGGTGGCGAGCACCCTCCGGCCGTGCACCATCTCGTCTCCTCGAGCTCGCGTCGGGTCGTGCGTTGCACAGCCTACTGCCGTCGAGAATGCACGTCGGCGTGGTGGTCACCAAAGTCGGGTGAGACGATTTTTGCAAGTCTCGATTTCGTGACGTACCATTATTGCATCACGTCGGGGCCCTCGGGCCACCACCCAGGCAAGGGATTCTTTTCCAGATGGACCACACCGCGGACGCCCGCCTCGCTCACACAGCACGCCCCGCGTGCGTCATGTGTGCCGCTGCGTGTCCGTGTTGTTGTCGCGCCTGAATAGCCCCCTGCGACGGGGCCCGTCCGCAGCTGACCTACCGGCGGGCTGAGCGCCCAAGGCGGCCTCACCACCTGCTCGATGTCCCTTTTCAGCCGGAGCTTTCCCGGCGAAATCGTTGTGCCCTGACGCGCTTTCTCACACCCCTTTTCCACCCCTAGGAGTAAATCGATGATTCTCACCGGACTCGCGCTGGGCATTGTGCTCGGCTTCGTCTTCCAGCGCGGACGATTCTGTGTCACGGGTGCCTTCCGGGACGTGTGGCTCAGCGGATCCACGCGCTGGCTCACCGCGTTCGGCCTCGCCATCGCCGTGCAGGCGGTGCTGGTCCACGGCATGCTGTCGGCGGGCCTGATCAAGGCCGGCGTTCCGGAGATTGCCTGGGCTGCCGTCATCGGCGGATCGTTCCTCTTCGGCATCGGCATCGTGCTGGCCGGAGGCTGCGCCACCGGAACCTACTACCGGTCCGGCGAGGGCCTGATCGGATCGTGGATCGCGCTCGTCTTCTACGCCCTGGTCGCGTCGGTGATGAAGTACGGCGCGCTCCAGCCACTGAACGATGCCGCGCAGGCCGACAAGTCGGGGATGACGACGATCCAGGCGTCCCTGGGCGTCTCCGCGTGGCTGCTCGTCGCCGTGCTCGTCGGCGTGGTCGCGTGGGCCCTGACCAGGCAGCGCAATCAACGCGTAGCCGTGGTCAGCCCCGTCGCGCGTCGCACCGGCCTGGCGCGCGTCTTGTTCGAGAAGCCGTGGAGCCCCAACGCGACCGCCGTCGTGGTCGGCGTCCTCGCGGCGTTGGCCTACCCGCTCTCCAATGCGGCCGGACGCAACGCCGGCCTGGGTATCACCACGCCCTCGGCCAACATCGTCAACTACCTCGCCACCGGTGAGCTGTCCCGGATCGATTGGGGCGTGATGTTCGTCCTCGGCCTCATCCCCGGGTCCTACATCGCCGCGAGGCTCTCGGGCGAGTTCCGGCTGCGCGCCCCGGACGCCTCCACCGCGGTGCGGGCCATCGGCGGCGGCACGCTGATGGGTGTCGGCGCGTCGCTGGCCGGCGGCTGCACGATCGGCAACTCGCTGGTGCAGACCGCGCTCTTCAGCTACCAGGGCTGGACCGCGTTCCTGTTCACGCTGCTCGGCGTCGGCTTCGCGGCCCGCTTCTTCGTCCAGACCCATCGGCGGGCAGGCGCGCAGCCCGTTCTCGTCCCCCTGTCCGACACCGTCGGCGTCCGCTGACTAAGGAGAGTCATGAGCTTCCTCGATCGCTTCACCAAGCCGCTGTTCCCGAACGCGTCCCGGCCGCTCGTCGAGCCGGACGCCCCGCCCGCCGAGCCAGTGACCGCGCTCGGCGCCGGGGGAACCGGCCGCCGGTTCCAACTCAACACGCTGGGTCAGGTCTGCCCCTTCCCGCTGGTGGAGGCCAAGCAGGCCATCGCCCAGCTCGACGTGGGCGACGAACTCGTCATCGATTTCGACTGCACCCAGGCCACCGACTCGATCCCCCACTGGGCGGCCGCGGCGGGCTACCCCGTCACCCACTTCGAACAGGTCGGCGACGCCGCCTGGACGATCACCGTCCAGAAGTCCTGACCGACGACGCGCCGCGCGGGCAGGGGCTCGCGCGGCGCGATCCGGCGGACGGCGCACAAGGGCGGGGCGCGTGCAGGAAGATGACTGCGGAGGCACCGCATGTCCCACATCCGTCCCCCCGCCGTCGCGGGCCTGTTCTACCCGGCCGAGCCGGCCACGCTGGCCCGCGACGTCGACCGTCTACTCGCTGACGGCCGCCTCCGCCTCGCGGAGGCGGTGGGGCTCCCCGCCGGACTGCCGAAGGCTCTCGTGCTGCCGCACGCCGGGTACGTCTACTCCGGATCGACGGCGGCGCTGGGTTACGCGGTCCTCGAGCCGTACCGTACGGAGGTTCAACGGGTGGTCCTGCTGGGGCCCGTGCACCGCGTCGCGGTCCAGGGCCTGGCCGTCGACAGGGCGGACGCGTTCGAGACCCCTCTCGGTCTCGTGCGCGCCGAGGGGAGCAGCGCCAAGAGGCTCCCTGACGTGGTCGAGTCGCCCTCGGCTCATGCGCTGGAGCACTCCCTCGAGGTGCACCTGCCCTTCCTGCAGCGTGTGCTGGGCGACGTCCCGACTGTGCCTCTCGCGGTCGGGCGCGCGTCGCCCGAGGCGGTCGCAGGCGTGCTCGACGCACTCTGGGGCGGTCCAGAGACGATCATCGTGGTCTCCTCCGACCTGTCGCACTACTTGCCGTATGACCAGGCGCGTGCCGCCGACGAGGAGACCGTGACCGCGGTGCTGGCGCTGGGCGGTCCGCTGCTGCCCACACAGGCCTGCGGGGCCGCCCCCGTCAACGGCCTCGTCGTGGCGGCGCGACGCCACTCGCTGGTGCCGCACCTGATCGGCCTGTGCAACTCCGGCGACACGGCCGGCGACCGCCGACGCGTCGTCGGCTACGCCGCGATCGGCTTCTGGCCCAAGGGGCGGACGCCGTGACCGCGCCGCCTGATGCGGGCCGCGTCCTGCTTCCCCTCGCTCGCGGGGCGATCGCCCGCCGGCTCGACCTCGCCGCTCCGCCGGTCGACACCGACGCACCCTGGGTCGCCGAGCCGGGTGCGACGTTCGTCACGTTGATCAGCGGTGGCACGCTGCGCGGCTGCATCGGGAGCTTGACTCCCGAGCGCCCAATCGGCGAGGACGTGGCCGCCAACGCGCGAGCCGCAGCGTTCCACGACCCAAGGTTCGCTCCGGTGGTGGTGGACGAGCTCGGCGCCCTTCGCGTCGGGGTGTCCCTGCTCGGGCCGGCCGTGCCGCTGGCCGCCGGGACCCGTGACGAGGCGCTGGACAAACTGCGCCCTCACGTGGACGGCGTGGTCTTGCGATGGCGGTCACGGCGCGCCACCTTCCTGCCGCAGGTGTGGGAACAGCTGCCCGAGCCGGACGAGTTCCTGCGGCGGCTCGAGAGCAAGGCCGGCCTGACGCCTGGCCGGTGGGATGGGAACGTCAGGCTGTCGGTGTACGGGGTTGTGTCCTGGTGGGAAGATGGAGCGGAGGCTCATCATGACCACGACTCCGCATCCGGCTCGGTGGTGGCATCCCACCGAGGACGGCCGACTGCAGTGTGACCTGTGCCCCCGCGAGTGCCGCCTCAAAGACGGCCAGCGCGGCTTCTGCTTCGTGCGGCTGCGCGATGGCGACCAGCTCGTTCTCGACACCTACGGGCGGTCCTCGGGCTTCTGCATCGACCCCATCGAGAAGAAGCCGTTGAACCACTTCCTGCCCGGCAGCGCCGTACTGTCGTTCGGCACCGCGGGCTGCAACCTGGCCTGCCGGTTCTGCCAGAACTGGGACATCTCCAAGTCGCGCGAGATCGACACGTTGTCCTCGGAGGCGTCGCCGGAGGCAC
>JBKHWW010000063.1:0-4131 GCA_046566345.1 Actinomycetes bacterium
GACCAGGCACGCTGTCTCACCGCGAGCTGGAAGTACTGCGCCTGCTCGCCCGGGGCTCGAGCAACCCCGAGATCGCGCAGCGACTCATCATCTCCCCTCGGACCGCCGAGCACCACGTCCAGCACGTGTACGCCAAGATCGGGGTGTCGAGCAGAGCCGCGGCCGCTCTGTACGCCGTGGAGCACCGCCTCCTGGATGGGTAGATCTACCGATGGTGAGGCGCCACCGGCGAGGCAACCTGGAGTCATCGAGCGAGGAGCACACGATGACCACCACCAGCCAAGCCACGCCCACATACGTCACCTCCGCGGACGCCACCCTGATCGCGGTCTTTCGGTCCGGACACGGACGCCCCCTGGTCCTCGCTCCCGGCACCTCGGCCGACCACACGTCCTGGCGTTTCGTCGGTCCCTTGCTCGAACAGCACGTCGAGTGGCACGCCGTCGATCGGCGTGGGCGGGGGGCCAGCGGTGATGCGGCCGCGTACTCGCTGTCCCGCGAGCACGAGGACTTGGCCGCCGTCGTCGACGCAGCGGCCGCACGGTGGGGGGGCCCGGTCGATGTCGTAGGACACTCATACGGCGGGAATGTGGCCTTCGGTGCCGCGCTCCTCACCGCCAACATCCGGCGGCTCGCGCTCTACGAGGGCTGGCCGATGCCCGACGCCGCCGACCGCAGCACGGCTCCCGAGACGCTGGCGCGGCTGGAGCAACTGATCGCGGCCGGTCGGCGGTCCGAGGCGATGGAGGCCTTCTTCCGCGACTTGGTGCACTACAACGACGAGGAGCTCGCCATCGTGAAGGCGGCGCCCACGTGGGCGTCGCGGGTCGCGTCCGCGCACACCGTTCCGCGCGAGATCCGTGCGTTCGGCGAGCAGGCTCTCGACCCCGAGCAAGCCGCCCGCATCGGCGTCCCCGTGTTGCTTCTGGTCGGGGCCGAGTCGCCTGAGGTGATCCAGGGCAAGCCTGCCCGCGTCGCGGCCGCCCTCCCCGACGCCCGGATCGTCGAGCTGCCGGGCCAAGGCCACATGGCCAACCTCACCGCCCCCGACCTGCTCGCCGCCGTGCTGTGGGAGTTCCTCGACGAGTGAAGTCCGCCCGGTGAGCTCCTCTCACGCGCCCACGAGGAAGCGGACCGCCGCATCCACGGTCGCAGCGCTCCACAGCACCCGGCGGTGATCCAGGCCTTCGGTGAGGAGCAGCTGCGAGCCCGGCCAGGCGGCGTGCAGCAGCTCGCTTCCCGACGCGGGGGTTTCGTCGTCGGCCCGGTCGTGAATGATCAGCGCCGGCGGCAGGTCACCTCGGGCCGCCAGTTCGGCGGCCAGTGCAGGGGTGTCGAAGTCGGACGCCGGCCGTCCGATCCGCCTCACCGCCCGGCGTTCCAGCACGCGCGCCGACCGGGGCCCCATCCGGAAGTAGCGCTGCAGGCCGTCGATGATGCCTTCCACATTCACCGAGGGGGCCACCAGGACCAGACGGGACGGAGTGATCCGCCCGTCGTGGACGCCCAGGATCGCCGCCATCGCCCCGCCCGAATGCGCGATGATCCCCCACGGCTGGCCGAACTCCTCCACGACGCGCACGAGGCAGTCGCCAATCTCGAAGATGCGGCTGGTGCGCGGCTCGAAGTGGCTGGGGTCCGAGGCGCCGTGGGCGAGGGCGTCCAGCGCCACCACTCGGCAGCCCGCGGCCACGAGCGGGCTCACATACGCCTGCATCTGTTGGCGCCAGCCTCCCCAGCCGTGGAGCAGGTAGATCACGGGCCCGCCTTCGGATCCCCACGCCTCACCGCGAATGGCGTGACCCGCGAGGTCGAGCGCGAACGACTCACCCGGGACGCCGTGACGCTCGCGGCGAGCCGCCGGCGGCGCGTCCGGGACCCGGAAGAACAGGAACTCACCCCACCGTCCACCGAGTTCGGGGCTGACCCGCTCGAGCAACGTCAGCCCGGCGCGGACGCCCGCGAGCGTCGCCAGCGTCGACGCCCGGCGCGCCATGACCGCCGCCCTCCTGCCTACGCGGGTTCGCGCCGTCACCTCATCCACCCCCCGGTGACATGGTAGGGGGCCAGCACGGCGACGTTGAGAGGCCGGTCACCTACCATGGCAGAGACAGGATCCGCACGCAGCACCCCGGGAGGTGCCCCATGGTCCAGGTACGCGTCGCCACCCTCGCGGTCGACTCGGCGTCACGGCCGGTCGTCCTGCTCAAACCATTCGAAGAACCGGCGGGCGAGGGCACTCTGCTGCCGATCTGGATCGGCTTGGCCGAGGCAACCGCGATCCTGGTCGCCCTCGACGCCACCGAGACCCCGCCGCGGCCGCTCGTCTATGACCTGATTCTGCGGCTGCTCCAGGCTGGCGACACCCGGGTGGAGCGCGTTGACGTGACCAAGATCGAGGAGGGCACCTTCTTCGCCGAGATCACGCTTCAGACCTCCGGCGGCACGCGGCTCATCGACGCGCGACCCTCCGACTCCATCGCCTTGGCCATGCGCGTGGGTGCGCCGATTTTCGTCGCCGACGAGGTCTTGGCCCAAGCGGGAATCGCCGACACGATCGAGCACGCCCCCGACGAGAAGGACCAACTCCAGGCGTTCCACGACTTCTTGGACCAGGTTGACCCCGAGGACTTCCGCGGCTGAGCCCGCCCGCACCGTCCATATCCGGCTGCCGGGCTTCAGCACGGGCCGAGGAGCCGGTTAGGCTGCGGCCACACTGGTCCGCGACGAGGGGGTCCACCATGGCCGAGCCCGAACTGATCTATCCGCCGCAAGGTGTGGCCGAGGCGGCCCGCGTGCCCGACCATGCCGCCCTGTCGGCGTCCGCGGCGGCCGACCCGCTGGGCTTCTGGGCCGAACGCGCGGCCGAGTTGGAGTGGTACCAGCCGTGGGACACCGTGCTCGACGACTCCGAGGCGCCGTTCTACCGCTGGTTCCCCGGAGCGAAGGTCAACATCGTTCACAACGCCATCGACCGCCACCTCTCCACGCCCCACAAGAACAAGCTGGCGCTGATTTGGGTGGGCGAGAATCTGTCCGACTACCGCACGTTCAGCTACTTCAGCCTGAACCGCGAGGTGACGGCGATGGCGAACATCCTTAAAGCCATGGGCGTGACGAAGGGCGATCGGGTCACGATCTACCTGCCGCGGATCCCCGAGGTGTTCTTCGCGATGCTCGCCTGTGCCAAGATCGGGGCGATCCACTCGCTGGTCTTCGCCGGCTTCAGCTCCGACGCGCTGCACGACCGCATCGACGATTCGGAGTCGAAGGTGGTGATCACGGCGGACGGGTCCTGGGTGAACGGCAAGATCTTCAAGCTCAAGGAGATCGTCGACGACGCCATCAGGACCGCACCGACCGTCGAGAACGTGATCGTCGTCAAGCGCACCGGCCAGGACGTCGCGATGGACCCGCTGCGCGACCACTGGTTCCATGACCTCGCCGCGCTGCCCATCGCCAAGGGCAAGTGCGAGACCGAGAAGATGGACGCGGACGACCCGCTCTACATCCTGTACACCTCGGGATCGACCGGGAAGCCGAAGGCGATCGTGCACGCGCACGGCGGCTACATGGTGGGGACCTACACGACGCTGAAGTACACCTTCGACCTTCGGGAGGAGGACCGCTGGTGGTGCACGGCCGACCCGGGCTGGGTCACCGGGCACTCCTACCTGGTTTACGGCCCGCTGCTGAACGGGGCGACCGCGTTCATGTACGAGGGCGGGCCCACGTTCCCGTACCCGAACCGGTGGTGGCAGCTGATCGAGTACTACGGCATCACCACGTTCTACACCGCCCCGACAGCGATTCGGTCGCTGATGCGGTTCGGGCCCGCGTGGCCGAACCGGCACGACCTGTCCTCCCTGCGTCTGCTCGGGTCGGTCGGGGAGCCGATCAACCCCGAAGCGTGGCGCTGGTTCCACGAGGTCATCGGGAAGGGCCATTGCCCGATCATGGACACCTGGTGGCAAACCGAGACGGGGATGTTCCAGATCACGCCGACACCGTCGCTGCCGCTCAAGCCGGGGTCGGGGGGTAAGCCGTTCTTCGGTCAAGAGGTGGAGATCCTCGACGAGGAGGGCAATGTCGTCGCCGACGGCGAGGAGGGCTTCCTGGTGCTGAAGAACC
>JBKHWW010000064.1:0-8791 GCA_046566345.1 Actinomycetes bacterium
ACGGCGTCCCCGGTCTCGAGCTTGGCGTAGGCCAGCAGCACCGACAGCTCCGGGCTGGTCAGCGCCTGCCCGTCGCGCCGCCGCTCGGCGAGCTGCCGGTCGTCGGGGAGGAACTCGACGCTGCGCACCAGCCGGCCGGAGCGCTCCAGCGCCCGCAGGAAGCGGGCGTGCGCGTCCAGCAGGCTGCGCGCCGAGGTCGACTCGACGGCCAGGACCGCGTTCTGCGCGTGGTTGTCGGTCAGGACGGCGACGGCGACCTCGTCGGTCATCTCGCCGAGCAGCGCCGCGCGGCCCCCGGCGTCCAGCTCACCGGCCTCGACCACCCGGTTCAGCGCGATCTTGATGTTGACCTCGTGGTCGGAGGTGTCCACGCCCGCCGAGTTGTCGATGAAGTCGGTGTTGATGCGGCCCCCCGCGCGCGCGAACTCGATCCGCCCCGCCTGGGTGAGGCCGAGGTTTCCGCCCTCGCCGACCACGCGCGCGCGGAGCTCCGCACCGTTGACCCGCAGCGGATCATTGGCCTTGTCGCCGACCTGCGCGTGGGACTCTTCGGTCGCCTTGACGTAGGTGCCGATGCCGCCGTTCCACAGCAGGTCGACGGGAGCGGTCAGGATGGCGCGGATCAACTCGTTGGGCGCGAGAGCCTTGACGCCGGCAGAGAGCTTCAGCGCCTTGCGCACCGGCTCCGGCAGCGGGATCGACTTCGCCGATCGAGGGAAGACCCCTCCTCCGCTGCTGATCAGAGCACGGTCGTAGTCGTCCCAGGTAGAGCGGGGCAAGTCGAAGAGTCGCTTGCGCTCGGCCCAAGAGGTGGCGGCGTCCGGGGTGGGGTCGAGGAAGATGTGCGCGTGGTTGAATGCCGCCACGAGGCGAGTGTGCTGGCTGAGCAGCATTCCGTTACCGAAGACGTCGCCGGCCATGTCGCCGATACCCACGCAGGTGAAGTCCTCGGCCTGGCAGTCCAGACCAAGCTCGTAGAAGTGGCGCTTGACCGACTCCCACGCTCCGCGGGCTGTGATGCCCATCCCCTTGTGGTCGTACCCGACGGACCCGCCCGAGGCGAAGGCGTCCCCGAGCCAGAAGCCGCGCTCCAAGGCGATCCTGTTGGCGATGTCGGAGAAGGTCGCAGTCCCCTTGTCGGCCGCGACCACCAAGTAGGAGTCGTCGCCGTCGTGACGGACGACCTGCGGCGGCGGCACGACCTGACCCTCGACGAGGTTGTCGGTCAGGCTGAGCAGCGAGCCGATGAAGATCTCGTAGCAGGCCGTTCCCTCGGCCAACCACGCCGTTCGATCGACACGAGGATCGGGCAGCTGGAGCGGTACGAAGCCGCCCTTGGCGCCCACCGGCACGATGACGGTGTTCTTCACCATCTGTGCCTTAACCAGGCCAAGCACCTCGGTGCGGAAGTCCTCCGGGCGGCCGGACCAGCGCAGTCCGCCGCGAGCGACGGCGCCGAACCGCAGATGGACGCCTTGCAGGCGGGGGCTGCAGACGAAGATCTCGTGGGCCGGTCGCGGCTCCGGGAGGAGGTCGAGCTGGAGTGGGTCGATCTTGATGGCCAGCGCTGGCTGATCGTCGGCGAACGCGTTGGTCCGCACGATCGCGCGCAGCACCGAGACAAACATGCGCAGGATGCGGTCCTGGTCGAGGCTCTCGACCGCGTCGAGGGCCTGCAGGATCTCGGCCACCTCGGCGTCGAAGTCCTCGTCTCGCTGGCCTTCGTCAGTGTGTTGGCCGGGATCGAAGCGGCTTTCGAAGGCGGAAACGATGGCGGCGGCGAGCACCGGGTTGGCGTTGAGGGCGGAGGCGACGTAGGGCTGGCTGTACGGAATGCCCGCCTGCTGCAGGTAGCGCGCGATGCACCGCAGCCAGGTCACCTGCTCCCAGGTGAGCCCGGCGCGCATCACGAGGCGGTTCAGCTTGCCGGGATGGCAGCGGCCGGTGTAGGACGCCGCGAACGCCTCGGAGAAGCGCGTTCGGTCGGCCAGTGCCCAGTCCTCGAGCGTCAGGCCGGCCGGGAGCATGAACCCGAAGTCGTAGACCGACAACGGCTCCCCGCGTAACTGCCACTGGAAGGGGCGCTCGTCGATGACCTCGACGCCGAGCGCGTCCAGGTGCGGGATTACCCGAGACAAGGACATGGGTTGGCGGGTGATCACCTTGAAGCGCAGGTCGGCGGGATCGTCGACGGCGTCCGGCCGGTAGAGGGCGAACCTCAGGTCGTCGGGCCCGGCGAGCTCGTTCGCCAGCAGCAGGTCGGCCAGGGCCTGCCGCGCGGAGTGCGCCGCCTCGTAAGACTCCCCGAAGACCACGCCGCGCGCCTCGGCGGGCAGCTCGGAGGCGGCGTCGTTGAAGTCGTCGCTCCAGGACCGGGTGGCAGCCACGACCTCGGCCTCGAGCTCGTCGGGGGAGACCTCTGGTTCGGCCGTGCTGTCGGCCCGCTTCACGACGAAGAGCAGCCGCGCCATCACCGACTCGGTGACGGCCGCCTGGAACTCGACCGAGGCGCCGGCGAGGCGGGCCATCAGCAGCGTCTGGATCCGCTCCCGCACCACCGTTCGGTAGCGGTCGCGGGGGAGGTAGACCAAGCACGACCAGAAGCGACCGTAGGCGCCGCGACGCAGGAAGAGCCGCGCCTGCCGACGGTCCTGGATGGTGACCACCGTGGCGATCACGTCGGCGAGTTCCGCCACGTCGGCCTGGAACAGCTCGTCGCGCGGGAAGGTGGCCAGGGTCTGCACAACGGCCTGGCCCGAATGCGTCTCGGGGTCGAAGCCGATGCGCTCGATCACCTGCTCGGCCTTCTCCGACATGAGCGGGATGCGGCTGAGGGATTCGGCGTACGCGGACGCCGCCAGCAGGCCGATGAAGCGGTGCTCGCCGATCACCTGGCCGGCGCGGTCGAAGGTACGGACCGCAACGTAATCCATGAAGCCGGAACGGTGCAGCGGAGCACGTCGTGAGTCTTTGGTGAGGACCAGGACGGCGGCGTCCTCGTCGAGGGGGTAGGCGTGGAACTCCTCGGGGCTCGGATCGCGCAGGATCCCCAGGCCGGACCCCTCGACCGGGGTGAAATCTCGGCCCGCCACCGTGTACTCGCGGTAGCCGAAGAACTCGAAGTGATCGTCGGCGAGCCACCCCAGCAACTCGGTGATCCCCCGGACCTGGTGGGGGCTGACAGGCTGGGCGGTCTCGTCGAGCAGGCGACGTACGTACGCGACGCGCTCGTGGATAGCCGCGTCGTCGGCGTAGACGGCGCGCGAGGCGCGTAGGCCCGACAACAACCGCTCGCGGAGTTCGGAGACCTTGTCCTCAGCCGACGTGCCGGGGGGCGGGTACGCCTCCACACTCAACCACGATTCGTCGTCGTCGTCCCCGATCAGGTGGCCGCCCGCACGGGTCAGCACGCCGTCTTCGCGGCGCACATCGAGGATGGGGTGCCGCAGGTCGCGGATCGTCCAGCCGGCCTCGGTGAGGATCAGCGTCACAGTGTCCACGATGAACGGACGGTCGTCGGTGACCACCTGGATCAGCGTCGAGCCTCCGGCGCTCCACCCATGGGATGCCTCCCGCGGGGTGGTGATCGAGATGAGGTCCTCCCCCGGCGAGCGCCGGTAGCCCAGTTCCAGGTGGTGGGCGAGCATGCGCGCGGCGCGCGGCGCCGGGGTCCCGAGTGCCTCTCCCAGAGTTTCCTGACCCAAGTAGGCCGTTGTGAACTCCTGCGCGTCGAGGCGGGTGGTCAGGGACGAGAGATTCTTGGCTACTTCGCCGAGGTGCTCGGAAATCCTGGTGGCGGAATCCATGTGCCAGCGCTCCTTTGCGTCGCCCGGACGCGGTCATGCTAGCGTCCCGGCTCGCGCCTTGGGAATGACGCTTGCCCGCGCTCCGTGGGGCGGGTAGGCAGTGACCATGCAGTTCACCAACCGCCAGGTCTTCCCCGCTGACCCGCATGTCGTGCACGCCATGGTCACCGACGAGGACTTCCTGAGCCACGCCGCAGTCGAGATGGGTGCGCTGGACGCTCGGGTGGCCGCCGACGCCACCCGATCCGCCGTCCACGCTTCTGTCGAGCCACCCGCCGGGGTGCGTCCGTTCGTGGGCCCGCGGCTGTCCATCGTGCAGGAGATGACCTGGGGGCAGGCGGCCGCCGACGGCAGTCGGGACGGGATCCTGTCGATCACGGTCGCTGGCGCGCCAGTCACGATGCGGGGCACCGCGCGCCTGGAGCCCACGGCGTCCGGCAGCACGATCACCTACGACGGCGAGCTGACGGTGAACGTTCCGCTCGTGGGGGCTCGTATCGAGCAGGCCGCCGCGCCGGCCCTCCTGGAGGCGCTGGAGGCTCAGGGCCGGGTCGGCCGGACCTGGCTCACTCGCTGACCTCGGGCCGGCTCAGGTAGATCGCGCAGCTGCGGTGCTCGCGGGCGATGAGTTGGTGCGCGCCGGCTCAGCGCATGTGTGGGTAGTCGACGGCGGTCGGGGGCACCAGCGTCTCCTTGACGACGCGTGGGCTCGCCCAGCGGATCAGGTTCCACAGGGACCCAGCCTTGTCGTTGGTGCCGGACGCCCGCGCGCCGCCGAACGGCTGCTGGCCGACGACGGCCCCGGTCGGCTTGTCGTTGATGTAGAAGTTGCCCGCGGTGAACCGGAGGCCCTCCAGGACTCGCTGGATCGCGACCGGGTCGGAGGCGAAGATGGACCCAGTCAGGGCGTACGGCGACGACGTGTCGACCAGGTCGACGACCTGATCGAAGCCGTCGTCGTCATAGACGTAGACACCCAGGATCGGCCCAAAGTACTCAGTCTTGAAGATGTCGGAGCCGGGGTCCGTGCCCACCACGATCGTGGGCCGGACGAACCACCCGGTGGTGGAGTCGTACGTGCCGCCGGCCACGACCTGCATGGCCGGGTCGGCGTGACAGGCGTCGATCACCTTGGCCAGCTTGGTGAACGCCCGCTCGTCGATGACCGCCGAGGTGAAGTTGGCCAGGTCGCGGACGTCCCCGACCGCCAGAGCGTCGGTCTGGGCGATCAGATCGGCCGAGATCAGGTTCCACAACGATCGGGGCACGTAGGCGCGTGACGCGGCCGAGCATTTCTGGCCGGAGTACTCGAAAGCGCCGCGGACCAGCGCCGTGACCAGCGCCACGGGGTCGGCGCTGGGGTGCGCGAGCACGAAGTCCTTACCCCCGGTTTCGCCGACCAATCGCGGGTAGCCGACGTAGCCCGCAATGTTCCGTCCGACCTGCCGCCAAAGGTCCTGAAACACGGCGGTGGAGCCGGTGAAGTGGATGCCGGCCAGGTGCCGGTCGGCCAGCACGACGTCGGAAACCGCCTTGCCGTGCCCGGGGAGCATGTTGATCACGCCGTCCGGCAGGCCGGCCTGGCGCAGCACCTCGCAGAAGAAGTGGGCGGCGAACGTCTGCGTCAGGGCGGGCTTCCACACCACCGGGTTGCCCATCAGCGCCGCCGACGTCGGCAGGTTGCCGGCGATCGCGGTGAAGTTGAACGGGGTGATCGCATAGACGAACCCCTCCAGCGGGCGGTACTCCATCCGGTTCCAGACCCCCGGCGCGCTCTGCGGTTGCTCGGCCATGATCTGCCGCGCGTACGCGACGTTGAACCGGAGAAAGTCGATCAGCTCGCACGCCGAATCGATCTCCGCCTGTTGGATGGTCTTGCCCTGCCCCAGCATCGTGGCTGCGTTCATCGTCGCGCGGTACGGTCCCGCGATGAGCTCCGCGGCCCGCAGGAAGATCGCCGCGCGCGCGTCGAAGGGCAGCGCCGCCCACGCGGGTGCCGCCTCGAGGGCAGCCGCGACCGCGGCCTCGGCGTCGGACCCGTCGGCCTGGTGGAGGGTCGCGAGCACGTGCTGGTGGTCCGAGGGCATCCGCACCTCGTAGGCGTCCGCGCCCGAACCCGGGCGACGCCGTCCGCCGATCAGGGCGTCCACGGTGATGGGCGGCGCGTCGACCAACTCGGCGAGCCTCGCCTGCAGCGCTGCCCGCTCGGGCGACCCCGGCGCATAGCCGAGCACGGGCTCGTTGGCGGGGTGCGGCACGGCGGTCACGGCGTCCATGCGCCGACTATAACGCCGCCTCAGCCCGCCTTCGCCGCTGCCTGACGCCGCTTCTTGGCCGCCTCGACAGACGCCTTGAGCGCGGCCACGAGGTCGACCACGTCGCCGGCCCCCTCCTGCTTCTCTTCGGACGCCGCGGGCGCCGGCGCCTCGCCCAGCTTGGCGGCCACCACCTGCTCGAGTGCCTCGCGGTAGGAGTCGGTGAACTGGTCGGGGTCGTAGGGCGCGGTGAGTTGGTCGATGAACATCTTCGCCATGTCGACCTCGCCCTTGGTCGCCTTGATGTCGTCGGCGGGCGCAGCGAAGTCCCCCTCGCGCAGCTCGTCGGGCCACAGCAGCGTGTGCAGCATCAGCACCTCGTCGGTGGCCCGGATCAGGGCGAGCGACTCGCGTGACCGAAGGGCGACCTTCACCACCGCCACCTTCCCCGACTTCTTCAACGCCTCGCGCAGCAGCACATACGGCTTGGCGCCCGGCCCTTCGGGCTCGAGGAAGTAGGCCTTGTTCCACGCGGTCGGGTCGATCTCGTCGATCTCGACGAACTGCACGATCTCGACCTGTTTGGCAGTCGGCAGCGGCAGGTCGTCAAAGTCGGACGCCTCGAGCACGACGATCCGCCCGTCCGCAGCCTCGTAGCCCTTCGCGATCTCGGAGTAGGGGATCTCTTGGCCGCACACCTCGCAGACCCGCTTGTACTTGATCCGGCCGCCGTCGGCGGGGTGGACCTGCCGGAAGGTCACATCCTTCTCCTCGGTGGCCGAGTACAGCTTGACCGGGATGGTGACCAGGCCGAACGAGACGGCACCTTTCCACAAGCTCCTGGGCATGGGACCTAGTGTGACAGCCCTTCCCATTCGGTGGAACCGTGCCACAGCAGTTCGGTGCTGCGCAGCAGGTCGCTGGTGGCGTCAGCGTCCCACGCCTCGTCGATGGTGACCGCGCCCAGTGCGGTGCGCACGGACGCCGCCCTGGCGGCCCCCTCGTCGTCGTCGGCGAAGAGGCTCTCCACCCGCGCCCACGCCACGGAGGCGGCGGTCACGCAGCCAAACTCGGCGGGCTCCACGCCCACCGCGTCGGGTGCGTCGCACACCGCGACCAGGCGGACGCCGTGGGCCAGCAACCCCGCGATGCCGGCCAGCTCCAAGAGGGTGAGGTCGGCGTCCTCACTGTCGTGAGCGGGGAGGCCGAACGCGTCGAGGAAGGACCCGGTGGCCGCGAAACCCCAGACGTCGCGCCGCCCGGTCGTGGCCCAATCGGCGAGGTCGGCGGGCGAGAGGGGGGCGAAGACCAGCATGCCCCCAGCATGGCACGGGTTGTCCACAGGCTGCCCGCTCGCGGCTGGCGACGGTCGGCGTCCGCCTAGGAGAGTGGGCCCATGACCATGCCGCTCGCGCGGGCGGCCACGCCCGAGATGCGCGCGCTCCTCCTTCCCGCCCCCTCGACCCGCCCGCCGCTGCTGCGGTTGGTGCCCCCGCCCGAAGCGGTCTCCGCCGCCCAGGCCGCGCTGCCCCTCGACGGGGTGGAGCCGTCGCTGGAACGGTCCCCCGAGGTGCCGCCCGACGTCGAGCGCAGCGTCCGCTACCTGGCTCGCGCGTTGTGCGAGTCCCTGGCCGGACGCCGGCCCGCGGCCCAGGTGTCCCCCCTGCTCACCCCGCGCGTTGCCTTCCTCGTCGACCACCTGCTCAAAGCGCGCGCGGCAGCGGGCTTGAGCCTGGCCGGCATCCGGATCCAGATGCCAGCGGGCGGGGTGGTCGAGGCGAGCCTTCGCCTGTCAGGCGAACGCGGCTCGGTGGCGATCGCACTCCGGCTGCAGCGCCGCGGGTCAGCGTGGGTGGTCGCCGCGCTGGAGGCGGCGCTGGGGCCTGGCGCCCGCCGGCCGGCGCGCTCCTGACCTCACCGAACGCGGGAGCAGCCGGCGTGGGCTTGCGCTCAGCGGCGTCGCTTGTTGTTCTTCCGCCGCTGCGCCCTGTTGGACGCCTGGGCAGCCGCGACCGGCTCCACCGAGCCCTCCGGCGCCTCGCCGGCAGGCTCGTCTTCGTCGGTGATCACCTCGACGGTGCCGCTCTCGGTGGGGCCGGAGTAGGTCAGCCCGCGGCCCGCCGCCGCCACGTCGACCGGCGCACCGCCCTCCCCGGTGACGACGCCCACCTGGGGTCGCGGCGTGACCTGCACGTCGAGGTTGAACACGAAGCCGATGGACTCCTCCAGGAAGGCGTCCATCATGGCGGTGAACATGTCCCCGCCTTCGCGCTGGTACTCGACCAGGGGGTCGCGCTGCGCCATGGCCCGCAGGCCGATGCCCTCGCGCAGGTAGTCCATCTCGTAGAGGTGCTCGCGCCACTTGCGATCGAGCACGGTCAACACGATCCGGCGCTCCAGCTCGCGCATCACCTCGGGAGTGAGCTGCTCCTCGCGCGCGTCGTAGGCGTGCTGCACGTCGGCGACGAAGTCCGCGACCAAGTCCTCGACACGTACGTCGCTGCCCTCGTAGTCGGACAGGGCCAGGCCGACCGGGTACAGCGTGCGCAGTTGGGCCCAGAGCGCGTCCAGGTCCCAGTCCTCCGGGAATCCCTCGGTGTGCTGGCGGACGACCTGCTCGACGACCTTCGACGCGGCGTCCCGCAGCTGCTCGTCGACGTTCTCGCCCTCGAGGACACGCCGTCTGTCGGCGTAGATCGTGTGCCGCTGCCGGTTCATCACGTCGTCGTA
>JBKHWW010000065.1:0-7156 GCA_046566345.1 Actinomycetes bacterium
TCACCCCGCCGTCGGACGTCGACGTGGCGATGGTCGCCCCGAAGGGGCCGGGCCACCTCGTGCGCCGGGAGTACACCGAGGGCCGCGGCGTCCCGGTGATCGTGGCCGTCGAGAAGGATGCGTCCGGCGAGGCGTGGCCGCTGACGCTTTCGTACGCCAAGGCGATCGGCGGTCTGCGGGCCGGCGGCATCAAGACCACCTTCACCGAGGAGTGCGAGACCGACCTGTTCGGCGAGCAGGCCGTGCTGTGCGGCGGGGCGTCTGCGCTGGTCCAGGCCGGGTTCGAGACGCTGGTCGAGGCCGGCTACCAGCCCGAGGTGGCCTACTTCGAGTGCCTTCACGAACTCAAGCTGATCGTCGACCTCATGTACGAAGGCGGCATCGCCAAGCAGCGCTGGAGCGTGTCGGACACCGCCGAGTTCGGCGACTACGTGTCCGGGCCGCGCGTCATCGACGCGCACGTCAAGGAGAACATGAAGGGCGTGCTCGCCGACATCCAGTCGGGCGCCTTCGCCAAGCGATTCATCGACGACCAGGACGCCGGCGCCCCGGAGTTCAAGAACTTCCGTGAGAAGGCCGAGAAGCACCCGATCGAGGCCACCGGCCGCGAGCTGCGCAAGCTGATGGCGTGGGTCAAGAGCCACGACGACGACTACGTCGAGGGCACGGCGGCGCGCTGAGCGACCCCACGAGCCGCGGCTCTGCATCGAGCTCAGCCGCGGCTCAGCCCCCGGGCTGCGATGAATCAGTAGGGGTTCAGGGCGAAGTAGACCCAGGCCGCGATGATCAGGGCCAGCATGACCGCGGACCCGAGCGTGAGCGGCCTGTTGTTCGTGGTGGTACCAAGAATGATGCCGGCGACCGCGAGCAGCGCTGCGGCGATGGCCAGGGCCATGGGTCTCTCCTCTGACGACACCGCCCAGCCTACGCCTGCGTTCCCCTTCGCTGTGGCCCGTTCCCCGGCGGATGCGGCGCCGCAAGCCGCCAGGAGGAGAGCGTCAGCCGATCGCGAGCTTCTGGCCGACGAAGATGACATTGGGGTTGCTGACCTCGGCCTTGTTCAGGGACCACAGCGACTCCCAACCGCCGGCGACGCCGTGAACCCTGGCCAGCTTGGCGAGCGTGTCGCCCGACTTGACGGTCACGAAGCGCTTGCCGGTGGATTCGGTCGCCTTCACCGTCGTGGCCCGCTTCGGCGTGGCGGCCTTCTTCACAGGGGTGGACGCCTTGGCCGCGGACCGGCTGGTGGTCTCGGTGGCCCGGGCGGCGGTCGAGGTGGTGGACGCCGACGCGGCGCTCGCAGCACCGCCGTTGGCCTTGGTGAGGCCGGCCTTGATCGAGCAGGTAGGCCACGCGCCGGGGCCTTGGACCGCTAGCGTCCGCTGCGCGACGGTGATCTGCTGAGCCTTGGTGGCCTGGTGTGCGTTGGCGGCGAACTCCGTGCCGCCGAACGCGCGCCATGTCGACGAGCTGAACTGCAGCCCGCCGTAGTAACCGTTCCCGGTGTTGATCGACCAGTTGCCGCCCGACTCACACGCGGCGACGGCGTCCCAGACGGACGCCGCGCTGGCGGGTGTGGCAGCCACGACCGCGCCGCCGAGCGTGACAGCGGTCGTGGCGGTGAGGGCGAGGACTCGGTTCAGGCGCTGGCTCATGGGTGTGTCTTCCTCTCAGAAGCTGCTCGTGTGGCTGATGGCTTGGCTTGTGGGGTCACTTCTAAGGTAAGGGAAAACTGAGAGAAAGCCAAGTGACTTTCAGGAATTGCTGAGAACGGCCTGCCGACCACCAGACGCCCACCCGCCATACGCCTCCTGGTGCGGCGTGGCATGCTGGCCGACGTGCACGACGTTGTCGGGGGCCTGACGCCTGAGGAGGTGGCGACGCGCGTCGCGGCGGGCCAGGTGAACACCCTTCCCGACCGCAGCGGCCGCACCGTGAGCGAGATCGTGCGGGCAAACGTGTTCACGCGCATCAACGCCATCCTCGCGGTGCTGCTTGTCATCGTGTTGTCCACCGGGTCCTGGATCAACGGCGCGTTCGGGCTCCTCATCATCGCGAACTCGGCGATCGGCATCGTCCAGGAGCTTCGCGCCAAACGAACCCTCGACCACCTCGCGGTCATCGGCGAGGCCCGCCCCATCGTGCACCGCACCGACGGCGTCCGGCGCCTGCCCCGGGATCAGGTCGTACTGGACGACCTGATCGAGCTCGCCCCCGGCGATCAGGTGGTCGTGGACGGCACCGTCGTCGCCGCCGACTACCTGGAGGTTGACGAGTCGCTGCTCACCGGTGAGTCCGACCCCGAGCCGAAGGCGATCGGCGACGCGGTCATGTCGGGCAGCTTCGCCGTGTCCGGCACGGGCACGTACCGGGCGACCAAGGTGGGTGCGGACGCCTACGCCGCCCAGCTCGCGGCCGAGGCGTCCCGCTTCACGCTCGTCCACAGCGAGCTGCAGTCCGGCATCAACAGGATCCTGCGGTTCATCACGTGGCTGCTCATCCCGGTCGGGATCGCGACGGTGATCGTCCAGCTGACAAGGTCGGAGGGGACTTGGCAACAGGCCGTCCTGCGGATGGCCGGCGCCCTGGTGCCGATGGTGCCCGAGCGGCTGGTGCTGCTCACCTCGATGGCGTTCGCGCTGGGCGTGGTGCGCCTGGGACGCCGGCACTGCCTGGTCCAGGAGATGCCGGCGATCGAAGGTCTGGCCCGGGTCGACGTTGTCTGCGCCGACAAGACGGGGACGCTCACCGAGAACGGGATGCGCTGCGGCGAGGTGATCCCGCTCGGCGATCTCGACGAGGCCGGTGCGCGCGCCGTGCTGGCGCAACTGGCGGCGTCCGACCGGCACCCCAACGCGTCGCTGCTCGCGATCGCCGACGCCATGGGCGACCCCGCCGAGCGCTGGACGCCGACCGTGCGAGCCCCCTTCACCTCAGCGCGCAAGTGGTCGGGGGTGGCGTTCGCCGAGGGGGGCACCTGGGTGCTCGGCGCCCCCGATGTGCTCGCCGCGGGCCCCGCGGCCGAGCGGGCCGATCAGATCGCACGGACCGGCCTGCGCGTCCTCCTGCTGGGGCGGGCCTCGGTCGTCGACGGGCCGGACGCGCCGGGCCGCGTCGTGCCGGCCGCGCTGATCGTGCGTTAGCAGCGCGTCCGCCCCGACGCTCGCGCCACCCTGGAGTACTTCGCCGACCAGGACGTCGCGGTCAAGGTGATCTCGGGCGACAACGCCCGGGCCGTCGGCGCGGTCACCAGCACGCTCGGCGTGGTCACCGGCGAACCCGTGGACGCCCGCACGCTCACCTCGCCCGCCGAGCTGAGCGAGGCGCTGGCGTCCAGGAGTGTGTTCGGGCGGGTCACCCCGCAACAGAAGCGGGCCATGGTGGCCGCGCTCCAAGAGCAGGGCCACACCGTGGCGATGACCGGGGACGGCGTCAACGACGTCCTCGCCCTCAAGGACGCCGACCTGGGCGTCGCGATGGGGTCGGGGTCGTCGGCGGCCCGCGCGGTCGCCAAGATCGTTCTGCTGGACGACCGGTTCGCCACCCTGCCCCACGTGGTCGCCGAGGGACGCCGCGTGCTCGGCAACATCGAGCGGGTCGCGAACCTGTTCCTGACCAAGACCGTCTACTCGGCGGTGCTCGCGCTGCTGGTCGCGGTGTGGCAGCTGCCGTTCCCGTTCCAGCCGATCCACGTCACGATCACGGGGTGGTTCACGATCGGGATCCCCGCGTTCCTCCTGTCGCTGGCGCCGAACCACGAACGCGCGCGGCCCGGGTTCGTTCTGCGCGTGATGCGGCTGGGGCTGCCCGCCGGGATCGCCGTCGCCACGGTCACGTTTCTCACCTACGTGGTCGTCCTGCCTGCTGGGGGCCCGCTGGGGGCGTGGGGCATCGCGCCCAGCCAGCCGGCGACCGCGACCCAAGCGACGACCGCCACCCTGTCCGCGCTGATCGTCGCGGCGACCTGGGTGCTCGCCGTGGTCGCCCGGCCCTACCGGTGGTGGCGGGTCGGCTTGGTGCTCGCGTCGCTGGCCGCCTACGCGGTCATCTTCACGCTGCCGGCCACCCAGTCCCTGTTCATGCTGGACACGTCCAACCGGTCCGCCATGGGCGTCGGCCTCGTCCTCGGCGCGGCGGGCGCCGCGGCCGTCGAACTCATCTGGTGGATCCGCGGCCGCGTCTTCGGCGAGCACCACCGGTTCTGGGCCGAGGAGGACGATGTGTGACGCGCGACGTCCACCTCATGCAGAAATGCATCAGGTGGACGTCCGTGGCACCTACAGGCGGGCCGCGATCGCGTCGCCGACCTCCGCGGTCGAGCGGCGGATGGTGCCACGCTCGGCAACGTCGGCGTCCACCGCGGCCTCGATGCGCAGGGCGTCGTCGCGGCGTCCGAGGTGGTCGAGAAGCAACGCCATGGACGAGATGGTGGCGGTGGGGTCCGCGATTCCCTGACCGGCGATGTCAGGGGCCGACCCGTGCACCGGCTCGAACATCGACGGGAACGCGCCGGTCGGGTTAATGTTGGCGGACGCCGCGAGCCCGATTCCGCCGGTCACCGCGGCGGCGAGGTCAGTGATGATGTCGCCGAAGAGGTTATCGGTGACGATCACGTCGAAGCGCTGCGGGTCCTGGACCAGCACGATCATTGTCGCGTCCACGTGCAGGTAGTCGGTCGACACCTCCGGGTACTCCGACGCGACCGTCAAGAAGATCCGGTTCCACAGCCCGCCCGCGTTGACCAAGACGTTGTGCTTGTGCACCAGCGTCACCTTCTTGCGACGCCGCATCGCGCGCTCGAACGCGTCTCGGACGACCCGCTCCACGCCGCGGGCGGTGTTGACCGACACCTCGGTGGCCACCTCGTTCGGCGTGCCGGACGCCAGCGCGCCGCCCACGCCCGCGTACAGGCCCTCGGTGCCTTCACGGACCACGACGAAGTCGATGGGTCCGCGCCCGACCACGGCCTCCGACAGGGGGGTGAACACGCCGGGGTAGAGTTTGGAGGGCCGCAGGTTGACGTAGTGGTCGAACGCGAAGCGCAGCTTGAGCAGCAGCCCGCGCTCGAGCAGCCCCGAGGGGATCGACTTGGACCCTGGCGCCGCGCCCACCGCGCCGAGGATGATGGCGTCCACCTCGGCCAGTTCGGCGAGCACAGAGTCGGGAAGCACCTCACCGGTCCGCTGCCAGCGCTCGGCGCCCAAGTCGTAGTGCACGTAGCGGAAGGCGTCGGCGCCCACGGCGGCGTCCAGCACCTTGATGCCCTCGGCGACGACCTCCGGGCCGATGCCGTCGCCACCGATAACAGCGAGTGTGGGCCGGGGCTTCTGCGCAGCGTCGCTCATGGCGGCCAAGCGTAGGCCCACTGCTCACGGCCCGGACGCGCCGTCTCAGCCGGGGGGTGGGCAGGCGCTATCGTGTCGGCCATGTCCCTGACGTTCGACCTGCAGCGCAACCAGAGTGCCCGCACGGACGCCGAGGTCGCCGAGATCCTTCGCGCGCCCGGCTTCGGCCAGTACTTCACCGACCACATGGTGTCGATCACGTGGACCAAGGGGCAGGGCTGGCACAGTGCGAAGGTGATGCCGTACGGGCCGTTGACCCTCGACCCGTCGGCGGCGGTCCTGCACTACGGCCAGGAGATCTTCGAGGGCATGAAGGCCTACCGGCACGCCGACGGGTCGGTCTGGCTGTTCCGTCCCGAGCGCAACGCCGAGCGATTCCAGACGTCTGCCGCCCGGATGATGCTGCCCCAGCTGCCCGTCGAAGACTTCGTCGAGGCTGTCCGCCAGCTCGTCACCATCGACGCCCGCTATGTGCCCGAGGCCGAGGGCGAGCACAGCCTCTACATCCGACCCTTCATGATCGCCTCCGAGCCCTTCCTCGGCGTGCGAGCGGCTGAAGAGGTCACGTTCCTGGTGATCGCCTCGCCGGTGGGTCCGTACTTCGCCCAAGGCGTCAAGGGCGTCGACATTTGGATCACCGACGAGTGGGCCCGCGCCGGCGAGGGCGGCACGGGCTCGGCCAAGTGTGGCGGCAACTACGCCGCCAGCCTGATCGCCCAGTACGAGGGCTACGAGCACGGCTGCACGCAGGTGATGTTCATCGAGGCCACCGGCAAGGACCGCGTCGAGGAACTCGGCGGCATGAACGTGTTCCTGATCAGCGCCGACGGCCAACTGGTCACCCCCGCGCTGACCGGGACCATCCTCGAGGGGATCACCCGCGACTCGGTCCTACACGTGGGCGCGCGGCAGGGCCTGACGCCCATCGAGCGCCGCCTCAGCGCCGACGAGGTGCTCGGCGGCATCGCCGACGGCACGTTCGTCGAGGCCTTCTGCTGCGGCACGGCCGCCGTGATCAGCCCGATCGCCGGCTTCAAGTCCAAGAAGGGGGAGTGGCGTCCCCGAGACCAGCACTTCCAGAAGACCATCGCGATCCGTGACGGCATCCTCGACATCCAGTACGGCCGCGCCGAGGACCCCTTCGGCTGGATGACCAAGGTTGCGTGAGGAGCCCCATGACAACCGACTCGCCCGCCCCCCGCGGCAACCTCACCCTCGGGATCGTCCTCGGCGTGATCGCCGGCCTGGTGGCGGTGATCCTCGGCTGGTGGGCGCTCCAGCCTCAGCTGACCGGGCAGCCGGCGCCCTCGCCGTCGGCGTCCGCTTCGCCGAGCCGGACGCCGACGCCCCGCCCCACACCCACCGCGAGCCCGACGCCGTCACCAACGCCCTCGGAGACCGCCTCGGCCACGCCCTCGGAGTCGGCACCCCCGTCCCCCATCCCGGGGATCGTGACGTCACTGCCCCCCGGTTCCTGGATCACGGTACTCGACTCGCTTCGCCAGGGATCCACCACCCCCGAGCAGGCCATCGCACGCGCCCAGGAGCTCACCTTCCCCGGCTACCAGACCGTGGCGATCGACACCAGCGCCTTCTCGAACCTGAACCCGGGGTACTACGCCATCGTCATCCCCGGCGCGGCCACCCGGGCTGACGTCAGCGCCACCTGCCAGGCCATTGGCATCCCGGTGGGCGACGACTGCTACGCCCGGCAGATCCCCGGGTAAAGGTGACCTTGTCCCGGCGCGCGCGGCCCGTTGCCTCACTCCGGGGCGGCGTGCCGTCGCCGGGGCGGTGACGGTGGCCGCTTT
>JBKHWW010000066.1:0-2722 GCA_046566345.1 Actinomycetes bacterium
ACGGCGGGCTGGCCATCAGCGCCGATGATGTCGCCGCCGGCGGAGTTGATGGCCTCGGCGATGTTGACCGTCAAGCCCTCGTACTTCTGATGCTGACCGGCGTAGCAGGACATGCCGGGTTGCGACGGGAGCACCTCGTCGCAGATGCGCTTCATGTCCGCCCACGTCGTCGGGGGCTCGTCGACCAGGTCGACGCGGTAGTAGAGCATGCCGCCGTCGGAGGTCGACGGGTAGGCCCACACCTTGTCGAAGTAGGTGGCCGAGTCCACGGCGCCCTGCAGGAAGCCGTCCAGCGGGAACTTGTCGGCGGGCAACTCTTCCAGCCAGCCGTTGGCGGCGAACTCGGTGGTCCACACCACGTCGACGCTCATGATGGTGAACTCGTCCGAATTGGCACGCGAACGTTGGATCATGGCGTCGCGCTGCTGATCGGCGCTGTCGCTGAGTTCGATGAAGCTGACCTGCTCGTTGGGGTTGGCTGCGTTCCACTCGTCGATCTCTGCCTTGAGGTTGCCCGAGGTGTCCTTGTCCTGCACGTAGGTGATCGGACCCTTCTCGTCCCAGTTGGCCGTTGAGGCGCCACCGCCGGTCGAGCCAGAGGTGCCGGGAGCGGCCGGGGTCGAGGAGCAGGCTGCCGTCGCGAGGACCGCAGCTGCCGAGAGGGACGCCACGAGCGCACGCTTCATGGTCTTGGTGGTCATCAAACCTCACTCCTGTGTGGTGGCGCTCCTGTGCGCCCGTTTGTGGTGACCCCCAAGCTAGACCGCGCCTGCACACGGCGATAGAGGAGATATCTGATCGTTATCAAGATCCATCAGGTGCCGCGCACATGAGTCTCCTGGTCCGGAAGGCCTGTTCTGGCCGGAACTCCAGGACGGCTCTGCGGCGGGCAAACCTCAGCCGCGGGCGAGTGAGCGCACCACGACCAAGAAGGCGATGCTCCCGGCCACCGCTGCCGCGAGTGCGACCAAGCGAGTGGTGCGGGGTGCGCCGTCGACGCCGACGAACTGGGCCTTGGCGGCCTCGAACTCCCCGGCCGCGAACTGCTTGGCGTCCTGCACCGAACGGGCGACGATGGCCTTGGGGTGGGTCTGGGTGATCAGGCCCTCCACGTTGCTCGCGAGCCGAGCCCGCGCAGCCGCGATGTCAGCCTGGATCTGCTCCTTCGAGCGGGTGCCCTCAGCCACGGTCGGTCCTTTCGATGCCTGACGGATGACCTGCGGGCCCCACTATGCCAGAAGCTACGCTGACCCCATGGCCAAACTCCAGGTGGGCGATCCCGCCCCCTCCTTCTCTCTCCCCGACGCAGACGGACGCCTCATCTCGCTGTCCGACTACGCCGGACGCCGCGTGATCGTCTACTTCTACCCCGCCGCGATGACGCCGGGATGCACCACCCAGGCGGTCGACTTCACGGCGCATGCGGACGAGATCGACTCGGCAGGCTTCGCCGTGGTGGGCATCTCCCCGGACGCCCCCGAAAGGCTGGCCGCATTCCGGGCCAAGGAGGGCCTCGACGTCACCCTGCTCGCCGACGTGGACCGAGCCGTCCTGGACGCCTACGGCGCTTACGGCACGAAGCTTCTCTATGGCAAGGAGATCGTGGGCGTGATCCGGTCGACTTTCGTCGTGGACGTCGACACCGAGGGCAAGGGCACGATCTCGGTGGCCCAGTACAACGTCAAGGCCACCGGCCACGTGAGCAAGCTGAAGAGGGACCTGGGCATCTGACCCCTCACGACACCGACACCGATCGCCGAAATCGCCGAGCGAGGCCTTGCGTCAAGGTTGAGCGTGGTAGACTCAACTCACCAAATACCCAGTTCAGCACGAACGAAAGGAAGGATCATGGCTGGCTTGGACCCGTTCCGCGAGATGGATCGTCTCTTCGGTGACATCACCCGCACACCGGCATCGGTGGCGATGCCGATGGATCTCTATCGGACCGGTGACAGCTTTGTCGCCCTCATCGACCTCCCCGGCGTCGACCCCTCTAGCATCGACATCGACATGGACGGCGCCACCGTCACCGTGCGCGCCCAGCGCACCTCCCCCGTCGGCGAGGGCGCCCAGTGGCTCACCCGCGAGCGGGCTGCGGGCACCTTTGCGCGTCAGCTCACTCTCGGCCGTGGCCTGGCGACCGACCGCATCAGCGCGGACTACTCCGACGGCGTCCTCACCCTGACCATCCCGGTCTCCGAGGCCGCGAAGCCGCGCAAGATCGAGGTGCAGCACTCCGCGCAGTCGAAGCAGATCGAGGGCAGCGTCGAGCCGGACGCCGGCACCGACGGCTGATCCCAGCCGACACCACCGAGGCGGCCTCCTTTTCGGGGGGGCCGCCTCGCTGTGTCAGCAACCACCCGCTCGGAGCGTGGCTGGCTACTCTGATTGCCGTGACCGACTTCTTCTCGATCTTCCAGCCCGGCCACGAATATATGCGCCGGCAGAAGGAGCTCGAGAAGGTGCTCTTCGTGGACACCAAGAAGGGCGGCCGGGGCCCCCAGCCGCCCGACCTGGACTCGGGTTCCATCACGATCGAGATGCCTGCCAGGCAGGAGGCCGAGATCGCCGCGGGGGCAGCCGCGACCGCCACCGCGGAGGCCCTGGAGGCCGTGCGTCAGGCGCCCACGATCCTGGCGGCGATCGAGGGCTTCACCGCTTGTGAGGACGCCGCCGCGCACGATGGCCAGGCGGCAGCACCCCTGCTCGCCGACGCGATCGT
>JBKHWW010000067.1:0-4822 GCA_046566345.1 Actinomycetes bacterium
CGTTGCCGGGGCCGGGCGGCGCGCAGCCCCAGCCGTCGAGGATGATCAGCGTGACGAGCCGATGCGGCAAATCGTCACGAAGCTTTCGATATCGAGCGAGGCGCCGCCGACGAGGGCGCCGTCGACGTCCGGCTGCGCCATAATGTCGACGATGTTGGACGCCTTGACCGATCCGCCGTACTGGATGCGGACTGCCTCGGCGGGCTCCGCGCCGACGAGATCGGCCACGCGGGCGCGGATGGCGCCGCAGACCTCTTGGGCGTCCTCAGGGGTGGCGACCTCACCGGTGCCGATGGCCCAGACGGGCTCGTAGGCAATCACCAGGGACGCCACCTGCTCGGCGGACAGGTCGGCGAGCACCTTGTCGACCTGGGCGAGCACGAACGGGACCTGCTCGCCCGCCTTGCGGACGTCGAGCTTCTCGCCCACGCAGATGATCGGGATCATGCCGGCCGCGAGGACGACCTTGGCCTTTTCGTTGATCACCTCGTCGGTCTCGCCGTGGTAGTCGCGCCGCTCGGAGTGCCCGACCACCACGTAGGCGCACTTCAGCTTGGCCAGCATGTCGGCTGAGATCTCGCCCGTGTAGGCGCCCTTGTCGTGAACGGAGACGTCTTGGGCGCCGTAGGCCAAAGGCAGCTTGTCGCCCTCCACCAGTGTCTGCACGGTGCGCAGGTCGGTGTAGGGCACGGTGACGGCCGCCTCGGACTCCGCACGGTCGTACTTGGCGTCGGCGAGGGTCCAGGCGAGCTTCTGGACCAGCCCGGTCGCCTCGACGGGGTTGAGGTTCATCTTCCAGTTGCCTGCCATCAGCGGGGTGCGGGACGCCATGATCAGTTCCCTTCGAGGACGGCCAGGCCCGGGAGCGTCTTGCCCTCGAGGTACTCCAGGGAGGCGCCGCCGCCCGTGGAGATGTGGCCGAAGTCATCGTCGGCGAAGCCGAGCTGGCGCACTGCGGCGGCCGAGTCGCCACCGCCGACCACGGTGAAGGCGTCCGACTCGGCCAGAGCCTTCGCGATGGCATTCGTGCCGGCGGCGAAGTCGTCGACCTCGAAGACACCCATCGGACCATTCCAGAAGACGGTCTTGGCTCCCTTGATGGCGTCGGCGTACGCCTGGGACGTTTCCGGGCCGATGTCGAGGCCCATCTGGCCGGCGGGGATGGCGTCCGCCGCCACCGTGGACTTCTCGAAGGGGCCCTCACCCGAGGGGAAGCTCGGCGACACCACGGCGTCCGTCGGCACCAGCAGCTTCTTGCCGGACGCCTTCGCCTGCTCCATGTACTCGTTCACGGTGTCGAGCTTCTCGGCGTCCAGCAGCGACGAGCCGATCTCGAGCCCCTGGGCCTTGAGGAACGTGTAGCCCATGCCGCCGCCGATGATGAGGGTGTCGGCGACCTTCAGGAGGTTGTCGATCACCGAGAGCTTGTCGGCCACCTTGGCGCCGCCGAGGACCACGACGTAGGGCCGCTCGGGGGTCTCGGTGAGCTTCTTGAGAACGTCGACCTCTTTGGCGACGAGGTGGCCGGCCGCGTTCGGGAGCATCTTGGCGACGTCGTAAACGGAGGCCTGCTTGCGGTGCACCACGCCGAAGCCGTCGGAGACGAACACGTCTCCGAACGCGGCATACTTGGCGGCTAGCGCCTGGCGCTCCGCTTCGTCCTTGGACTCCTCGGCCTTCTCGTAGCGCACATTCTCCAGCATGACGATCTCGCCGTCGGCCATCCCGGCGACGGCCTCGGTGGCAGCGGGGCCCACCACGTCGCCGGCCAGGGTGACCTTGGCGTCGATCAGCTCGCCCAGCCGCTTGGCGGCCGGCGCGAGAGAGTACTTCGGGTTGACCTCGCCCTTCGGGCGACCCAGGTGAGCCATGATCACGACCTTGGCACCGGCCTCCGTGAGCTGCTTCAGCGTGGGAAGCGCGGCGCGGATGCGCCCGTCGTCGGTGATCGTCTCGCCGTCGAGCGGGACGTTGAAATCGCAGCGGATGAGGACTCGCTTGCCGTGCAGATCCCCGAGATCAGTGATGGATTTCACCTGGATTCGCCTTTCAGGGTTCGGTTGGGGTGATCGTCAGAGGGACTTGCCCACGAGGAGGGCGAGGTCCACCAGGCGGTTTGAGTAGCCCCACTCGTTGTCGTACCAACCGACGACCTTCACCTGGTCGCCGATCACCTTGGTCAGCCCGGCGTCGAAGATGCAGGAGTTCGGGTCGGTCTCGATGTCCTTGGAGACGATCGGATCCTCGGTGTAAGCGAGGATGCCCTTGAGCGGGCCCTCGGCGGCGGCCTTGATCGCGGCGTTGACCTCTTGCACCGTGGTCTCCTTGCCGGCCTGGAAGGTCAGGTCGGTCGCGGACCCGGTCGGGGTCGGGACGCGCAGGGCGTAGCCGTCGAACTTGCCCTTGAGCTCGGGAAGCACGAGCGCCACAGCCTGAGCAGCGCCGGTCTTGGTGGGCACGATGTTGAGGGCAGCGGCGCGGGCGCGACGCAGGTCGCTGTGCGGACCGTCCTGCAGGTTCTGGTCGGCGGTGTAGGCGTGGATCGTCGTCATCAGGCCCTTGACGATGCCGACCGACTCGTTGAGCACCTTGGCCATGGGGGCGAGGCAGTTGGTGGTGCAGGACGCGTTGGAGATGATCGTGTGGTTCGCAGGGTCGTAGTCGCCGTCGTTGACCCCCATCACGATCGTGATGTCCTCGCCCTTGGCCGGCGCGGAGATGATGACCTTCTTGGCGCCACCGTCGATGTGCGCCTTCGCAGCCTCGGCCTTGGTGAAGCGACCGGTGGACTCGATAACGATGTCGGCGCCCACCTCGCCCCAGGGGAGCTTGGCCAGATCCTTCTCTTCGAAGACGCGGATCCTCTGACCGGCGGCGGTGATCGACTCAGCGTCAGAAGTGATCTCGCCCTCGAAGCGTCCGAGAATGGAGTCGTACTTGAGCAGGTGCGCAAGCGAAGCATTGTCGGTCAGGTCGTTGACGGCCACCACCTCGATGTCTGCGCCCGATGCCACGAGGGCCCGGTAGAAGTTGCGGCCGATGCGGCCGAAGCCGTTGATGCCAACCTTGACAGTCATGTACTGGGTCTCCTTACACAAGGAATCTCGCCCGCTCGTGGGGACGAGGTCTGGACGGCACCACACTATCCAACTTCGCTGGGCCACAAGGGCGGTATTGCTGCAGCGCACGCGCTATTCAGTCAGCGTCCTCGAGCATCTCTGGGCTGAGGCTGGCCTCCGTGCCGGGCACGTTCAGCTCGAGGGCACGTTTGTCGGCGGTCGCGAGCAGGCGGCGAATGCGGCCGGCGACGGCGTCCTTGGTGAGCGGTGGCACGTGCAGTTGGCCCAGCTCCTCGAGGCTGGCCTGCCTGTGCTCCAGGCGCAGCACCCCGGCTGTGCGCAGGTGGTCGGGCACTTCGTCGCCGAGGATCTCCAGCGCGCGCTGGACTCGTGCGCCCGCCGCGACCGCGGCGCGCGCCGAGCGGCGCAGGTTCGCGTCGTCGAAGTTGGCCAGCCGGTTGGCGGACGCCTTGATCTCGCGCCGCATCCGCCGCTCCTCCCACTTCAGGAGGGTCTCGTGCGCCCCCAGGCGGGTCAGCATCGTGGCGATGGCGTCGCCGTCGCGGATGACCACGCGGTCCACCCCGCGGACCTCGCGCGCCTTGGCGTGGACGCCGATCCGGCGGGCGGCCCCGACCAGGGCCAAGGCTGCTTCTGAGCCCGGGCAGGTGACCTCCATCGCCATCGAGCGGCCCGGTTCGGTCAGGGAGCCGTGAGCCAGGAACGCGCCGCGCCACACGGCTGTCGCCACGTCGACTCCGCCGCCCACCACAGCGGCGGGCAGGCCGCGCACAGGGCGTCCATGCGCGTCGACGAGGCCCGTCTGGCGGGCCAGCCCGTCGCCGTCGCGGATGAGCCTGACCACGTAGCGCGTGCCACGGCGCAGCCCGCTCGGGGTGATGACGACGAACTCACAGGTGAAGCCGAAGAGGTCTGCGATGGTGTTGCGCAGGCGTCGGGCTGCGGCCGCCGTGTCGAGATCCACCTCGACCATGATCTTTCCGCCGGCGATGTGCAGGCTCCCCGCGAACCGGACCAACGCGGCCACCTCGGCCTTGCGGCAGGCGGGCTTGGTGACCGGCACGTTCGCCAGCTCTTCTTTCACCTCCGCGGTCAGCGCCATGTTCGCCAGCCTAACGTCCCATGACGTCGGCATAGACCGAGGCCAACCTGTTCACGTCGTGACGGGGTCCTCCGTCGCTCGCGCGCACGGGGGCGATCACGAGTTCGGCGCCCAGCGAGGCGGCGTAGCGCGCGAGGTAGGGGTCACCCGCCGCATACGACGGGTCGCAGATGATGGTGTCCAGACGCAGGCGCGGGGCATGCTCGGCCAGCACCTCGAGGTGAGCGGACGCCGACAGACCGGCCGTCTCTGCGGCGGCCACGAGGTTCATGGTGAGGTGACGCCGCGCATGCGTGCCGACGATCGCCTCGGCCAGCTCGGGCACCAGCAGATGCGGGAGAACCGAGGTGAACCAGGATCCGGGCCCCAGCACCACGTGGTCGGCGCCCAGCACCGCCTCGACCGACTCGGGGCAGGCGGGCGGGTCGGCGGGCAAGAGCCGCACCGCCTGCACCTCCCCCGGGGTGGTCGCCACTCGCGCCTGCCCCCGCACCAGCGTGACCTCGTCGGGGCAGTTGGGATCCAGCCCGACGACGTCAGCCTCGATGTCGAGCGGCACGGCCGCCATCGGCAGCACGCGTCCCTGGACGTCGAGCAGCCGGGCCACCATGTCCAGGCCCGCCACCGGGTCCCCCAGCCG
>JBKHWW010000068.1:0-12325 GCA_046566345.1 Actinomycetes bacterium
CTCCTCGGAGAAGTCCCGTTCGGCGGCGCAGGCCGCCGTCGCCAGTTGCCAGCCGTCGCGGGCGCCGGGGATGCGTTCCACCACCATGCCCAGGTCGGTGGACACACCGTCGGGCCAGGGCGCGAGCAGGCGTCCGCGCAGCTCGGGGACGTTGTCGCCGTCGAGGGCGAGGAGGATCTCGGTCTCGAGGTTGGGGCCCGGCTCGACCTTGCGGAACAGCTTGTACAGGTCGGTGTCCCCGAGCGTGAGGGTGGTGTTGGACTGCTCGCCCCGCCACACCTGCACCGCTCGGTCGGCGAACGCCGGCTCGGTGGCTGCGACGAAGGTGGCGAGGGCGGCGGCGTCCGTGATGGCGTCGACGACCTGGACGATGCTGCCTCCGACCTCGTCGGTGCCCACCACCACACCGGAAGGCCGCGTCTGGGCACCGTCCGGGTAATGGGCCACCAGCAGGTGGTAGTGCTCGACGCGGCCGTCAGGGTAGCTCACCTCGGCGATCTCGCTTCTGACCGCAGGCGAGGCGCTCAGCGGGGTGTACGAAGGAAGCGGGATCAGTTGCGTCACGCGCGCCCCCGCCCCCTTACCCCCGAACCAGCGGACCGTCTCCAGGTACCGCGTCCAGGCGTCGTGGAGCGCTTCTGACATGGCCATCACCCTCCCGAGGGGCGTGTCGGGGGTCAGAGCACGGCCAAGACGTGGGAGGACTGAGCCGGTGTCAGGCGTACGAAGTTGCGCGCGCCCCACGTGAAGGTCGACCCGGTCAGCTCATCCCGCACGTGCAGCGGGGCGTTCTGGGCCAGCCCCAGCCTGGACATGTCGAGGTGCACCTCGGTCTCGATGGTGTTGGTCGGGTCCAACGACACGATGCACACCACGCGGTCGGCGCCGTTGGTCTTGGAGTAGGCAATCACCTTGTCGCTGAGCACCGTGTGGAAATCGATGCGTCGCAGCTGTTGGAGCGCCCTGTGCTGACGGCGGATCTCGTTCAGCCGGCCCAGCAGGAGGTTCAGGTTCGGCTGCTTGCTGTAGTCGCGTGGGCGGTACTCGTACTTCTCGGAGTTGAGGTACTCCTCGCGCCCCGGCGCCAGCACCTCGTGCTCGAACAGCTCGAAGCCGGAGTAGACGCCCCAGGTGGGAGACAGGGTGGCGGCCAGAACCGCGCGGATCGCGAAGACGGCCGGGCTCCCGGACTGCAAATGGAACGGGTTGATGTCGGGGGTGTTCACGAAGAAGTTCGGCCGGTAGAAGGAGTCCATGTCACGGGACAGCTCCCGCATGTACTCCTCGATCTCGGCCTTGGTGGTGCGCCAGGTGAAGTAGGTGTAGCTCTGGTGGAACCCGACCTTGCCGAGCGCGTGCATCATCTCGGGTTTGGTGAACGCCTCGGCCAGGAACAGCACGTCGGGATCGGTCTGGCGAAGCTGCTCCATCAGCCACCCCCAGAACTCGACCGGCTTGGTGTGCGGGTTGTCGACGCGGAAGATGCGGACGCCGTGGCTCATCCACAGCCGGACGATCCGCAGCACCTCGTGGTAGATCCCCTCGGGATCGTTGTCGAAGTTGATCGGGTAGATGTCCTGGTACTTCTTGGGCGGGTTCTCGGCGTAGGCGATCGTCCCGTCGATGCGCGTGGTGAACCATTCGGGGTGCTCGGTCACCCAGGGGTGATCCGGCGAGGCCTGGAGCGCGAGGTCGAGGGCTATCTCGAGGCCGAGCTCCCTGGCCCTGGACACGAGGCGGTCGAAGCTCTCCCAGTCACCGAGATCGGGGTGGATGGCGTCGTGGCCGCCTGCGGGGCCGCCGATCGCCCAGGGCGACCCGGGATCCTTGTCGGTGGCGTCCAGCGTGTTGTTCTTGCCCTTCTTGAACGCGTTGCCGATCGGGTGGATGGGCGGCAGGTAGACGACGTCGAAGCCCATCGCGGCGATCTCCTCCAGCCGCTGGTGGCACGAGTCGAACGTTCCCGACGTCCACGTGTCGGTCTCTTCGTCATAGGTGGCGCCGACGCTGCGGGGGAAGAACTCGTACCACGATCCGAACAGCGCCCGCTGCCGGTCGACGTAGATGGGGAACTCGGCGGTGGGAGTGACCAGCTCGCGCGGGCCGTATTTCCTCATCGCCTTGCCCAGGCCCGAGCCCTTGGCGACGTCGAGGAGATCCTCGGCCGGACGCTGCGGGATGAGCAGCTGCGCGGTCGCCCGGAGGATGGACGCCTCGACCGGGTCGTCGGCCTCGTCGGCGACCCGCGCGGTGCGCTCGAGCAGGTCGCGGCCCTCGAGGCAGACCAGGTCGAGGTCGACGCCGGCCGGCAGCTTCGCTTCGGCGTTGTGCACCCAGGTGCCCCACGGATCGGACCAGCCCTCGACGCGGAACGTCCACGCGCCCTCGGCGTCGAGGCGCACCCACGCCTCCCACGGGTCGAGGCCGCGCGGCTCGAGGGGAAGCATGTCGACCCGACTCTCCTTCCCGGAGGGGTCGGTGAGAATCACCGACGCGTTCACCGCGTCATGGCCCTCGCGGAACACCTTCGCGCGGATCGGGACCAGCTCACCGACGGACGCCTTGGCCGGATAGGCGCCGCCCTCGATCACCGGGGAGACCTTGGAGACCGGGATGCGCCCGAAGCCGCGAACCACTGTCTTGGTGGGGGGAAGGTCGACCGGTTGGGTCTGGGAGAGGGCGGAGGAGGCCGACATGGCGGGCGTGGGGCTGTCAACTCGTCGCTGCGTCACGCGCTCACGCTACTGCACGCCTGCGGCGTCCGCAGCCCCGCGTCTGCGATGGTGACCCGGATCCCCAGGCGCCGGGGAGCCTCAGCGGCGGACGTCGCTGCGTGCGCGGCGGCGCACGACCTTCGCCTTCATGACGACGACCGTCCTGCCCGGGATGGCGAGCCGCCGACCCGGCGCCAGGGCCCGGATCCGCAGTTCGTCGGGCTCGCCGGTGTGGGCCACGATGCGGTAGCCGCTGGACCAGGGCGCCCCGGGCAGGGTGATCGAGATCGCCTCGTACCCGGCGTGGAAGAACACGTAGAAGGCGTCGGTCCGGTCCGAGACGTACATCCCCAGGCTGCGGCGTCCGCCGTCGTGCCAGTTGCCGATCGTCATCTCGGTGCCGTGCTCGTTGAACCAGGCCGACTCGGTCCGGCCCAAACCGATGCCGTCGTCGCCGACCACCTCATTGCGCGAGCGGAACGCACTGGGCCGCAGGATCGGGTGCGCGGCACGCAGCGCCAGCAGCGTCGCGGTCAGGCCGAGTTGGTCGGACCACTCATCAATCGCCGTCCAGTGCACCCAGGAGACCGGCGAATCCTGGCAGTAGGCGTTGTTGTTTCCCTGCTGGGTCCGGCCCATCTCGTCGCCGGCCAGCATCATCGGCATGCCGGTGGACAGCAGCAGGGTCGCCATCATGTTGCGAACCGTGCGATGGCGGGCGAGATTGATCGCCTCGTCGGTGGTCTCGCCCTCATACCCGTGGTTCCACGACCGGTTGTCGTCCGCCCCGTCGCGGTTGCGTTCACCGTTGGCCTCGTTGTGCTTGAGATCGTAGGTGACCACGTCGCGCAGGGTGAACCCGTCGTGGGCGGTGATGAAGTTGACCGAGCTGGACGCCGGGCGGCCGTCGTGGTCGAAGATGTCGGCCGAGCCCGCCAGACGGGTGGCGAGCTCTTCGACGCCGTGCACCGCACCGCGCCAGAAGTCGCGGGTGAAGCCACGGAACCGGTCGTTCCACTCGCTCCAGCCCTTGCCCCAGCGGCCGACCTGGTAGCCGTAGGGCCCCAGATCCCAGGGCTCGGTGATCATGATGGCCTTGCTGAGGACCGGGTCCGTGGCGATCGCCTGCTTGAACGCGTGCGACTGGGTCACGTGGTGGTACTCGTCGCGGATGAGGGTGGTGCACAGGTCGAACCGGAAGCCGTCGACGCCCATGTCGCGCACCCAGTACCTCAACGAGTCCAGGACGAGGTCGAGGACACCCTCCATCGAGGTGTCGACCGCGTTCCCGCAGCCGGTGACGTCGTAGTCGTTGCGCAGGTCGGAGGTCAGGCGGTAGTACCCGGCGTGATCGATGCCGCGGAAACTCAGCGTGGGGCCCTCGTGGCCGCCCTCGGCGGTGTGGTTGTAGACCACGTCGAGGATGACGGCGATCCCGGCGTCGTGGAGGGCCGAGACCATCTCCTTGAACTCGGCGACCTGCTGACCCAGCGTGCCCGAGCTCGAGTAGGGCGCGTGCGGGGCGAAGAATCCCAGCGTGTTGTAGCCCCAGTAGTTGACCAGACCGTGGCCGACGGCGAACGGCTCCGAGACGAAGTGGTGGATCGGCAGCAGCTCGACGGCGTTCACGCCCAGGTCTTTGATGTGCTTGACGACCGCCGGGTAGGCCAGGCCTGCGTAGGTGCCCCGGAGGTGCTCGGGCACGAGCGGGTGGAGTTGGGTGTAGCCCTTCAGGTGCGTCTCGTAGACGACGAGCTCCGACGCGGTCAGCGGTCGCGCCAGCGGCCGCGGCGACGGCGTGTCGGCGACGACCACGCTGAGCGGGACCGAGGCGAAGGAGTCCCGGGTGTCGGGGACGAAGTTCGACTCGGCCTTGTGGTCGCTGATCGGTCCGGAGTAATCGACGCCCCCGGTGATGGCCCGCGCGTAGGGGTCGACCAGCAGCTTGGACGCGTTGAATCGCTGGCCGTCCTCGGGGATCCACGGCCCGTGGACGCGGTAGCCGTAGCGCTGGCCAGCGCGCACGCCCCGGACGAAGGCCGTCCAGACGCCGTGGGCGTCGCGGGCGAGGTCGTGATTGGTCTGGCGCCGGTCGGCGTCCACCAGCGCCAGCTCGACGCGCGTGGCACGGGGTGCCCAGAGAGAGAACCGAGTGCCGCGCGCGTTGACACGCGCACCGAGCAGCGAAGAATCCGCCGGTCTGGGCAGCGTGGGGCGCACGGTCTCACTTTCATGACGAGGGATCCGCCCGAGGCAGGGGTGACGAGCAGTCGCCCCATTGTGCCGCATCACCCCTGCCGGGTCCACTTTCCCCGTAGTGGCCTCGCTCTAGACTGGTCGCCGGAGGGGATCGACGTGCGCCACTACCTGGACCATGCGGCCAGTGCGCCGCTTCGCCGCGAGGCGCGGGCGGCCTTCGAGCGCGCGGCGTCCGTGGTCGGCAACCCCACCTCGCTGCACGCCTCGGGGCGCCGCGCCCACGCGGCCCTGGAAGACGCCCGCGAGGAGCTCGCGGACGCCGTGGGTGCCGACCCGGTCGAGGTCGTCTGGACCAGCGGAGGCACCGAGTCCGACAACCTGGTCGTCCTCGGCGGGGCCCGCTGGGGCCGCGACCACGGCCGGCCGCGCGTCGCGGCGTCCACGGTCGAGCACCCCGCGGTCGCCGAGGCGGTGCGTTCGCTGGGCGAGCGCGCGGCCTGGCTCGAGGTGGACGGCGACGGCGTTGTCACCAGCGACGCCCTGGACGCCCTCGCCGGCGGGGGCGGCGACGTGGCCTGGGCGTCCCTGATGTGGGTCAACAACGAGACGGGGGCCGTCCAACCGGTAGTCGAGTTCGTGGAGGCCTGCCGGCGCGCCGGCGTCCGGGCGCACAGCGACGGCGTCCAGGCGCTCGGGCACCTGGCCGTTGACTTCGCGGCGTCCGGCTTGGACGCCCTGTCGCTGTCGGCGCACAAGGTGGGCGGGCCCGTGGGCGTCGGCGCCCTCGTGGTCCGGCGTGACGCGCCCCTGGTGCCCGTCAGCTGGGGCGGTGGGCAGGAACGTCGGCTCCGGTCGGGCACCCCGCCGGTGGCGCTCGCGGCGGCTTTCGCGGCGGCCGCGACCGCGGCGGTAGCCGAGCGGGAGGGTGAGGCCGCCCGGTTGGGACGCCTCCGTGACCGCCTCGTCGCCGGCTTGTCCGTTCTCGGCGGCGTCCGCGTGAACGGTCCGGACACCGTGAGCCCGGCGATCTGCCACGTCACGACCGACGGCTGCCGGGCAGACGACGTGTTGCTGCTGCTGGACGCTGCCGGGATCGACTGCTCCACCGGGTCGGCGTGCACGGCCGGGGTCCACCAGCCCAGCCGGGTGCTCCTGGCGATGGGCCGTCCCGAAGCGGACGCCGTCGGCTCGCTCCGGTTCTCGTTCGGGCCGACCACCGACGACACGAGCATCGACGCGCTGCTCGCCGCCTTGCCAGAAGCGGTGGTCAGGGCGCGGGCGGCCGCCGCCTACAATCGCGCCTCATGAGGGTGTTGGTCGCGATGTCCGGGGGAGTGGACTCCTCGGTGGCCGCCGCGCGCCTCGTCGCGGACGGTCACGAGGTCGTGGGCGTGCACCTCGCCCTGAACCGCAACCCGGAGGCCTACCGCTCTGGCGCGAGGGGTTGCTGCTCGCTGGAGGACAGTCTGGACGCCCGGCGGGTGGCCGATGCCCTGGGCATCCCGTTCTACGTCTGGGACCTCTCCGAGCGATTCGCCGCTGACGTCGTCCAGGACTTCGTGGCCGAGTACGCGGCCGGCCGGACGCCGAACCCGTGCCTGCGCTGCAACGAGAAGATCAAGTTCGCCGCGGTGCTCGAGCGCGGCCTCGCCCTGGGCTTCGAGGCCGTCGCGACGGGGCACTACGCCCGGCTGGAGTGGATCGACGGCGACGCGTGCCTCTTCCGCGCCGCGGACGCCGCCAAGGACCAGAGCTACGTCCTGGGCGTCCTCACCCAAGAGCAGTTGCGCCGCTCGTTGTTCCCGCTGTACGGATCGGTGAAGGCCGACGTGCGCGCCGAGGCCGCGGCGCTGGGCCTGCGGGTGGCGCGCAAGCCCGACAGCCATGACATCTGCTTCATCGCTGACGGTGACACGGCCGGTTTCCTCGGCCGCGCGCTCGGGGAGCGTCCGGGGCTCGTCGTGGACGCGGACGGTGCGACGGTGGGCAGCCACGCCGGGCACCACCACTTCACGGTGGGCCAGCGCAGGGGGCTGCGCCTCGGGGTCCCGGCCGTGGACGGTCGCCCGCGGTACGTGCTCGGGATCGAACCGGTCAGCAACACGGTCACGGTGGGCCCGCGCGAGGGGCTGGCGGTCCGGCTGATCGAGGGCATCCGTCCGACGTGGGCGGTGGCCGAGCCGCGGCTGGGGTCATGGCGGGGGCTGGTCCAGGTCCGCGCGCACGGCGACCCGCTCCCCGCACTGGTCGAGGCGGACGCCGACGGCGTCCGGATCACCCTGGATGCGCCCGCGTTCGGGATCGCTCCCGGGCAGGCAGCGGTCCTCTACGACGGCGATCTAGTCGTGGGCGCGTCGACGATCGCCTCGACGGCCGCGGCGTCGACTCCCTCGGGAGCCGTCTGGCCCGCGACGGCACGCTGATGGTGCGCGTCACCGGGTTGGGGTCGCTTCCCGGGACCGACTTCCCCGCGGCTGCCCGACTCGTGTTGGACGCCCTCCCCGAACTCGTGCCGTTTCCCGAGCTACCGGCACGGGGACCGCACGCGGCGCTGGTCGGCCGGTCGCTGGCCCTGCTTGACGGGGTGGACGCGGAGTTGGGCGCCGACGGCTGGCGTCTGGCGGCCGCGCCCGGCCCCGACCTGCGCCGGGCGCGCGCCACCTGGCGCGACGACCTCGAGCGCTTCGAGGAGGCGGCGCAGGGCTACGAGGGCCGGGTGAAGGTGGCCGTTGCCGGGCCGTGGACGCTGGCGGCGTCCGTGCTGCTGCCGCGGGGTGGCCGGGTTCTCGGCGACCATGGTGCGCGTCGCGACGTGGCCCAGTCACTCGCCCTCGGTGTCGCGCGGCTGCGGGCCGACGTCGAGCGGCGCCTCGGCGCGGACGTCGTCGTCCAGGTCGATGAGCCGTCACTGCCCGCGGTGCTCGCCGGCGGAGTTCCGACCGAGGGTGGCTACTTTCGCCACCGCCGCGTGGGCCGGCGCGAGGTGGGCGACCTCCTCCGTGAGGTGACCGGCTCCGCGGCGCGGGCTGACGATGTCGTGCACTGCTGCGCACCCGGGCTACCCGTGGACATGATGGTCGGCGCGTCCGGGGCGGGCTTCGCCGGCGTCTCGGTCGACCAGGACACGCTCACCCCAGCCGACTGGGACGACCTCGCCGGCGCAGTGGACGCCGGCGCGACGCTCTACCTGGGCTGCGTGCCCACGGCCTCCGGCGGGCCCGCGCCGCCAGCGGACGCGTTGACCCGTCGCGTGCTGCGGGCGCTGGAACCCCTCGAACCCGGGCCGGAACTGGCGGCGCGGCTGGTCCTCACGCCCGCCTGCGGCCTGGCGGGATGGACGCCCAGGGACGCCGCCGCCGTCTGGCCGACGCTGACCGCGGTCGCGACCCGCATCGCCGAGCAGCTCGGCAGGTGATCCGGGACCGGCGACATCCCGGTGTCGGCGCCCCGCGCTAGGTTCGTCGTCGTGAGCCAAGCCACCGACCGGGCCCGCCACGCCGAGCTGGCCCAGCAGATCAACGACGCGCGCTTCCAGTACTACGTGCTGGACGCCCCCGTCCTGACCGACGCGGCGTTCGACGCGCTGATGGCCGAACTCGACGAGCTCGAGGGCCGTTACCCCGACCTGCGCACGCCCGACTCCCCCAGCCAGCAGGTGGGTGGCGCGGTCGCGGCCACCTTCGCCGCGGTGGCGCACCTGGAGCCGATGATGAGCCTCGACAACGCGTTCAGCCGCGAGGAGGTGGAACGGTGGTACGCACGCCTCGGGGGCCCCGCCGAGCTGCTGTGCGAGGTGAAGATCGACGGCTTGGCCCTCGACCTCGTGTACCGCGACCGTCGGCTGGCCAGTGCGGCAACCCGTGGGGATGGGGTCTACGGCGAAGACGTCACCGGCAACGTGCGCACCATCGCCGACATCCCGCTGACGCTCGCCGGCGACGCTCCCGACCTCGTCGAGGTGCGCGGGGAGGCCTTCATGCGGCCCGACGACTTCGCGGCCCTCAACGACTCTCTGGAGGCGTCCGGCCGGCCCCGCTTCGCCAACCCGCGCAACTCCGCCGCCGGCTCCCTGCGGCAAAAGGACCCGCGCGTCACGGCGTCCCGCAAGCTGCGCTTCCTCTGCCACGGGCTGGGCGCCACCTCCGGCCCCGCCGTCGCTCTGCTCTCGGACGCCTACGCCCTCCTGCAACGCTGGGGGCTGCCGGTGAGCCCGCACAACCGCGTCGTTCACGACCTCGATGCGGCGCTGTCCTACATCGAAGAGCAGGCGGGGCGGCGGCACGACCTTGAGCACGAGATGGACGGGGTGGTGCTCAAGGTCAACGACCGTGACCGGCAGCGGGCGCTCGGCGCGACCTCGCGGGCCCCGCGGTGGGCGATCGCGGTCAAGTACCCGCCTGAAGAAGTGAACACCCGGCTGCTCCGCATCGAGGTCAACACCGGGCGCACCGGGCGGGTCACCCCCTACGGCGTCATGGAGCCGGTCCTCGTCGCCGGGTCGACGGTCGAGATGGCCACGCTGCACAACGCGGGGGAGGTCAAGCGCAAAGACGTCCGCCCCGGCGACATGGTGATCCTGCGCAAGGCCGGCGATGTCATCCCCGAGATTTTGGGCCCCGTCCTCGCGCTGCGTCCCGAAGGGCTGGCCGAGTGGGTGATGCCGACGCACTGCCCCAGCTGCGGCAGCGAGCTGCGCGTCGAAAAGGAGGGCGACAAAGATCTGCGCTGCCCGAACACGCGCTCCTGCCCGAGTCAACTGCGCGAGCGCCTGTTCCACGTCGCATCCAGGGCGGCCCTCGACATCGAGGTGTTGGGCTGGCAGGCGGCTGACGCCCTCCTCGGCGCCGGCCTTCTCGCCGACGAGGGAGACCTCTTCTCGCTGGACGCCGAGGCGCTCGCCCGCGTGGACTTCTTCACGCGCCTCGACCCTAAGACGAAGGAGCGGGTGCTGAGCGCGAACGCCACCAAGCTGCTGGCCAACCTTGAGGCTGCCAAGACACGGCCCTGGGCGAAGTTTCTGGTGGCGCTGTCGATCCGGCACATCGGCAAGGGGGTCGCCCCCGACGTCGCTCGGGCCTTCCCGAGCGTCCAGGCGCTGGCCGCCGCGAGCGAGGAGGCGCTCTCGGCCGTCGACGGGATCGGGCCGACCCTCGCGGCGTCCATCACCGAGTGGTTCGCGGTCGACTGGCACCGCGCGATCGTGAGCAAATGGCTGGCGGCGGGGTGCGTCATGGCCGACGCAGCCGCCGAGCCGTCCGAAATCGTAGGCAGCGCCGACGTCGAGCAGACCCTGGTGGGGCTCACGGTCGTGGTCACGGGCGCAGTCCCGGGGCACACCCGCGAGTCGGCCGAAGAAGCGATCCTGGCGCGCGGAGGGAAGGCGTCCGGCTCGGTGTCGAAGAGGACCGCCGTGCTGGTCGCGGGTGAGTCGTCGGGGTCGAAGTACGCCAAGGCCGAATCGCTGGGCGTGCCGATCCTGCCCGCCGACCGCTTCGACGACCTGCTCGCCCGAGGCGCCGACGCGCTCCGCGGGTAGGGTGGGTGCCGTGGAGGGGCTCAACAGCGACCTGAACCTGAACGGCTCGGTGTCCCCGCGCGTGATGCCGCGCGTCGGGGAGTGGGCGCCCGCCGACGTGCCCAGCACGCGACGCAAGCGCTGGCAGCGATGGCTCGCGATCCTCGCCTCGGTGCTGGTCCTGGCCGCGGTGGTCGGGTTCGGGTACGTCGCCTACCTGCAGCTACGCGGGTTCTGATCGCGGCGTCTGGCCGCCCTCAGCCCCCCAGTGCGTCGGACGCCGACGCGCGCGCCTCCAGCACGCCCGGCGCCTCATCATGTTCGCCGGCGAGCAGAGCGAGGTGACGCAGCCGTACCAACTCGGACCGGCGGAACTCCGGCCCGGGCCGTCCGATCACGATGGTGTGCTGGTCGCGGAACGGGGCCACCGCGACCGCCTGCTCGCCCCACCCGGGGAACCAGCCGGCGCCGAGCTCGAGCACGTGCGGGTCGGACAGGTCACCGAACAAGGCCGGCACCTCGCAGAAGTCTGGCGCCAGCGTGGTGGCGTGCACGACCGCCCCGGCCTGGTCTGCGATGAGCGCCCAGGTGCAGTGAAACGCCGTCGGGGCGGCGTCGGCGAGCAGCGTCTCAGCCTGCGCTGGAGACGCGGTCATCTCCTCGAGCACGTCCATGTCGCTGGCCAGGCCCCAGTTCTCGGGGTAGAAGGACACCCACATCACCTCGACGTCCTGCAGCTGGGCGCAGGCCGTGAGCAGGGCGTCGGGCCGGGTGTCCGCGGGCAGGTTCAGCATGAAGTCGTCGATGGCGTACCCGGATCCCTTCTCGACGATCTCGACCGCGCTGATGTCGGCCTGGGCCGCGCCCAGCGCCGATGCGACGGCTCCCAGGGAGCCGGGACGGTCCGGCAGGATCAGCCGCAGCAGGTACATGCCTCCTTGATACCCGATCACGCCAATCCCTCAAACGCCTTGGGCAGGGCAACCGATGACCTGTAGCGTGATTGGAACCCAACCGACCGAGAGGGAACACATCGTCATGGCGACAACCAGCAACGCACGCACCCACTGGGAAGGCCCGCTGACCAGCGGCTCCGGCACCACCGAACTCGTCACCTCCGGCGTCGCGACGTTCGACGTCTCGTGGGCGGCCCGCACCGACTCCGGGCAGGGCACCACCAACCCCGAGGAACTGGTCGCAGCCGCCCTGTCCACCTGCTTCTCGATGGCGCTGTCGCACGCGCTGGCCGGCAACGACACCCCGCCCGCGAGCCTGGACACCGAGGTGGGCGTCACCTTCGTACCGGGCACCGGGATCACGGGCGCCACCATCAAGGTCACCGGCGACGTCCCCGGCCTGGACGCCGAGCAGTTCCAGAAGTTCGCCGAGGACACCAAGGTGAACTGCCCTGTCAGCAAGGCGCTGGCCGGGGTCGACAAGACCCTCGAGGCGGTCTTCGTCGGCTGAACCTGACCAGGCCCGGGCGCCCCTAGGATGGGCGGGTCCCCGAACCCCTCGACCAGGAGCTGCACCGTGGCCTTGACCACTGCCGATGTCGCCCGGCTCGCCGAGCTGGCGCGCATCGAGTTGTCCCCCGACGAGCTGGGGCGCCTTGCGCCCCAGCTCGACGTCATCCTGGACGCCGTCGCGTCGGTCTCCGCGGTGGCGGACGCCGAGGTGCCGCCGATGTCGCACGCACTCCCGCTCACCAACGTGTTCCGCGACGACGTGGTGCACGCGAGCCTCCCCGTCGAGGCGGCGCTCGCTGGCGCGCCGGCAGTCGAAGACGGCCGCTTCCGCGTGCCGCGGATCTTGGGCGAGGAGGGCTGATGATGGCTGGCACGCAGCCCCTCGCCCCCGCCACGACCCTCACCGCCACCGCCGCCGACCTGGGTGA
>JBKHWW010000069.1:0-15773 GCA_046566345.1 Actinomycetes bacterium
GATGGACGGCAGTAGTAGCAGACGCCCGTCCGCGGCTCTCCCCCCCCGAGAAGGCGGTAGGAGGCGAGGTCGCACCCGAACGCGAATCCCCAGGCGTCCATCCCGTAGCGGTCGCGTAGCAACCCCGGCAGCCACGTGCCTGCCGTGATGCCTTGGAAGCCGAAACGGTACGTGGCCTCGGCGAGCAGGTACTCGCTCCCGGCCGGGTAGAAGGCGGGTTCGAAGTCCTGCACGAGGTAGCAGCGAAGGCCCTCGGCCTTAGACCGCAGAATCGCCCAGGCGCTGTCCCACCCCGTGGCGAAAAGCGCATGACAGTCCTCGACGCCGTCATCGAAGTCAAGCACGTCAGCTCGCATGTCCGGCCAGCCGATCTGAATGCGCTCGCGGTGCTGCTCCATCTCCCAGCCGTGTCGGTCCGTGAGGTAGACCGTGCACTCGTGGCCAGCAGACATGAGGGCGTTGACCAGCCGGAACATGGTGGTGTGGCCCCCCGATCCGGGCGCGGGTGGGGTACTGACCCAGCCCACCTTGAGTGGCTGGCCGGATACCCACGGGAGAGGCCTTGGCAACTGCCACCCTGACTCGGTCAGGGCGGCGGCCGCTTCGAACTCGGCGGTACCTATCGGGAGTCGGCCACTGCCGGGAGGGACCAGGAGCCTCGCGAGCCGAACGCGCACGCGGTCACCGATGCCCGAGGGCCCTTCGGTGCGCCACAGGCGAACCAACTGGCGGGCGCGGCGTCCGATTGCCTGGCCCTGACTCACGGACGTTCCTCTGTGACGCCGCCCTCGCCGACCACCCACCGCCGGCCACACGCGCAACAGCCGGACTCACGAAGCCGCAGTCCGCAGGTGCAGGCCCAGCCGATCAGTCGTCCAGGATTGCCGACGACGAACGCGTGGGGCGGGACGTCACGGGTCACCACGGCCCCAGCACCCACGAAGGCGTACTCACCGATCGTGGTGCCGCAGACCACGACGACCCCTGCACCCAAGGTCGCCCCTCGACGCACGAGCGTCGCGTCGAGCGCGGCCCCGTGCTTCTTGATGAAAGCCCGAGGCACGAGGTCGTTGGTGAAGATCACGCCCGGGCCAAGGAACACTTCGTCCTCGACCGTGACGCCCTCGAAGATCATCACCTGGTTCTTGATCGTCACGCGGTCGCCGACGACGGCTCCGCCCTCGACGTAGGCGCCATCACAGATGTTGCAGTCGCGGCCCACCACCGCCCCCTCGAGCACGTGCGCGAACGCCCACACGCGCGTGCCGTCGCCCACGGCGTCCGATTCGCACAGGCCGTGTGGGTGCACGAAGACGTTGACAGACATGGCGCCCCCCTCGTCACAGCCGTGGTGCGCCCCGGCTGCTCCGCCTGTCGGGAGCCTAGCGGTCCCAGGCCGACCCGAGCCATCGTTGGCGACGCCCAGTGGCAATCACACCAGCGTGGGCAGGGGCCAGGCCTCGCCTGTGCCGCTGTCCACCAGGGCGGCCCACGTCACGTTCACGCTGATCGGCAGCGCGTCGTTGACGGTGGTCGCGACCACCGCCAGTCCCTCCGCGCTGCCTCCGGTGGCGACGGACACGTGCGGCAGCCAGCGCCCGGGTTCGTAGTGACGGTGCACGTCGGCGCCCGTCTGCTCAACGGCCCTGACGGCCGCCTCCTGCCGCCGAACCAGGTCGCCGCTGACGGCGGCCGCCAGCGCGGAGCGCCCGCGCGGGAACGTGACCGTCCCCTGGATCGACAGTTCCGTGGGGTCCGCACGCGGGAGGGCAGCCACGGCTTCGAAGACCGAGTCCAGGTCCCACGTGCGGGCGACGGCCAACGACAGATGGGGACGGTGGCGTCGGTGGGTGTGGCTCAACGGGGTCCGGACGCCGCGAGCCTCCAGGCGCGACCAGATCCTGCGGACGAGTAGGTCCCCCCTCCGGTCGAATAGCAGACACACCGCCAGCGCCATGCCCACATCATGCCGTCCCGCCGCCGAGGTGCTCGCGGACCAGGTGGTCGGCGATCGCCATCGCCGACGTCGCCGCCGGGGACGGCGCGTTGCGGAGCAGGGTGACCGGGCCGACTTGCTCGATGGCGAAGTCGTCCAGCAACGAGCCGTCCGCCGCCCACGCCTGCGCCCGGACGCCGGCCTGCGAGTGGTCGCCGAGGTCGCGGGACCTCAATTCGGGGACGAACCGGCGAGCCTCGGCCACGTACAGAGGCTTGAGCAGAGACGACGCGACCTCACGGACGCCTAGTCGCCAATGCTGCCGGGCCAGCGCGGACGCCCCCGGCCACGTGAGCGACTCCCAGGTGTCCCTCAGCGACACGCGCCTCCAGGAGTACCCCTCGCGCGCCAGGGCCGGAACTGCGTTCGGTCCCACGTGCACCTCGTCGTAGACGCCCCGAGTGAAGTGGACTCCCAAGAACGGGTACCGCGGGTCAGGCACCGGATAGATCATGCCCTTGACCAGAGGTGCGGCCTCGGCGCTCATGGTCCAGTACTCGCCCCGGAAGGGAAGGATCTTCGGCGCCGGCGACGCCCCGACCATTCGGGCGATCACGTCGGACTGCAGCCCAGCGCACACCACGAGCCGATCGAAGGTGTGAGACCCGGCCGTGGTCGAGACCGTGACGGACGCCGCCCGCTGGCTGACGGCCACCACCCGCTGACCCAGCAGCACCGCGCCGCCCGCCTGACGGACGTCCTCTGCCATCACCTCGGTGATCGCGGCGAAGTCGACGGCCGCGGTAGACGGCGACAGGTACGCCGCCAGGCCGGCCACGTGCGGCTCGACCTCGCGCAGTTCATGGCCCACCAGCCGCCGCAGCCCCGGGACCCCGTTTGCGCGGGCTCGTTCGCCGATCCTCTCCAATGCCGGGAGCTCCTCGGCGCGGGTCGCGACGACGAGCTTGCCGAGTTCGCGGTAAGCAAGCTTCTTCTCGGCGCAGTAATCGCGGGTCCGGGTTCGGCCCTCGGCGCAGAGTCTGGCCTTGAGCGATCCTGGCGCGTAGTAGAGGCCCGCGTGGACGACGCCGGAGTTGTGCCCGGTCTGGTGCGCCGCCACCCGATGCTCCTTCTCGAGCACCGTGACGGTTCTCCCGTCGAGGGCGAGAGCGCGCGCGATGGCGATCCCCACGATCCCACCGCCGACAACGCCGATGCTGCGGTCCATGCCCCAGCCTCTCACGGCGTCAGAGGGCGTCGTGATCGGTGCGCGGCGCTGGCTCTCGGCTCAGCAGCGAGCAGAACTCGGCGCTCGATTGTGAGCCCAAGAATCCAGCCCCTTGTCACGGGGACCCTCCGAGCGCTCATCGACGATCGAGCGCCGAGTTTGACTCGCCCACCCCGCCGAGCACGTTCACGCCAGCGTTCCAGCGGCGGACTCGGCGGCCCGGATCAGCTCCCCGGAGGCCACCAGCCGGACGGCAGACTCGATCTCCGGGGCCAGGAACCGATCCGGCCCCGGGCCGGCCACCTCCGCACGGATCCGGTCACGGACGGCGGCCGTCGCCTCTCCGGGAGCGATGTCGCGGAAGTCGAGGGCACGCGCAGCCGTCAGCAGCTCCCCCGCCAGCACCCGCCCGAGGCCGTCGAGGGCCCGGCGGAGCTTTCGCCCGGCCTGCCAGCCCATCGACACGTGGTCCTCCTGCATGGCCGAACTCGGGATCGAGTCCACCGAGGCCGGCACCGCCAGCCTCTTCAGGTCCGCGACGACGCCCGCCTGCATGTACTGGAGGATCATGTGCCCGGAGTCGACGCCCGGGTCGCCCGCCAGGAACGGCGGCAGCCCGTGACTGCGAGACACGTCCAGGAATCGGTCGGTGCGCCGCTCAGACATCGAGGCGAGATCAGCCACCGCGATCGCCAAGAAGTCCAGCGCGTAGGCCACCGGCGCTCCGTGGAAGTTGCCGTTCGACTCCACTCGCCCATCGGCGGTGATGACGGGGTTGTCGATAGCTGCTGCGAGTTCCCGCCCCGCCACGGCCGCTGCGTGGGCCAGCGTGTCCCGGACCGCCCCCGCAACCTGAGGCGCACAGCGCAGCGAGTACGCGTCCTGCACCACCGCGTGCCCCAACGAGCGGTGGCTCGCGACCAGCGGTGACCCGGCAAGCATGGCCCGCATGTTGGACGCCGACGCCGCCTGACCGGGGTGGGGGCGCAGCGCGATCAGATCTTCGGCGAAGACTCGATCCGTCCCGAGCAGCGCCTCCACCGACATCGACGCCGCGATGTCGGCGGTGGTGACCAGCCTGCCGAGGTCATGACAGGCCAACACGAGCATGCCGAGCATGCCGTCGGTCCCGTTGATCAGCGCCAACCCCTCCTTCTCGGCGAACTCGAGGGGGGTGATGTTCGCGTCGGCCATCGCCTGACCGCTGGGCCGCAGCACCCCCGCCCGATCCCGCACCGACCCCTCCCCCATCACCGCCAACGCACAGTGCGCCAGCGGCGCCAAGTCGCCCGAGCACCCGAGCGAACCGTGCTCGTGGACCACCGGCGTGAGCCCGGCGTTCAGCAGGGCGGCGTAGGTCTCGAGCACCACCGGCCGGACGCCGGTCCGCCCCGTCGCCAGCGTGGCCAGGCGCAGCAGCATCATCGCCCGGACCACCTCCCGCTCGACCTCCGGCCCCGAGCCCGCTGCATGGGATCGGATCAGGCTCCGCTGCAGGTCGACCCGGCGTTCCACCGGGATGTGCCGGGTCGCGAGAGCGCCGAAGCCCGTCGAGACGCCGTAGTGCGGCGCGTCGGACGCCGCGAGCGCCTCGATCCGTCGGCGCGAGTCGGCCACGGGCCCGGCCAGGCAGCCGGGAGCGAATCCCACCGCGGCCCCCCGCCGGGCCACCGCGATCACGGCTTCCTGCGACAGCGGGCCCCCACCGACACGGACCTCATCGTCCATCACTGCCTCCTCTTGTGGCCCCACAGCGTACGGCCCACCTCGCCGTGGCCCACACTGGTGCCACCACCCCCGCTCCAAGGAGACCCCCGTGGACCTCTCAGCCTTCTACTCGCTGCTGGCCGGCACGTCGTTCACCCTGGTCGGCCTGTGGTGGGTGGTCGTGCAACACCGACCGGCTTGGAAAGCGGACGCCGACCGGCGACGACTCGCCGGCGGCACCTATGTGTCGTTCCTGCTCCCCGGCCTGATGGCGACCCTCGCCCAGATCGACCCGGCCACCCCGATGCTATGGCGGGTCAGCTTCGGCGCCTGCGCCGCCGTCGGCCTCTGGTCGACGTGGGGGCTACTGCGTCGCGACCGGGTGAGCAAACACGTGGGCCCGTTTCGCCGCTTTCGCTGGGTGGTGGGGTTGCTCTACTTCATCATCCTCGTGCTCGGCGTCGCGCCCGAGTTGGCCCGCGCCGCGGGGCTGACGCCGTTGGCCGTCGGCAGCGTCCTGCTGGTCCTCCTGGTCGTGCTGGCGCACGGCCTGACGTGGGAGTTCCTCATGGAGCCCGAGCTCCCATCAACGGCGAACGAGTCTCCGCGCGGGCTGCCCGACGCATGAGCCTTTCTGCAGCCCGAAATGCGGGACGCAGATTCTTGTGGAGGGAAAAGAGGGTCCGTGGACGAGCCCCGACGGCAGACTGAGATCAGTTCGCCACTGTCGCCGGAAAGGACTCATGATGAGCCACGACAACAAGATGATCGTCGCCGATCCCACCCCCGAGGAGCAGGTTCGCCTCGACGAGCTGTACGCCGGCTTCAAGCGGCACAACATGGTGCCGCTGTGGACCGAGATCGGCGAGCTGATGCCCGACAACCCCTCCCCGTCTGCGGTGCCGTTCGTGTGGGCCTGGAAGGACCTGCTGCCCATGGCCGAGGCGGCCGGTGAACTGGTGCCCGTCGGACGCGGCGGCGAGCGCCGCGCGATCGCGCTCGCAAACCCGGGCCTGGGCGGCAGCGCGTTCATCACGCCCACCTTGTGGTGCGCGATCCAGTCCCTGGGCGGGCACGAGGTGGCCCCCGAGCACCGTCACTCGCAGAACGCGTTCCGGTTCGTCGTCGAGGGCGAGGACGTGTGGACGGTGGTCAACGGTGACCCCGTCCGCATGTCGCGCGGAGACTTCCTGCTCACCCCCGGCTGGAACTTCCACGGCCACCACAACGAGACCGACCAACCGATGGCCTGGATCGACGGCTTGGACATCCCGTTCTCGCACTACACCGACGTCGGCTTCATGGAGTTCGGCATCGACCGTGTCACCGACGAGTCGACTCCGGAGTACTCGCGCGGCGAGCGGCTGTGGTGCAATCCGGGGCTGCGTCCGCTCTCGGGCCTCCAGGACACCGTAAACTCCCCCATCGGCGCCTACCGCTGGGAGTACACCGACCGCGCCCTGAACAACCAGCTCGAGCTCGAGGACGAGGGCTACCCGGGCACCGTCGAGCAGGGGCACGCGGCCGTCCGCTACGTGAACCCCACGACCGGCGGCGACGTCATGTCCACGATCCGCGCCCAGTTCCACCGGTTCCGCCCCGGCGCTCAGACCCGCACCGTCCGCGAGGTCGGCTCGAACGTGTGGCAAGTCTTCGAGGGCACCGGCCACTTCGTCCTCGACGGCGTGAGCCGCCGGGTCGAGAAGGGCGACGTCATCGTTGCGCCGTCCTGGTGCGCGGTGCAGATCCAGGCCGAGACGCAGTTCGACCTGTTCCACTTCGGCGACCAGCCCATCATCGAGCGCCTCAACTTCCAGCGGCGCTTCGTCGAGGGCGAGGAGGCCTGACGTGGTCGCCCGCCACGACCTCACCACGGATCCCGACCTGCAGGCGGCGCTGCTCACCGTCCGCCGAGGCACGGCCTTTTGGAGCCGCAAAGTCAACGAACTCATGGACGCCGACCTGGACGGGGACAGCCGCCTGGCCGGCTGGACCCGGCGCCACGTCATCGCCCACGTCGGGCTCAACGCGCGGGCGCTCACCCGCCTGGTCCAATGGGCCAACACGGGGGTCGAGACGCCCATGTACGACTCCTCCGAGCAGCGCAACCGCGAGATCGAGTACGCAGCGACCCTGCCGCCGCGCGCCCTGCGTCACCTGAACGAACACGCCGCCATTTCGCTCAACGTGGAGTGGCGCGACACCCCGGACGCCGCTTGGGTGAACGTCGTCAAGACGGCCCAGGGCCGCGAGGTACCCCTCACCGAGACCGTGTGGATGCGCAACCGTGAGGTGTGGATCCACGCGTTCGACCTGGGCAATGGGGCGCGCTTCTCCGACATCCCGCGCGACGTCTTGGCCAGGCTGGCCCGAGAGGTGCCGGCGATGTGGGCCAAGCGTGGCGAGGGCGGCGACCTCCGGATCACCGCGACCGACACCCCCGAACTGGGCGAGCTCGGGGGTGGCGCCGGGTCGGCGTCCGCACGCGTCGTGGCGGGACCGTTGGCGGGCGTCGTCCGGTGGATGACCGGCCGAGGCGCCCGCGAGCTGACCGAGGGGGCCGACGTCCCGAACCCGCGCTGGCTGTGAGCTGCAGGCCGGACGCCGCGGTGCGGCGTCCGGCCCTGTCTCAGGGGAGCGTACGGACCGGGACGACCACCAGGTCGTCGAGGCGCCAGTCCATGCCGGACGCCTCGGACCGCGCCCGCTCGAGCTCGGCTAGCGGTGCCTCGCCGGAGGCAGGCACCACGAATACCTCGGTGTGGAAGACGTGTCCCATGTCCCGCATCCGGACGCTGACCTCACCCACCCAGGGCAGCTGTTCGAAGAAGCGCTTGACCTGGTCGACACACGGATGGATCTCGGAGTCGTCGTAGGTGCGGGCCCGCCGGTCGGCCAGGTCGGCGACGGCGCCGCGCAGGTTGGAGACACCGTCCTTGACGATCGTGGCCGCAATGGCGATCGCCACGGCGGAGTCTGCCCACCACCAGCCGATGCCGATGCCGATGATCCCGAGGATCGCCCCGCCGGCGGTCAGCCAGTCACCTTTGTTCATTTCGGCGTCGGCGAAGAGCACCTTGTCGTGCAGGGTGTCGGACAGCCTGAGCTTGATTCGGCCGAGGACGATGTTGGGCAAGCCCGTGTACACGAGAACCGGGATCATCACCCAGCCCTGCCAGATCGTGGTGCCGAAGAGGTGGAAGGTTCCGAGGGTCGGGTGTTCCTGCGTGATCAGCGTCAGCGCCGAGTCACCCATGACGAACAGCCCCATGGCCAGCAGGGCGACCGACGCTGCCAGGTGGCCGGTGCTCACGGCGCGGTGGTGCCCGTAGGGGTACTCCTCCGACGTGCGCCGCCGGACGCGCCGGACGGCCAGCAGAAACGCGATGGGGGGCAGCAGGGCCAGCACGTCCTCGGCCAGGGCGGCCTTCATGGCCTGGGAGTTGCCCATGACTGCGGTCATCAGGGCGACGACGCTGACCAGGTAGACCAGCGCACCCACCTGCAAACGGACGGCCGACCGCAGCGCGCGCTGCCGCTCGGCGTCGAGTTCGGTGTCGCCGAACCTGGCCGTCATGGCTGCTTCCTGGCGTCAAAGTGCCGCTCCAGGCGCTCCAGCAGCGCGTTCTCGCCCAGCGGCACTGCCATCACCCGGCGCGCGGTGCGCCCGTAGTCGTCCCGTTCCTCGGCGTAGGGCCGGCTCAGGCCGACCTGCGTCGACCAGCCTGTGCGCGTGGTCAGGCCGCCGACCATGAGGTCCACCTCGCCGTGCTCGGCACGGTCAACCGTCTGCTCCTCGCTCCCGCTCACCCAGGCGACGCGGACGCCCAGCTCGTCGGCGAAGCCCTGCACGAGCTCGACCTCGGGGCCGCTCCAGGTGGTGCCGCGCAGCACGGTGTGCGGCGGAGCCAGGACGATCCCCACACGCAGCTCCCCGGCTTGCTGGACGCGCTCGAGCGTTCCGTCGGGGTCGCGGGGGATGCCGCACCCGGCCAGGAGCGCCAGGCACAACAGCATCACCCCTGCCAGGAGAGCGTGCCGCGACGTCGAGTGGGGCAGGGACGCCGCCCCTCGCCCCGGCAGCAGACGGGTCGTGCCGAGCATGCTCTCCTCCTGCCCACCAGTCTCCTCAAGGACCTGAACACCATACGCCCGGGTCTGCGGCTCCGCGCGCGCCGCGCAGGCCGGTCGCTCCCGATATCTTGTGAGGGTGCGCCCTCCGACATCGGCGCACGACGAGTTCGGCCGCCCCCGCGCACGCGGCGTCCGCACCGATGAAGGGGGTCCGTGATGCCTAGCGAGCTTCCGGCGAGTGACGCCGACCCCCAGGACGCACGCCCGACGATCCTGCTCGCAGCAGCGTCCGGCGCTCGGGCAGAGATCGAGGAGGCACTCGCCGCGGAGTACGGCGTTCTGCGCGCCACGGACGCGTCCGCCGCTGCGGTGAGTGCACGCGACGTCGACCTGGTGATCACCGACGCCGCCCTCCCGGGCCCGGGCGGCGGCTCGCTGGCCAGCGCGTTGAGGTCGGATTCGGCGCTCGCGGGCACCCCGGTCCTCCTTCTCGCCGGCCCCGGTTCGGACGTTGAGACCGAACTGGCGGCCGGAGTCGACGACTTCGTCGTGCCCCCGCACTCCGCCGCCGAGGTGCTCGCTCGGGTGTCTGCGCTGCTCCTGCGGCGGGAAGCCTCCAGTGGCCTCGCCGACTCCCCGGTCATGGACGCGCTCCCAGATCCGGTGGTGATCACCGACGCCCACGGTGCCGTCATCCACCTGAACGAGGCCTTCACAGGGTTGCTCGGGTGGCGGCTCGACGATGGCCCCTTCGCCTCGGCCCACCCCTGGTGGCCTTCGGGACGCCCCACTGTCGAGCGCGGCGAGGCCGAACTGCGCGCCAGGGACGGGCGCACGGTCTGGGCCTGGGTCACCACCAACCCTGACGGGCCGCCGACAGAAGACGGCCCCAGCCGCATCCTGGTCCTGCGCGATGTCACGCGCGAGCACGCGTCGCGCATGCGCCGCGCCTCGGCCGCCGAGCTCGCGGGTCGATTCGCCAGCGCACAGGACCTGACCGCGGTCCTCATCGCCGCCGTCGACGGATTCACCGAGCTCTTCGACGGCGACTCCGTGGTGGACATCGCCACCGGCGGCGACACCAGCCTCTTCACGGCGTCCGGCCCGGTTCCCGACGTGGCCAGCCTGCCGGAGGAGCTTCGCGCCATCCCCGACGAGAACCCCACCCAGGGCCAGAAGCTCGACGGAATCCTCCTCAAGCCGCACGGCAACGACACCTTCCGGGCGTGGGTGCGCTTCGGGACCCCCCGGATCGTCCCCGAGGACGAGATCATCGTCGGCAGCCTGCTCGCGGACGCGATGGCCCTGGCCGTGGACCGGGTCACCGCCGCGGACGAGTTCGCGACCCGGACGCACCACCTGCAGCAGGCGATCGACAGCCACCGCGCCATCGGCCAAGCGATCGGGATCCTCGTCGAACGCCATCGCCTCACGCCGCGTCAGGCGTTCGCCCGGCTCAGCAAGACGTCTCAGGACACCAACACCAAGGTGCGTGATCTCGCCGCTCGCCTCGTAGAGACGGGGCAGGAGGGCTGAGCCTTCGTCGGCGGCCCTCGCGGCGCCGCCACTGCCGGCCGGGTAGACGGGAGCTGCCGGGTGGGCGGGCGCGACCCGCCGGGTGAACGTGCGCGGCCCCTTGAGTGGATGAGCGCGGCCCCGTGAGTGGACGGCGTGGCCCCGTGGGTGGACGAGCGTGGCCGGGTGGACGGGCGCAGCCCGGTGGGATAGACAGGGACCGTGACCATGTACGGATTCCACGCCTCGCACGAACAGATCTCGCCCCGTCAGCTGCTCCAGGACGTGCAGCGCGCCGAGCAGGCCGGGTTCCAAGCCGCCATGTGCTCGGACCACCTCGAGCCGTGGTCGGAACGCCAGGGCCACTCCGGCTTGGCGTGGCCCTGGCTCGGAGCCGCGTTGGCCACCACCAACCTCACATTCGGGACCGTCACCGCGCCCGGTCAGCGCTACCACCCGGTGATCGTGGCCCACGCGATCGCCACGCTCGGACAGATGTTCCCGGGCCGCTTCTGGACCGCGCTGGGCTCGGGCGAGTACGCCAACGAGCACGTCACCGGCGACCCTTGGCCCGACAAGGACACCCGGCAACGGCGCCTGGAAGAGTGCGTCGACATCATTGCCCGCCTCCTCTCGGGCGAGACCGTCACCCACTCCGGACTGGTCACCGCCCACGAGGCGCGGCTCTGGGAGACCCCGGACCCGCGACCGCTGCTCGTCGCGCCCGCCGTGAGCGTGGCCACGGCCGTCCGCGGTGCGGCGTGGGCCGACGGCCTGGCCACGATCAACGCGGCGCCGGAGCTGCTCCGACGCATGCTGGACGCCTGGCACGAAGCAGGGGGCGCCGGACAAACGATCCTGCAGGTGCACCTGTCGTGGGCGCCCACCGAGGAGGAGGCCTCCGCGATCGCGTACGACCAGTGGCGCTCCAACGTCTTCGCCCCGCCGGCCTGCTGGGACCTCACGCGGGCGTCCCTCGACGAGGTCAGCCGCGAGGGCATCGATCCCGAGCAGGTGAGTCGCAGCGTGCTCGTCTCCAGCGACCTCGGCCGCCTGACCGAGCAGATCCACGACCTCGCGGCCCTGGGCTTCGACGCCGTGTACCTGCACCACGTAGGTCAGGATCAGCAGGCCTACCTGGACGCCTTCGGCGAGAAGGTCCTGCCGCAGCTCGCCTGACCCGGAAGGACGCTCATGCGCATCAACGAGACCTCAGACCTGTGGTGGAAGACCGCGGTCTTCTACTGCCTGGACGTGGAGACCTTCTTCGACAGCGACAACGACGGCGTCGGTGACTTCGACGGCCTGTCCGCGCGCATCGACTATCTCGCCGAACTGGGCGTCACCTGCCTGTGGCTGATGCCCTTCTATCCGACCGCCGAGCGCGACGACGGCTACGACATCATCGACTTCTGCGCGGTCGACCCACGGCTGGGTTCCTTCGGCGACGTCGTGGAACTGATCCGCACCGCTAAGGACCGCGGCATGCGAGTCATCGCCGACCTAGTCGTCAACCACACCTCCGCCAAGCACCCGTGGTTTAAAGCGGCGCGATCGTCGAAGGACAACCCCTATCGGGACTTCTACGTGTGGCGGGACACGCCTCCCCCGGACACCTCCAAGCAGGTCGTCTTCCCCGACCAGGAGGACTCCCTGTGGGAGTTGGACGAGAAGACCGGCGAGTGGTACCTGCACAACTTCTACAAGCACCAGCCCGACCTCAACGTCACCAACCCGCGGGTGCAAGACGAGATCAAGAAAGTCATCGGGTTCTGGATGCAGCTGGGGCTGGACGGATTCCGCGTCGACGCGGTCCCCTTCCTGATCGAAGCGCGCGGGGTGAATGCCGCGCTGGCGGCGTCCTACGGCGACCCCCACGACTTCCTGCGCCGGTTGAAGGCCTTCATGGGACGCCGCAGGGGCGACGCGATCCTGCTCGGCGAGGTGAACGTGCCGTACGCCGACCAGATCGCGTTCTTCGGCGGCCGGGGCGGGGGCGACGAACTCACGATGCAGTTCGACTTCGAGTTGATGCAGCAGATGTACCTGGCGCTCGCCCGGTCCGACGCGACGCCGATCGCCGAGACCCTGTCGCGCCGGCCGCAGGTGGCCGCCCACAACCAGTTCGCGTGCTTCGTCCGCAACCACGACGAACTCACCCTCGACCAGCTCTCGGACGCCGAGCGCGCCGAGGTCTTTGCCGCCTTCGGGCCGGACCCCGACATGCAGCTGTTCGGGCGCGGCCTCCGGCGGCGGCTGCCACCCATGCTCGACGGTGATCCGCGGCGGATCCGGATGGTCTACTCCTTGCTCTTCGCCCTGCCCGGCACACCCGTGCTGTTCTACGGCGAAGAGATCGGCATGGGAGAGAACCTGGACGTTGCGGGACGGCTGGCGGTGCGCACGCCCATGCAGTGGACGCCTGGCGTCAACGGCGGGTTCTCCCAGGCCCGGGCGTCCAGGCTGCCTGCGCCGGTCACCGCGGGGCCGTTCGCCCCGACCCACGTCAACGTGGCGCACCAGCGCAAGGACCCCGACTCGCTCCTCGCCTTCGTGTCGGCGCTCGCGCGGCGTTACCGGGAATCGCCGGAAGTGGGGATGGGCTCCTTCGAGGTGCTCACGCACGACGCGCCCTCCGTGCTGGCGCACCTGTGCGCCTGGGGCGAGGGGAGCACCCTCCTGGTCCACAACCTCGGCCCCCAAGCCACCGAGATCACGGTCTCACTGCCGGACTTCGACGAGGGGGCGCTCGCCTACGAGCTGTTCTCGGACGCCCACCTCACGGTGGGCCCGCGCGGACGCCTCACCGTCCCGGTGGAGGGGTACGGGCACCTGTGGTGGCGGTTGCATCATGACGGGGACTCCAGGCTGCCCTGACATGGGACGGCACGCCGGCCCCCTCCGGCCGGCGTGCCGTGCTTATTCAGCGGGTCAGGTGAAGACGCTGACGCCGCCGGGTCCCACGAGCAGCCCCACGACAATCAGCACGATGCCCCACACCAGCTGCTTGCGTACGATGGCGAAGATCCCCGAGATCACGAGGACCGCCGCGATGATCCACAACAGGGTCGCCACGGTCAGCTCCTTCCAGTAGTTCCGTACCCCGCTCGGGCGAGGGGGTCACTTCATCGGGGCAGGTCGCCCTGCCGGCGGTCGGCGTCAGCCTGCTGCTGGCGTCCCTCGGCGGCGAGCCGCTCGTTGTCGGTGAGTTCGCCGAAGCCTTCCTTCACCTTCCCGCCCAGTTCGTCGGCGGCGTCCCGGAGCTTCTCGCCCATCCCGCGGTCATCGCCGCTGGGGTCGAGGCGGTCAGGTCCTGCCAGGTCCGGCGAGCCGGCAGGCGTGCCGACCAGCCCGGAGGTGGGATCGACGCTCTCCTCACCGAACCCCCGGCGTGCCGGGTCTTCGTTCTGCGGATAGCTGCTCATGGCCACTCCTTTCGTCGGTGACCCAACAGGTACCCCCTCGCGTCGCGGCGCAAACCTCCCTCATCCGGCGCGGGCGATCGGAGTGAGGGGGTGGCGTCCGTGCCCGATCAGGTCCGGGAGGGCCCGGCGCACCGTCGGGACACCTTGGATCGTCACCGCGTGCTCGCGGATCGCGCCCGACCAGGGGAGGTCTCCCCGCCAGATCCGGGTCAGGGTGCGCAGGCGTGTCGAGACGGTGGCCGCCACCTCGAAGCCGGGGTCCGCGTCGCACAGATCGACCTCCCCGTCCTCGACGACCAGCCACCATGCCGCCGCCTTGCCGACGAGGTCCTCGAACCGGAACGCGACCACCGTGCGCCGCCGGGGCCAGGCGTCCGCCGGGATCTTGCGGTGGATGTCGAACATGAGCAGGTGCGGGTCGAGGTCCTCGTCGCCCAGCTCTGGAACCCAGCGCAGCCCCCATGCCGACAGCGCGTCGACCACGACCGACAGCTCGCGGCCCGCCTCCGTGAGGTGATACTCGGGGGTGCCCTCGACCAGCACCCGGTCGATCAGCCCCGAGTGCTCCAGCGACCGCAACCGGGCCGACAACAGCGCCGGGGACATCCGCGTGAGGCCGCGGCGGAGTTCGTTGAAGCGCGTGCTCCCCGTGAGCAGCTCGCGGATGACGAGCATCGTCCAACGCTGGTCGAGCACCTCCATCGCCTTGGCGACCGGGCAGAACTGGCCATAGCCGGGCATGCGTCCCTCCTCGATTCGTCTGCCTCCATTGGACCCCCCTTCCAGCCGGTTGGCCAGGCCCGACACGGCGGTACAGATCCAGTACTGGCCGGCTACAGATCCTGAACTGGAGGGTGCTCCTCCGCCGGCACACCCTGAAGGTGTGGCAGCCGGCCACACCCACCAAGAAGGAGAACCACCCATGACCGCAACCCTCACCCGCCCGAGCCTCGCCGATTCTCCCGCCCGGACCATCTGGGCCCTCGGCGACTACGCGCGAGTCGCCCACGAGGTGATCCCGACGCTGGGGGCGACCCTCACCCGCACCCTGCGCGTGGCTCCCGGCGAGCGCGTCCTGGACCTCGGTGCCGGCGATGGCAACGCCTCGTTCCCGGCCGCCCGAGCCGGCGCGCGGGTCGTGGCGGCCGACATCACCCCCGAACTGCTGGCCCGCGGGCAGGAGCGCGCCCGCGAGCAGGGGATCGACCAGATCACGTGGGATCATCAGGATGTCCAGGCGCTCACCTACTCCGACGCCTCCTTCGATGTCGTCCTTTCCTCGGTCGGCGCGATGTTCGCCCCCAACCACGAGGCCACGGCGTCCGAGATGCTGCGCGTGACCCGCCCTGGCGGACGCCTCGGGTTCGCCCACTGGACACCCGAGGGCTTCATCGGCCAGATGTTCGCCGCCATGAAGCCGTACGCCGCGCCGCCCGCTCCGGGCGCGACCCCACCGCCCAAGTGGGGAGACGAAGCGCACGTGCGCACGCTGTTGGGGGAGGGCGTCTCGTCGCTGACCGCCACGCGGCGGACCGTCACCGTCGACCTGTTCTCCACCCCGGAGGCCTTCGTCGACTACTTCAGGACCTTCTACGGGCCCACCATCGCCACCTTCCGGCGCCTGGCGGGCGAACCGGAGAAGGCTGCCGAACTGCACGCGGCGCTCGTCGAGGTCGCCGCACGCTTCGGAGCCGGGCGGGGCGCGATGGCATGGGAGTACCCGCTGGTCGCGGCCGAACGCGCCTGAGCCGGCCAGCACCACCCTCCTGGCTCGCCTCCGAGCGAGGGCAGGGCGGCGTCACCGACGATTGACGGGTCGGCGTCCGACGCTCACCATGAGCTTCATGAGCGTTGAGCTCCGGGCCGACTACCTGGTCGTCGGGGCGGG
>JBKHWW010000070.1:0-12059 GCA_046566345.1 Actinomycetes bacterium
GGCCCGCTGGTGACGGGACCCAACCCACTGCTGGCCGCGATGATAGGCGACCTGCACACGCACACCGAGTGGTCCGACGGCTCCAGCCCCTTGGAGGAGATGGCCCTCGAGGCGTCCCGGCTGGGGCGGCGGTGGCTGGCGGTCACCGACCACAGCCCCCGCCTGCGCATCGCCAACGGACTCGACTCCGCCCGTCGGCTCCGCCAGCTAGAGCACATCGCCGCGCTCAACGAGGCGCTCGTCGGCGTCCGGGTCCTGGCCGGCGCCGAAGTCGACATCCTCGACGACGGTTCGCTCGACGGCGAGGAATCCGTGCTGGCACGCCTCGATGTCGTCGTCGCCAGCGTGCACAGCAAGCTCTCCATGGACGCCGACGCCATGACCTTGCGCATGGTCACTGCGGTCGCCAATCCCCGTACCGACGTGCTGGGGCACTGCACCGGACGCCTGATCGCCGGTGACCGGGGCACGCGCTCGCCGAGCAGCTTCGACGCCGAGGTGGTCTTCGAGGCCTGCCGCCAGTTCGGCGTCGCGGTCGAGATCAATGCCCGCCCCGAACGCTGCGATCCTCCTGACGAACTGCTCGCCCTGGCCGCCGAAATGGGCTGCCTCTTCGCCGTTGACACGGACGCCCACGCTCCCGGTCAGCTGGGATTCACCGAGTACGGCGCCGCGCGCGCGGCCTCCGCGGGCATCGAAGCCGAGCGGATCGTCACCAGTTGGGACGCCGACGCCGTGCTCGCCTGGGCCTCCCGGCGCCGGAGCTGAACCACTCGATCGCCGTCGCGGCTGACGGGGGCACCCCGATGGGGGAGTATAGGATCGACCAAGCCTCGGCGGGGCCCCGCGTCCCGCCAACGTCCGCAGTGAGAAAGGACACACTCGTGGCACCTCGCGACAACGCGGGCCCGATCCTCAACGGCCTGCCCACGAACCTGCCCGACATCGATTCTGAGGAGACCGCCGAGTGGCTGGAGTCCCTCGACATGATGATCGATGGACAAGGTCGCAACCGGGCTCGCTACATGATGCTCAAGCTCCTCGAGCGTGCGCGTGAGCGCCACCTGGGCGTCCCCTCGCTGACGGCGACCGACTACGTCAACACGATCCCTGCCGAGAGCGAGCCGTGGTATCCCGGCGACAACGACCTCGAACGCAAGTTCCGCCGCCTGCTCCGGTGGAACGCAGCCATGATGGTGCATCGTGCGCAGCGCCCCGGCGTGGGTGTCGGAGGTCACATCTCAACGTTCGCCTCGTCGGCGACCCTTTACGAGGTCGGTTTCAACCACTTCTTCCGCGGCAAGGACCACCCCGGCGGCGGCGACCACATCTTCTTCCAGGGCCACGCCAGCCCCGGCATGTACGCCCGCGCCTTCCTCGAGGGCCGCCTCGAAGAGGCCGACATGGACGGCTTCCGCCAGGAAAAGAGCCACATCGTCGACGGCCGCATCCGCGCCCTGCCGAGCTATCCGCACCCGCGCCAGATGCCCGACTTCTGGGAGTTCCCCACGGTTTCGATGGGCATCGGCCCGATCAACGCCATCTGGCAGGCCCAATTCAACAAGTACCTGCACAACCGCGGCCTGAAGGACACCAGCCAGCAGCGCGTGTGGGCCTTCCTCGGCGACGGCGAGATGGACGAGGTCGAGAGCCGCGGGGCGCTCCAGGTGGCCGCCTACGAGGAGCTCGACAACCTGACCTTCGTCGTGAACTGCAACCTGCAGCGCCTCGACGGCCCGGTCCGCGGCAACGGCAAGATCATGCAGGAGTTGGAGTCGTTCTTCCGTGGGGCGGGCTGGAACGTCATCAAGGTCGTGTGGGGCCGCGGGTGGGACCCGCTGCTAGCCGCCGACAAGGACGGCGCCTTGGTCAACGTGATGAACGCGACCTCCGACGGCGACTACCAGACCTTCAAGGCCAACGACGGCGCCTACGTGCGCGACCACTTCTTCGCGCGCGACCCGCGGACGGCCAAGATGGTCGAGGGTTGGGAGCCGGAGCGGATCTGGAACCTCACCCGCGGCGGGCACGACTTCACCAAGGTGTACGCCGCCTACGACGCGGCCACGAAGTTCACCGGCGCGCCGACGGTCATCCTCGCGCACACGATCAAGGGCTATTTCCTCGGGCAGCACTTCGCCGGCCGGAACGCCACCCACCAGATGAAGAAGCTGGCCCTCGACGATCTCAAGCAGTTCCGTGACCGGCTCGACATGCCGGTGACAGACGCGCAGCTGGAGGAGAACCCCTACCAGCCTCCGTACATGCGCCCCGACGCGTCCGACGAGCGGGTCGCGTACGCACTGGAGCGCCGCCGGGTCCTCGGCGGGCCCATCCCGGAGCGCCGGAACCGCCCCCGCCCGCTGAAGCTCCCCGACGCCAAGGCCTATGACTCGGTCAAGAAGGGGTCGGGTAAGCAGGGTGTCGCCACCACGATGGCGTGGGTCCGGCTGCTCAAGGATCTGATGCGCGACAAGGAGTTCGCCCCGCATGTGGTGCCGATCATCCCCGACGAGGCGCGCACCTTCGGCATGGATTCCCTGTTCCCGACCATCAAGATCTACAACCCACACGGCCAGAACTACACCCCGGTCGACCACGACCTGATGCTGTCCTACCGGGAGTCCAAAGAGGGCCAGATCATTCACACCGGCATCAACGAGGCCGGCTCGGTGGCCTCGTTCACCGCGGTGGGCTCTAGCTATGCCACCCACGGCATTCACATGGTGCCGATCTATATCTTCTACTCGATGTTCGGCTTCCAGCGCACCGGCGATGCGATCTGGGCCGCCGCCGACCAGCTGGCCCGTGGGTTCCTGATCGGGGCAACGGCCGGGCGGACCACGCTGACCGGCGAGGGCACCCAGCACATGGACGGGCACAGCCCGGTGTTGGCCGCCACCAACCCCGCCGTCATCTGGTATGACCCCGCCTACAGCTACGAGATCGCACACATCATGGAGGACGGTCTCCGGCGCATGTACGGGGAAGATCCCGAGGACCTCATCTACTACCTGACGGTCTACAACGAGCCGCTCCAGCAGCCCGCGGAGCCGGCAGGGGTGGACGCCGAGGGCATCCGTCGCGGGATGTACCTGCTCAACCCAGGCAGCTTCGAGGGGGTCAACAGCGACGCACGACGCGTGCAGCTCATGGCGTCCGGCGTCGGCGTCCCGTGGGCGCTGGAGGCTCAGCAGCTTCTGCACGACGACTGGGGGATCGTTGCCGACGTGTGGTCGGTCACCTCCTGGACGGAACTGCGCCGCGAGGCGATGGCCGTCGAGCAGGCGCGCTTCCTGTACCCCGAGCAACAGGCCGACGACCCGTGGGTGGTCCAGAAGCTGAGGGACGCCGCGGGTCCGGTCGTCGCTACCTCCGACTACATGCGGCAGGTGCCCGACCAGATCGCCCAGTACGTGCCCGGTGACTTCGCCTCGTTGGGCGCCGACGGGTTCGGTTTCTCCGACACCCGCGCGGCGGCTCGCCGCTTCTTCCACATCGACGGCCCGACGATGGCGGTGAAGGCGCTCCAGATGCTGGTCGCCCGAGGCGAGGTCGATCCGTCGTGGCCGACTCAGGCCGCAGAGAAGTACCGCCTGCTGGACGTCACCGCCGGGTCGTCCGGCAACGCCGGCGGGGAATCCTGACCGGTCGATCGCTGTGACGACGGACGCGCGCGAGGGCACGGGCAGTTGAGCCGGAGCCTCGCGCGCGTTCGTCGCGTCTGGCAAGCTATTTCAGGATGAACGCCATGAAGCAGACGGAGGAGGTGTCTCGGTTGGGCAGCACGCCTGCGCCCGGGGGAAAGAGCGATGTGGTGGGGGCCGCCGCACTAGGGCTGACGCCCGGTCAGGTCGTCCAAGAACTCGGCTGGGACGCCGACGTGGACGAGGACCTCCGCGAGGCGGTCATGGACGCCATCGACGCCGACCTCGTCGAGGACCCGATCGAGGCCGTCGATTCGGTGATGGTCTGGTGGCGTAGCGAGGACGGCGATGTGGCCGACGGCCTCATGGACGCCCTTCGCGACCTGTCCAACAGCGGCCACGTCTGGTTGCTCACACCCAAGGTGGGCCGCGACGGTTACGTCGACCCGGCCGACATCGCCGAGGGTGCGGTCACGGCCGGGCTGACCCTGGCCAACCCCGCATCCGTGTCCCGCGACTGGCAGGCCCAGAAGCTGGTCCGCCCGCGGTCGGTGCGCCGCTGATCCCGCCTCGCGCCCGCTAGCATGAACCGTCAGGGCGCATAGCTCAGCTGGTTAGAGCACCTGCCTTACAAGCAGGGTGTCGGGGGTTCGAGTCCCTCTGCGCCCACCGTGCCCCGCCGCCCCCGCGGTCGGGGGGAAGCCTCCGGACGGGTAGAGTGGTCCCTCGTGGCAGCCATTGACATGCAGGCGGAGATCGCAGCCCTCGAGCGCTCGCTGGCGAGCATCGAGGCGGTCGTCGACCCCGAGAAGAAGCGCGCCGAACTCGCCGATCTCTCCGAGCAGGTCGCCGCGCCCGACCTGTGGGACAACCCCGAGAACGCTCAGAGGGTCACATCCCGGCTGTCCGCCCTGAACTCCGAGCTCGATCGCGTTGCCAGCCTCCGCTCCCGGCTGGACGACCTCGGCGTCCTCCTCCAGCTGGCCGAGGAAGAGTCGGACGCCGCGGTTTTGGACGAGGCCACGCGCGAGCTCCTCGCCCTGCGCGGGGACATCGAGGCGCTCGAGGTGCGCACGTTGCTGTCCGGGGAGTACGACGAGCGCGACGCTGTGGTCACGGTCCGCTCCGAGGCCGGCGGTGTCGACGCCGCCGACTTCGCCGAGATGCTGCTGCGCATGTACCTGAGGTGGGCCGAGAGGCACTCCTATCCCGCGGAGGTCTACGACATCAGCTACGCCGAAGAGGCCGGCATCAAGTCGGCGACCTTCCAGGTGCGTGCGCCCTTCGCGTACGGGACTCTGTCGGTGGAACAGGGCACGCACCGGCTCGTCCGGATCAGCCCCTTCGACAACCAGGGCCGCCGGCAGACCTCGTTCGCGGGAGTAGAGGTGCTCCCCGTCACCGAAGAGGCCGACCACATCGACATCCCCGAGGCCGACGTGCGCGTCGACGTCTTCCGCTCCTCGGGCCCGGGAGGCCAGAGCGTGAACACCACCGACTCCGCTGTGCGCCTGACGCACCTGCCCACGGGGATCGTGGTGAGCTGTCAGAACGAGAAGAGTCAGTTGCAGAACAAGGTCGCGGCCATGAAGGTGCTGCAGGCGAGGCTGCTGGAGAAGGCGCGGCGCGATCGCGAGGCCGAGCTCAACGCGCTGAAGGGCGACGGGGGCAACTCCTGGGGCTCGCAGATGCGCAGCTACGTCCTGCACCCCTACCAGATGGTCAAGGACCTGCGCACCGAGCACGAGGTCGGCAACCCCGACGCCGTCTTCGACGGTGACATCGACGGATTCATCGATGCGGGCATCCGCTGGCGCAAGCAGTCCGAGGCCGGGGCGAGCGTCTGATCCGCGAGCCCGGCGGGCGTGCTGCTGCGAGGCAGGCGTCCGGAACGCTAGTGTGGGGACGGCCATCCTGAGAAACCTCAGCATCTTCCCATCGTCGACCGCGGCCGAGGTATGCCTGTGATCACGTTCGTCAACGTCACCAAGATGTATTCCGGCCAGAGGGTCCCGGCCCTGTCCGGGGTCAGCACCGACATCGGCGCGGGCGAGTTCGTGTTCCTGGTCGGGCCGTCGGGCTCGGGGAAGACGACTTTCCTGCGGCTCGTCCTGCGCGAGCATCGAGCCACCTCCGGCCAGGTGCTGGTGGACGGGCGTGACGTGGGCCGGCTGCCCGGCTGGCGTGTCCCGAAACTGCGACGCGGCATCGGCACGGTCTTTCAGGATTTCCGCCTGCTCCCCGGCAAGACGGTGCACGAGAACGTGGCCTTCGCGCTGCAAGTGATCGGACGCCCCGGCCGTGAGATCCGTCGCCTCGTCCCGGAGACGTTGGAGTTGGTCGGGCTGGCGGACAAGCCCGACCGGCTTCCCGAGGAGCTGTCCGGCGGTGAGCAGCAGCGAGTGGCGCTGGCGCGAGCCGTCGTCAACAAGCCCGGGATCCTGTTGGCCGACGAGCCGACGGGAAACCTCGACCCCGCCACCTCCGTGGGAATCATGAACCTGCTCGACCGGATCCACCGTGACGGCACCACCGTGGTGATGGCCAGCCACGACGCCACGATCGTCGACCAGATGCGCCGACGCGTGATCGAGCTGAGCCGCGGCCAGCTCGTACGCGACCAGCAGCAGGGCGTCTACGGGTATCAGTGACCGGAACGCCCACGAGGAGAAGCAGCGTATGCGCCACACACTGACCGAGGCTCTGTCCGGCCTGCGCAGGAACGCGAGCATGAACGTCGCCGTCCTGGTGACGATGTGGGTCTCCTTGACCCTGTTCGGGCTCGGCATGCTCATCACCCAACAGGTGGATCTGGTGAAGGGTCGCTGGTACGACCGGATCGAACTCACCGCGTTCCTGTGCACGCCCGTGACCCAGGGGCAGAACTGCACACCGGGCCAGGGCACCACCGACTCCGAGCGGGACGCGATCCGCACCGCGCTCGAGACCAACCAGCAGGTGCAGACGGTTTACTACCAGAGCCAGGTCGAAGTCTTCGAGGAGTTCAGCGAGACGTACGCCGATTCCCCGATCCTCGAATCGATGAAGGCTGAGGACATGCAAGACCTCTTCAGGATCAAACTCGTGAACCCTGAGGAGTACCAAGAAGTGACGGCTCAGTTGGCACGAATGCCGGGAGTCCAAAACGTTCAGGACCTGCGACAATTCCTCGATCCGCTGTTCGAGTGGCTCAACTGGGGCCGATGGCTGGCAGTCGGCGCGTCGGGATTGCTGCTCCTGGCGGCGGCGCTCCAGATCGGCAACTCGATCCGGATGGCGGCGTTCGCCCGGCGGACCGAGATCGCCATCATGCGCCTGGTGGGAGCCTCGAACACCTACATCATGCTGCCGTTCCTGTTGGAGAGCCTGGTCGTCGCGCTGGGCGGGGCTGCCCTGGCGTGCATGACTCTGGCGACCCTGCATCAGTTCGCGATCGTGGAAAAGGCTCAACCTGCCCTTCAGGGATTTACGTGGATCGGCTGGGAGAACGTGGGCCTCGCGATGGCCGGAGTTGTCGGGGTCGCAGCCGTCCTCTCTATGCTCCCCACGTTGGTTGCGACCCGCCGTTTCCTGAAGGTCTGACGTTCGGCGGTCGCCACGTTCGACTGTGGGGAGTAGCGAGTGAGTCACCTGACCGCCACACCGAGGGCGCGTTCGGCGCCGCGGGGACTCCGGCTCGTGTCCGCGTGCGCCGTGGCCTCGCTCGTGCTCGCCCTCGCCGCGCCCCCCGCCGAGGCCGACATCCTGTCCGACCTCCGCGATCGAGCCCAGAACACGCAGGGTCGCCTCGCGGGCGCTCAACTCGAAGTAGCGGAATCCCACGAGGCGGTAGGTGCGGCGACGGGGCGACTTCTCCAATCACAGGCAGAGCTGGAAGCCGCGCGCGGCGCACTGGCCGACTTGCAGGTCCAATTGTCGGCAGCCCGCGAAAACGACAGGCAATTGGCCATTTCCCTGGCTGCGGCCCGCGAGGATCTCGAGGCGGCTCAAGACCGCGTGGCTCAGGCCGAGCTCGAGGTTGACGCGCAGCTCCGGTTGATCGGCGGCGCCGCACGCGAGACGTTCCAGCAGCAGACCGATCTGCGGGAGCTGTCTGTCGTGTTCGGCTCGGAGTCCCCAGCTGACCTCAGCCAGCGCTTGCAGTGGAGCACCACGATCTTCGACACGCAGGCGGCCGAGAAGGATCGACTGGACGCCGTGCTGGCCGAGCTGGAGGCGGCCAGGCAGGCGCTGGCCGAGCTCGAGGCACGCATCGCTGCCGAGAAGGAGGAGTCCGCCCGCACGGTCGCGCGCGTTGCTCGGCGGGAGGGCCAGGCCCAGGCCCAGGCCGCCACCGTGGCGTCCTTGGTGTCGAGCAACGAGTTGGCGCACGCCGCGGCGCAGGCCGAGCTGGACGCCGACGAGGCGGCCTTTCGTCAGCTGAGTTCCGAGGAGGCCCGGCTTCAGGGCGAGATCGAGGCCGAGATCGCCCGCATCCGCGCCGCGGAGGAGGCGGCCCGGAAGGCGGTCGACGCCGCGCGCAGCACGCGGTCGGTAGCTGCCGGAGCGGCCACCTCGCCGGGCACCGCCGTGTCTGCCGCGGGCTTCATCCGCCCGGTCGGAGCGGGCCCTGGCTCGCGCTTCGGCCTCCGCTTCCACCCGATCCTGAAGTACTGGCGCAGCCACAACGGCGTCGACTACGGCGCCCCGACGGGGACCCCCCTGTACGCTGCCAGGGCCGGCACGGTGATGAGTTCCGGCCCCAACGGTGGCTTCGGCAACTTCGTCCTGCTCGGCCACGGCGACATCGCCGGCCGGTACGCCACCACAGGCTACGCGCACCTGTCCCGGATCGTGGTCAGCCCTGGTCAGCGAGTGTCCCGCGGGCAGCTCATCGGGTACGTCGGAAACACCGGGTTGTCGACGACGCCGCACCTCCACCTGGAGGTCCGCCTCGACGGGGTCCCCGTGGACCCGCTGCTGTATATCCCCTGATCGCGCGCGGTGCCTCCCGGCTATGCTGGGCGGCATTCCCCTGCCCGTGAAAGGAGCCGACGGCATGCCGCGACCTGAGGGGCGCATCCTGGTCGCCCAGAACAAGAAGGCGCGCCACGACTACCACATCGGCGATCGCTTCGAGGCCGGGTTGGTGCTCACCGGCACCGAGGTGAAGTCGCTTCGTGCGGGGCGGGCGTCGCTGACCGACGGGTTCGCGACGGTCGATGACGGTGAAGTCTGGCTGCGCGGGGTGAACATCCCCGAGTACGCGTTCGGCACCCACACCAACCACCGTCCGACGCGGAACCGCAAGCTGTTGCTGCATCGTCGCGAGATCGACAAGCTCGAGCGCGAGGTGGCCAACTCCGGCCGCACGGTCGTCCCTCTGTCGATCTACTTCTCCGACGGGTACGCCAAGGTCGAACTCGCCGTGGCGACGGGCAAGAAGGAGTGGGACAAGCGGCAGACCATCGCCGAGCGGGACGCCAACCGCGAGGCGCAGCGCGCGATGGCCTCGCGGAACAAGGGCAGGCACTGACCGTGGGCACCCGCCGCCGCAGGTTCGGCGTGGCCGTGGCGGGCGTCCTGCTGGCGTTGGCAGGCTGGCTCGGCCTGGCCACCCCCGCCTACGCCGTCGACGACTCCTGGGACCGCTTCGACGTCGCCTATACGGTGACGCCCGGGGGCGTGCTCAGGGTTCAGGAGACCTTCGTGCTGCGCTTCGGGCCGTCGTCGGGACGCCACGGCGCGGAGCGCTTCCTGGTCACCCGCGAGCCGTACGACGACGACGAGGACATGACGTACGAGATCACCGCGGTCTCGGTGTCCAGCCCGAGCAACGTGTCCACCGACGTCGACCTCTTCGAGTACCAGACCAGCCCGCGCGATGGTGTCCTCAGGATCAGGGTGGGCGACCCCGACCGAACGATCACCGCCCCCACCGCCACCTACGTGCTCTCCTACGACGTGAGGGGCGCGCTGCGGACGCCGCAGGACCGCCCCGAGCTCTACTGGGACGTCACGGGTTCGACGATGGGCCGGATCCAGTCTTCGACGGTGCGGGTCACCGTCCCCGGTGGGGCGCAGGACACCCAGTGCTTCGTGGGCCCCCCGGGCACGGCGTCCACCGACCCCTGCGACGCTCAGCAGATCGAGGCGGGCCAGGCGGTCTTCACCCAGGGCGCCATCCCCGAGGGAAGCCTGCTGACCATCGGCGTCCAGATGGCGGTGGGGGCGGTGGCGAACGCCACCCCGATCCGCTCTGAGCGTGGGGATGCGGCCGACGAGCGCAACACCCGCATCATGCAGGGAGCGGGGGCGGCCGCCGCATTGGGCATCCCGCTGGTGGGCTGGCTGTGGTACCGGCGCAACGGCCACGACGACCGGTACGCCGGCGTGCCCCCCGGCACCGTGCCGCTCGCGGGTGCCCCCGCTCAGGTGCAGCGCAACGACCCTGACATCCAGGTGCCGGTCGCCTTCTCGCCGCCGCGCATCCCGCTCACGTGGGCGGGGTTCCTCGTCGATGGCCACTACCGGACCGAACACCTGACGGCCACCCTGGTCGGGCTGGCCACCCACGGCGCCATCCAGCTCTCGAGCGAGGGCAAGCCGCGCGCCTACCTGCGCGACCCCGCGAAAGCGCCCGACGAGCCCAGCAGCCTGCTGCTGTCAAAGGTGTTCCGCCGCGGCCAGGACGTCGTGGACTTGGGGAAGGCGGGCCAGCTCGCCGGCGCTTCGGACGCCTTGGCCGACGACGCGTACCGGGTGGCGATGGGCAACCGATGGTTCCGGCGGCTGTCCCGGGGCCGGAAGAGCATGTCGGCCATGAGTGTGCTCTGGATGGTGATGATCGGCGCCTTCGTGTTCGACGTGCGCGTGCTCGCCCCCCTGGCGTGGTTCCTCGTGCCCGCGACGGCCGCCCTGGTCATCACGCTTCTGGTGGTGAGGGCCCGGATGGCGCGCGGGCAGCGGACCGCCCTCGGCAGGGCCTGGACCGACCAGGTGGAGGGATTCCGTACCTACATCGCCACCGCCGAGGCCGACCAGCTGCGCTTCGAGGAGGGCGAAGACATCTTCAGCCGCTACCTGCCCTGGGCGGTTCTGTTCGGGCTGACCGAGCACTGGGTGCACGTCTGCGAGCAGGCCATCGCCCTCGGGCGGCTGGCTCAGCCGGACACCTCGTGGTACGGCGGGACGTTCTGGGACGCGCGGATGATCCTGTGGAACCTGGACACGATCGGGTCCTCCATGGGTCCGGCCTCCGCGCCGTCAGTGGCGGCGTCGGGCCCCAGCTTCACCAGCGATACCGGGTTCGGCGGCGGCGGCTCGGCATTCGGCCGAGGGGGCTTCGGTGGAGGCGGCGGCTTCGCTGGCGGCGGCGGCGGAGGCGGGGGCGGCGGGAGCTGGTGAGCCCCCGCCGCGGCGTCCGGCTCGCTCAGGCGACCCCGACGAGGTCGCAGACGAACACCAGGGTCTCGTTCGGAGCGATGACGCCGCCCGCCCCGCGGGCACCGTAGCCCAGGTGGGGCGGGATCGTGATGCGCCGGCGTCCGCCCACCTTCATACCGGCGATCCCGGTGTCCCACCCGCTGATGACCTGGCCGGCGCCGAGTTGGAACACCAGCGGCTCCCCGCGGTCGTGGCTGGCGTCGAACTCCTGGCCGTTGGACCAGGACACGCCGACGTAGTGGACGGCCACGCGCCGGCCGGTGACGGCCTCGGGGCCGGTGCCCACCTCGAGGTCGTCGAGGACGAGGTCGGCGGGCGGGTTCTGGTCGGGGATGTCCACATGCGGCTTTTCCATGCGCACACCCTAGGTGCAGGGGGAAGCCTCCGGGGGATGCCCGATGGCCAGCGCGTCGTCAAGGGGCACCATGAGTGCATGTCCACCGAGCACTCCTCCTTGTCCCTGCGCGTGAGCGACGTCGACCGCGCCCGTGCCGAGTCCCTCCTGCAGGACGCCTACTGCGACGGACGACTCGACGAGGTCGAGCTGGACAGGCGCTTGGGCATGGTCATGGTCGCCCAGACGCGCCGCGACCTGAACGCCAGCGTCGCCGGTCTGCCCCCGCGGGTGATGGCACCTCGCGCCTCCGCCTCCCCGAGGAGCCCGCAGGCCACCGGCCTCGGTGCCGCAGCTCACCTTTCGGGGCTGTTCACCTGGATTTTCGGTCCCCTGCTCTTCTTCGCCGTCTCCACCCCCGGCACGCCGGCACGGCGTGAGGCTGCGCGCGCCTTCAACTTCCAGCTGGTGGCCGGTCTGGTGTTCCTGGTCACCGCCATCGTCGCCGGCACCCTGCTGCCGGACGCCGTGGTCGGCCTGGTGATGGCGCTCGGCTGGGTCGCGTGGCTCGCCCTGACCGTCGTCGGCGGCGCCAAGGCACTGGCGGGCCAGCCGTGGCAGAATCCGGTGATGAAGGTGTTGCGGCTCGAGGT
>JBKHWW010000071.1:0-31594 GCA_046566345.1 Actinomycetes bacterium
TTCGACGAGGTGGAGAAGGCGCACCCCGACATCTTCAACTCGCTGCTGCAGATCTTGGACGAGGGTCGGCTGACCGACGCCCAGGGCCGGCAGGTGGACTTCAAGAACACCGTCATCGTCATGACCACCAACCTCGGCACCCGCGACATCAGCAAGTCGGTGAACCTCGGATTCAGCCGTTCCGACGACCCCGTCGGTGGCTATGACTCGATGAAGGCGAAGGTGACGGACGAACTCAAGCAGCACTTCCGTCCCGAATTCCTGAACCGCGTCGACGAGATCATCGTCTTCCACCAGCTCACCCAGACCGACATCGAGCACATCGTCGACCTGATGGTGGCCCAGGTGGAGGAGCGGCTGAAGGATCGTGACATGGGCATCGTCCTCACCGATGCTGCCAAGACCGCGATCGCGAAGCGAGGCTACGACCCCGTCTTGGGGGCGCGGCCGTTGCGCCGGGCGATCCAGCGGGACATCGAGGACAACCTCGCCGAGAAGATCCTGTTCGGCGAGCTCAGCGGTGGACAGATGGTCGTCGTCGACGTGGCACCGGAGGGCTCGGAGCTGCCGTTCACCTTCACCGGCCAGCCCAAGGCCGAGCTGCCCGACCACGCACCCGCCCACCTCGCTGGCCCCCACGAGGGCTGACGCTCGACCCGAACGGGCCCCGACTGATAGTCGGGGCCCGTTGGCGTCCACCGAGGGTCGGGTCAGAGGCGGACGATGCCCGCCCCGTCAGCGTTGGCCAATCCGTCCTCGAGGAGCGAGGCGAGCGCCCTGCGGGCCTGCTCGGTGTCGACGGGCCACGCGGCGAGCAGGCGCTCGGCCGGGACGCCGGCGTCCGAGGCGCGTAGCTGGGCCAGCATGACGCCCCGGCACTGCCGATCCGTGCCCGCGTAGGCCTGGCCACGCCGGGGTGGGCCGTCCCACGCGGGTCGGCCGTCGGCGAGCCAGGCGCAGGCGTCCGCCACTGGGCAGGCGGGGCAGTTCGGGCGTTCGGTTGTGCAGACCAGGGCGCCCAGCTCCATCGACGAGGCGGCCCAGACGGCCGCCCGGCCGGCATCATCGGGCAGCCACGCCGCGGCCCGGGCACGCTCGGCCTGGGTCAGGCTGGCGTCGGGGAACTGCTGGCCGCCCTCCAGCCGCGCCAGCACGCGGCGGACGTTGGTGTCCAGGACCACGTGGCGGCCACCGAACCCGAACGACGCGACCGCCGCCGCCGTGTACTCGCCCACACCCGGCAGGCGCCTGAGGGCGACCGCGTCGGCCGGCACGAGCCCGGCATACTCGTCGCGGATCGCGGTCGCTGCCGCGTAAAGACGCTGGGCCCGCCGGGGGTAGCCCAGGCGGCCCCACGCCCTGACCGCCTCGCCCTGAGGTTCGCCGGCCAGGGCGGACGCCGTCGGCCACCGGCCCATCCACTCCCGCCACACCGGAAGCACGCGCACCACGGGTGTCTGCTGGAGCATGAACTCACTGACCATCACTCCCCAGGGGCCGGCGTCCGGCTCTCGCCAGGGCAGCGGCCGCGCGTGCGCGGCGTACCAGGCCGCGACCGCGGCGACGACGGCGGGGCGGTCCATCTAGCTAGAGCGAGAGCGTCCGCTCGGCGATGTGCGCAAGCCCGTCTCGAACCAGACGTGCCATCGGCGGGGTCACGCCGTCCACGGCGACGAGGTCGGCGGTGGAGGCCGAGAAGATCGCGTTCAGATCGCCCAGGGCCTCGACGATGCGAGCGCTCACGCCCGCCGGCAGGCGCGGCACCGCGGCCAGTTGCCGGTACCCACGCGGGCGCAGAGGGGAATCCAGGTGCGTGCCGGCCGGGAAGCCGAGCGCCCTCCCGACGAGCACGATGTCGAACAGTTCGTTGTCGTCGAGGCGGGCGAGGCCCGCGAACGGCATCGCGTCGGCGTCGTCGGCCACGTAGTCGCGCTGGAGCAGGGAGGACAGCGGCGTCAGGTCGTCGACGAGGTCACGCAGTTGCAGCGAGACCAGGCGTCCGTCGTCGCCCATGGCGGACGCGTACACGGCCACCTCGTCGGTCAGCCGGTTGGTCATCTCGAAGCGCTGGGCCACGTGCGCAACGTCGCGCAGGGTCACGGCGTCGTGGATCTCGAGAGCGGTGAGCCGGTCCAGCGACGAGGTGAGTCGTTGGCGGTGCCCGGAGATGGCGCTCAGCGCCTGGCCGGCACGATCGAGAAGCTCCTCGGGTCGGGGCACCACCTGGCGGCCAGCCCCGGCAAAGAGCGAGATGGTGGCCATGGACGAGGACACCGTCACCACCGGCAGGCCCGCCTGCTTGGCGACCCGCTCCGCGGTCCGGTGCCGCGTGCCCGTCTCGCTGGTGGGGATGGCGCCGGCGGGGGAGAGGTGCACGGCCGCGGCGAGAATGCGCGCGTGGTCGTTGCTGAGCACGATCGCGCCGTCCATCTTCGCCAGCTCGCGCAGCCCGGTGGCGGTGAAGGGCACGTCGATCGCGAACCCGCCGGTGGAGATGGCTTCGAGCTCGGGATTCGTGCCCAGCACCACCAGGGCGCCGGTGTGGCCCTTGACGATGCGGTCGAGCCCGTCGCGCAAGCGTGTGCCGGGGGCAAGCAGGACGATCTCGTCCGGTAGCCGGCCGATGCTCAAGGTTGCCTCCCGTCGTTGGTCGGTGGCGCCCAGTCTAGGCGAGATGCCGGGGCTGCATCGGGACGACCCGGGCGCCCCCGGGCCCCCACCCGGCCTTGAGCGCTTCGTCGATCGAGTCGACCTCGATGACGCGCATGCCCTCGACGGACGCCTCGCGACCCGAGCCCCCCGGGACGATCGCGCGGGTGAACCCCAGCCGCGCCGCCTCGGCGAGGCGGCGTCCCAGTGCCGGGATGCGGCGTACTTCTCCCGACAGCCCCACCTCGCCCAGGGCCACCATCCGGCCGACCGGCTCCTGGCCGCGGAGGGCGGACGCCACCGCGATGGCCAGGGCAAGGTCGGCGGCCGGGTCACCGATGCGGACCCCGCCGACGGTGGAGGCATAGACGTCGCGCGTGTGCAGCTTGTGACCCGCCCGCCGCTGCAGGACGGCCAGTGTCATCGTGACGCGGGACAGCTCCAGGCCGCTGGTCACCCGCCGCGGCTGGGTGAGGCTCGTGGGCGCCACCAGCGCTTGCACCTCGGCCACCAGCGGACGCCGACCCTCGAGGCTGACCGTGACGCAGGTGCCCGCCGTCGGACCGCGGCTGGACGTGAACAGCCCCGAGGGGTCGGGCACCTCGCGGATGCCGGTCTCGGTCATCTCGAAGCAGCCGACCTCGTCGGCGGCGCCGTAGCGGTTCTTGGTGGCCCGGACCATGCGAAACGAGCCGTGGCGCTCACCGTCGAACGCGAGCACCACGTCGACGAGGTGCTCCAGCGTGCGGGGGCCGGCCAGCGCGCCGTCCTTGGTCACGTGGCCGATGATGAGCACCGCCATGTTGCGCCGCTTCGCGGTGCGGACCAGCGCGCTGGTCACCTCGCGCACCTGGGTGACGCCGCCGGCAACCCCATCAGCGCCCTGAGCCTGCACCGTCTGGACCGAGTCGAGCACCAGCAGGCTGGGGCCCAGTTCTTCGATGTGGCCCAGCACCACGCCCAAGTCGGATTCCGCGGCCAGGTACAGCTCCTCATGAAGCGCGCGGGTGCGGTCGGCTCGCAGGCGCACTTGGGCGGCGGACTCCTCGGCGGTCACGTACAGCGTGCAGCGTCCGGACGCCGCCCAGCGGGCAGCCACCTCGAGCAGCAGCGTCGACTTGCCAACCCCCGGTTCGCCGCCCAGCAGCACCACTGAGCCGGGGACGAGCCCCTCGCCGAGCACGCGGTCGAGTTCGCCGATGTCGGTGGGGACGCCTCGGGCGGCCCCGGCCTCGACCTCGGTGATCCGGATCGCAGGCTGCGAGGGGCGCTGCGAGCCAGACGCCGCGGCGGGCGAGTTGGCCTCGGTGAGGCTGCCCCAGGCCTGGCACTGAGCGCAGCGGCCGACCCAGCGGTTGGTCGACCAGCCGCACTCGGTGCAGCGGTTTATCGTCGAGTTCCTCGCCATGCCCGTCACCCTAGGGCGCGGCCCCGACAGTCTTGGCTCGTGCCCGCAGGGGGGCCGGCACCCGGGGCTCAGACGGTGACGACGCCGTTCGGGCAGCGGAACGTGACCGACTCGATCCCCGGGTTGCCGTTGGGGGAGTCGAAGGTGAGCGCCACCTCGTCGAAGACGGGGCCCAGGGGGGCGCCGATCCATTCGGAGACCCGGTCCCGGGACCCGGACAGTCGGATTTCTAGGATCTCGACGGCGGCCGGGGGGAGGGCGGAGGGTCGCAGGATGGGGTCGCTGGTCCAGCAGATGAAGTACGGCAGCTGGGGGTCGGCGATGAGGCCCCGGACGCCGATCTGTTCCCACTCGAGCCTGCGGCCGTCGGGGAACTGGCGGGTGCCACGCACGGCGCTGCGCTGGAGGCGCTCCTCGAGTGGCGCCATGTCGTCTACCTCGATGACCCAGGCCAGCCAGCCGCCGCCGGCCTCGCTGCGTGCCCGCACCGCCTGGCCGAAGACGGCCTTCTCGGCCGCGGGATGCTCTAGCACCTCGACGACCTCGATGTAGCGGCTGTGCGCCACAGGCAGGATGTTGTTGCGCGTGCCGAAGCTGGGGTGGAAGCCACCGTCGCGGAAGCTGGCGCCCAGAGCATGCTCCAGCCGTTGGACCGCGGCGGCGAGGCCGTCCGGGCCCGCCGCGAAGGAAAGGTTCGACAGACGCATGGCCCCCATTCAACTGCATCGGAGCGAAGACATGCCAATCCGGGTTCAGGGGCCTAGTCCAAGCCGATATCACGATATCGAGATGTCCAAACGTGGCCCCCACAACCGTGGATTCCGGGCAAGTGCTCCCGGCGGGTACGCGCCTATGCTGGCCTGGTGAGCCGCAACTCTGCTTGGCCGGGCGACGGCGTCCGGACGCCCAAAGTGGGCCTGTCGACATCGTCGGTCTACCCCGAGTCGACCGCGAGCTGCTTCGAACTCGCCGGGCGTCTGGGTTACGACGGCGTCGAGGTGATGGTGGGGATCGACCCCGTCAGCCGCGACGTGGACGCGCTGGTCCACCTTCGCGACTACCACGGGGTCGAGGTGCTGTCGATCCACGCGCCGACCCTGCTGGTCACGCAGGGCACCTGGGGCAACGACCCTTGGGAGAAGCTGGAGCGCTCGGCCCTCGCTGCGCACCGCCTCGGCGCCGACTCGGTGGTGGTCCACCCCCCTTTCCGGTGGCAACGCAGCTACGCCACGGGTTTCGTCGAGGGGATCCGCAGACTTGAACGCACCACCGGCATCACGTTCGCGGTGGAGAACATGTTCCCGTGGCGAGGGCCGCGGGGCAGCGAGGTCCGCGCCTACTCGCCCGGCTGGGATCCGACGGCCCGGGAGTACGACCACCTCACCCTCGACCTGTCCCACGCCTCCACCGCCAAGCAGCGCTCGCTCGACCTGATCAACGCCTGGGGCGAGCGCCTCGCGCACGTCCACCTCACCGACGGCTCCGGCCGCATCGCCGACGAGCACATGTTCCCAGGTGAGGGCGATCAGGAGGCGGCCGTCGTGGTGGCCACGCTGGCCGCACGCGGCTTCGCCGGGCACGTCGTGCTCGAGCTGAACACTCGCACGATCGGGTCCCGCTCGGCCCGCGAAGACTCCCTGGCGCGCGCGTTGGACTGGACCCGGGAGAACCTCGCCCTGCCGGCGATTCCGTGACCGACCCCCTTCCGGTGGGCGATGCCCCGGACGCCGCTGCGTCGGCCCGTCCGGCGGAGCCCGGGGCGTCCGGCCCGCGGCACCTGACCGAAGTGCTCTTGGTGCTCGGCGTGTCCCTGGGGCAGTCGGCGGTGTACTCGATCCTGTCGATCATCGAGAAGGTGACCCGGGAGACCCCCCTGAACCAGCAGACCACGACGATCAACAACTCCGTCACCCCGGATCGCGGCTGGCTGGACCTGGCCTACCAAGTGGCGGGGATCGCGTTCCCGCTGGTGCCGGTGGGCATCGCCTTGTACTTCCTGGCTCTTTCGGGTGACCGGCGCGGCATCGGGTTCGACCTGCGCCGCCCGGGGTTCGATCTGTCGCGGGGGCTGTTGGCGGCCGCGGCGATCGGCGTCCCCGGGCTGGCCTTCTACTTCGTCGCCCGCCAGCTGAGCATCAACACCACCGTCTCCCCGGCGAACCTCGCCGAGAACTGGTGGACCATCCCCGTCCTGGCCGGGTACGCGGTGATGAACGGTGTGCTCGAAGAGGTGGTGATGCTGGGATTCCTACTGCGTCGCCTCGAGCAGCTGCGGATGGGGCCATGGGTGGCCATCACGCTCAGCGCCGTGGTCCGGGGCGCCTATCACCTCTACCAAGGGTTCGGCGGGTTCCTCGGCAACGTGGTGATGGGCCTCGCATTCGCGTGGCTCTACCGGCGCTGGGGGCGGGTGATGCCCCTGGTCGTCGCCCACGTAATCCTCGATCTGGTCAGCTTCATCGGGTACGCCCTCGTTGCGCCCTACACCGACTGGTTCTAGAGGCGACCCTCGAAGGACGCCGAAAGGGCCCGCTGCGTGGCAGCGGGCCCTCCGTGACGGGGGTGGGCAGGGCGATCAGGCGATGCCGGCCTCCTGGCGGCGTTCGCGCAGGATCCGCTCGTTCTCGGCCACCTTGTTCTTCTTCAGCGGGTACCAGAACACCAGGCAGAGCAGGGTGCCGATCAAGAACAGCGCGGGGACGAGGTTGAACAGCGCCCAGATGCCGTTGATGGTCTCGGGGGTCTGCACGCCGCCCTGTGCCGCCAGCTGGTCCTTGTTGGACACGTAGCCGATGGCGGCCAGGCCGATGCCGCCGAGCAGCGAGGACGCCGCCTGGCCCATCTTGCGGGCCCATGAGTACATGGCGTACACCGTGGCGTCGTCGCGCTGGCCCAGGCGAACCTCCTGGTAGTCGATCACGTCGACGATGAAGGCCCAGATCAGGAAGTTGAAGATCGCCAGGCCGAACGAAGCGATCGTGAAGATCGTGACGAACAGCGCGAAGTTGTCGGTCCGCAAGAAGTAGTTCAGCAGCATGCTGCCCACGTAGATGGCGACGCCGGCGATGCCGAGCTCGGTCTTGCCGAAGCGCTTCACCAGGGGGGCGACGAACGGGATCAGCAGGAACGGAGGCAACGTCGAGACGAGGCTCGCGATGGACTGGAGCTGGCCCTGGCCGAAGTAGTCGAGGTAGAGGAAGGACGCCACCTGGCCGTTGAACAGGTTGCCCAGCAGCAGCAGCAGGGCCGCGACGATGATCGCCAGAAGGGCGCGGTTGGTGAACAGCGAGCCCATCAGTTTGCCGAACCCGACCTTCTCTCCGGCCGGCTTCGGCACCGCCTGGACGCGCTCCTCGACGTTGAAGTACAGCAGCGCGTAGAACACGACGGCCAGCACGGCCATCACGATGGCGGCGAGCCCGAACCTCGCCGGGTTGATGTTCGAGCCCTCGAAGACCAGAGCGGGGAGCGTGGAGGACACCAGCAGGAATGCCAGCTGCGCGCCCGTGGAGCGCCACACGGACAGCTCGGCACGGTCCTCGGCCTTGTCGGAGATCACCGAGGCCATCGAGCCGTAGGGAATGTTGATCGCGGTGTAGAAGATCGAGCCCCAGAGAATGTAGAAGCCGACCATCCACGCCAGCTTCAGTGCATAGCTCCAATCCACGATGAAGGGCTGGAACAGCAGCGCCGAGGACAGGGCCACCGGAATGGCGATGCGGCGGATCCAGGGCTTGAACTTGCCGTCCTTGGCAGGCTTGATCGTGTCGACGAGGCGACCCATCCCGATGTCGGTGAACGCGTCAAGGACGCGCACGGCCGCCACCAGCGCGCCGATGTGAAGCGGGTCGATGCCGATCACCTTGGTGAAGTAGACCATCATGAAGAAGGCCTGGATCATGAAGGTCATGTCGTTGCCGAAGTCGCCGAACATGTAGCCGATCTTGTCCCGCCAGCCGAAGGGCCTGACGGTCTTCTTCGGCTGGGCGACCGTCGCGTCCATTTGCGCAGTCATTGGTGAATTGGTCCCTTTCGTTATGCCGGGGGCGCTACCTTGCCGCCGCCTTGGCTGTTGATTCGAGGGTAGGGCGGAAGAGCGCGCCGAGTCACGGCTATGACGAATCCGCGGGCGGAGTTGGCAACAATCGCGCTCAGCACTATCACCGAGTTGTCTCGATCTGGAGACAACATCGCCGAGTTGCGGTTCGGACGGGCCTGTCGGGCGGCCGGAAGGGGCTCCCCTAGGATGTTCAGCATGCGTCTTGGTGTCTTCGGTGCGACCGGTCAGGTCGGTCAGGTCATGCGTGCTCTCCTCGAGGAGCGGGACTTCCCCCTCGAAGAGGTGCGGTTCTTCAGCTCGGCCAAGTCGGCCGGAAAGGTGCTCCCGTTTAAGGGTAAGGACGTCACAGTCGAGGACACCGCCACCGCCGACTTCTCCGGCCTCGACATAGCGATCATGTCCGCCGGCGCCACGATGAGCCGAGAGTACGCCCCGAAGGTCGCGGCGGCGGGCGCCACCGTCGTCGACAACTCGTCGGCCTGGCGCAAGGATGCCGACGTCCCGTTGGTGGTCAGCGAGGTCAACCCCGAGGACGCCCAGAACCCGCCCAAGGGCATCATCGCCAACCCCAACTGCACCACGATGGCGGCGATGCCGGTGCTCAAGCCGCTCCACGACAAGGCCGGTCTTACGCGCCTGCGGGTGGCGACATATCAGGCGGTGTCCGGATCGGGCGTGAAGGGGGTCGAGGCCCTGGCCGCCCAGGTGGCCGCGATCGACGACCCGCGCGTGCTGGCGATCGACGGCTCCCGCGTGCCTTCGGGTGACCCGGCCCCCTACGTCGCGCCGATCGCGTACAACGTGGTGGCCATCGCCGGAAGCATCGTCGACGACGGCTCCGGCGAGACCGACGAGGAGCAGAAGCTCCGCAACGAGTCGCGCAAGATCCTGCACATCCCCGACCTCCTGGTCTCAGGAACATGCGTGCGCGTGCCGGTCTTCTCGGGCCACAGCCTCGCGGTGCACGCGGAGTTCGCCGACGACATCACACCCGAGGAGGCACTCGCCCTGCTGGCGGACGCCCCCGGCGTCCGGGTGGTCGACGTGCCGAACCCGCGCGTGGCCGCAGGCGCGGACGCCGTCTTCGTCGGCCGGGTAAGGCAGGATCAGGCGGTGCCCGGCAAGAAGGGCCTGGTGCTGTTCATTAGCGGCGACAACCTGCGCAAGGGTGCGGCGCTCAACGCGATCCAGGTGGCCGAGCTGCTGGTGGGCGCGCGGTGAGCCGACTGGCCATCATCGGCACCGGCGTCATGGGGGAGACCCTGCTCGCTGGCCTGCTCAAGGCGGGCTGGGCGCCCACCGACCTCGTCGGCGCCGACCGCCGCGAGCGGCGCCGGCAGGAGCTCGAGGGTCACTACGGCGTCCGGACGGTCGCCAGCAATGCCGACGCGGTCGTGCAGGCAGACACGGTGGTGGTCGTGGTGAAGCCCCAGGACGTGCCCGACCTGCTTCCTGAGATCGCGCCCCGGCTGGTGCCCGGGGCGGTGGTGATCTCCTTGTGCGCGGGCGTGACGCTCCGTCAGCTCGAGGCCGGCCTGCCTGAGGGCACCCCGGTCGTCCGGGTGATGCCGAACACCCCCGCGATGGTGTCCGAGGGGATGGCGGCGATCTCGCCGGGCCACCACGCCAGCGAGGTCGACGTTGAGAAGGCCGTCCTGGTCATGGAGGCGGTGGGCAAGGCGATCATCGTTCCCGAGTCCTACCAGGACGCGGTGACCGCGATCTCGGGCTCGGGGCCGGCCTACCTGTTCTTCGTCGTCGAGGCGATGATCGATGCCGGGGTGATGCTGGGCCTTCCGCGCGACATCGCCACCACGCTGGTGAACCAGACCATGTTCGGGTCGGCCAAGCTGCTGGTGGAGTCAGAGGAGCACCCCAACCTCCTGCGCGAGCGCGTTACCTCGCCGGCGGGCACCACCGCCGCCGCGCTACGCCAGCTCGAGGAGCGCGGTGTGAAGGCGGCCTTCATCGCGGCCATGGAGGCCGCACGCGACCGATCCGTACAGCTGGGGCGCGCCTAGGCGTTCCCGCACCGGTCCCCGAGCACGGGGTTCGTTTGGTGGCGGGCTCAGCCAGCCGGTAGCATGCTGACCTTGCGGGCCCGCTGTGGGCCGGCGACATCATCACCATTCCCGGCTCCCGACGATCGGGGCAGGGCAGAGGGGAACGACACGTGGGCTCGGTCATCAAGAAGCGTCGCAAGCGGATGGCGAAGAAGAAGCATCGCAAGCTGCTGAAGAAGACGCGCATCCAGCGCCGCCGCGCCGGCAAGTGATCCCCGGCGCCCCGATGGCCCTCCCGGACGCCCGCGTGGTGGTCCTGGTCCGTCAGGGGTGCCACCTCTGCGACGACGCCGTCGTGGTCGTCGATTCCGTCTGCCGGGAGCGCGGCGTCCCGTGGCGGGCCGTCGACGTCGATTCCGACCCCGAGCTCCGTGCCCGCTACACCGATCACGTCCCGGTCACCTTCGTGGACGGACGCCAGCACGCGCTGTGGTTCGTCCAGGCCGGTCTGCTCGCAGAGGCGCTCGCCTGAGCGCCTATCCTTGCCAGCATGCAGCCGACGATCGTCCACGTGTGCCGGCACGGGCAGGTGGAGAATCCCGACCACATCTTGTACGGGCGGCTTCCCGGGTACCACCTCAGCGACCTGGGCAAGCGGATGGCGCAGCGGCTGGCGGACTACTTCGCTGACGAGCCCATCGCGCACCTGAGGGTCTCGCCGCTGCAGCGCGCGCAGGAGACGATGGCCCCCATCGCCGCGGCGCATCCCCACCTTGAGGTCGTCGAGGACCACCGCATCACCGAGGCTAGCAACGTCTTCGAGGGCCGCCACTTCGGCCGCTACAACCAGCGGCTCCTGCTTCCCCAGAACTGGTGGCACTTCCGCAACCCGCTGCGACCCTCGTGGGGCGAACCCAACGTCGACGTGGCGCGCCGGATGCGCGCGGCCCTGGGGGACGCCGCGGCGTCCGTACCCCCCGGCGGGCAGGCCGTCCTGGTCGCCCACCAGCTGCCGATCTACGTCGCGCGGTTGGACGCCGAGGGCCGCAGCCTCGTGCACAACCCCGCCAACCGGGAGTGCCGACAGGCGTCGGTGACCAGCTTCCACTACCTCAGCGGGCGCGTGGTCAAGGTCGAATACACCGAGCCCTGCGCTGACCTCTACCCGCCGGCGAAGAAGATGTTCAGGCCGGGGATGTGAGGCCGGTGAGAGGAGTCCGCGTGCTGGTCGGCGCCGTCGCGGCGTCCGTGCTGCTTGCCGGCTGCGGCGGCGCGCCGGCGGCCGAAGGAGGCTTTGTGGGCGGTGACGGGTCACTCACCCTGGTGGCGGCCCCCGAGCGCCAGAGCGCGCCCCGAATCACCGGTGAACTACTCGGCGGCGGCACCTTCGACTCGCAGGACTACGCCGGAAAGGTGCTCGTCTACAACGTGTGGGGATCGTGGTGCGCGCCCTGTCGCAAGGAGGCCCCCGCCCTCGAGGCGGCCGCGCGGAGCACCGCCGAGCTGGCGCAGTTCGTGGGCATCAACACCCGCGACCTCGACCCTGCCCCCGCCGAGGCGTTCACCCGCGCGTTCGGGATCACCTTCCCCAGCGTGTACGACCCCGACGGACGCGAACTGCTCAAGTTCGGGCACCAGCTGCCGCCTAGCGCGATTCCCAGCACGATCGTGGTGGACCGCGAGGGGCGCATCGCCGCCCGCGTGCTGGGCGAGACCACCGAGGCCACGCTGCGCGGGCTCGTCGAAGACGTGGCGGCCACCGCGTGACCCCCCTCGACCTCGGAGCCTGGTTCGAGCAGGCCGCGGGCGGGTCCATGGCGCTGGCGCTCCCCGTGGCAGTCGTCGCCGGGCTGGCATCGTTCTTCTCCCCGTGCGTGCTCCCGCTGCTCCCGGGTTACCTGAGCTACGCCACCGGCCTGTCTGCCGCTGAGGTCACGGCCGGCCGCGGCGGCCGCGGCCGGATGCTGCTGGGCACCGGCCTGTTCATCGGCGGGTTCGCCCTCGTCTTCGTCTCCACCGGCGCCCTGTTCGGCGGGCTCGGCAGCCTGCTGCTGGCTTGGAGCAGACCCATCTCGATCGTGATCGGGCTGCTGACCATCGGGCTGGGGCTGGTCTTCGCGGGCGTCATCGGCATCGGCCAGCGGACGGTGCGCTTCGCCAGGGCCCCCGCCGTCGGCATTGCGGCAGCGCCGCTGCTGGGCATCGTTTTCGGCCTGGGATGGACGCCGTGCATCGGCCCGACCCTCGCGGTGGTGCTCACGTTGGCGCTCAACGAAGCCACCGCGCTGCGGGGCGCCATGCTGGCCCTGGCCTACGCGCTCGGGCTCGGGATCCCGTTCTTGGTCGCCGGGCTCGCCTTCGATCGCTTCACCGGCACCCTGTCGTGGGCGAGGCGGCATCATGGTCTCCTGCAGAAGGTGGGCGGCGGCATGATGGTTGTCGTCGGCGTTCTCCTCGTGACCGGCCTCTGGGACCGCCTGATGGCCGTCTTCCGCCAGTGGGCCTCGGCGTACGGGCTGGTGATCTAGTGGCCCTGGTCAGGTCGTTCTGGGTCCAGCTCACCTCGATGCGCACGGCCCTGCTCCTGCTGCTCACCCTCGCCCTCGTTGCCGTCCCGGGCTCCCTCCTGCCGCAGCGTCCCGTGGCCCCGATCCGGGTGTCGGACTGGAAGGCGGCCAACCCGGGAGTGGCCGACGTGTACGAGGCGCTGGGGCTCTTCGACGTGTACGGCTCCCCCTGGTTCGCCGCCGTCTACCTGTTGCTGTCGGTCTCGCTGGTCGGTTGCATCGTGCCGCGCCTGGCCGTCTACGGCCGCGCGCTGAACAGCCCGCCTCCGCGGACCCCCAAGCGCCTGGACCGCCTCCCCGAGAGCGCGGCGGGGGTCTCCTCCCTGACGGCCGCCGAGGCCCTGGACGCCGGCGAAGCACTTCTCCGCGTCAAGCGCTTCCGCACCCGGCGCGACGGCGACTCGGTGGCCGCCGAGCGCGGCCACCTGCGCGAGTTCGGCAACCTCCTGTTCCACCTCAGCTTCGTGCTGCTGCTCGGCGGGCTCGCCTGGAACTCCCTGTCGGGGTACAAGGGCGAGGTCATTGTGGTCGAGGGCCAGGCCTTCTCGAACAACCTCACCCAGTACGACGACTTCCGGGCGGGCGCGGCCTTCCGGCCCGCCGATCTGGAGCCCTTCACCGTCTGGATCGACGAGTTCACGGCCAAGTTCGAGACCGGGCCGATCCAGCGCGGAGCCGCCCGCGTCTTCACCGCCGACGTGCGCGTGGCGCAAGGAACCGGAGAGCCACGTCCGGCGACCGTTGAGGTGAACCATCCGCTCTCGATAGCCGGCACGCAGGTGCACCTGATCGGCCACGGGTACGCCCCGGTGGTCACCCTCACCGACCCCAACGGCGACGTGGCGTTCTCCGGGCCCGCCGTCTTCCTTCCGCAGGACGGGAACTTCACATCGCTGGGCGTGATCAAGGCGCCGGACGCCCGCCCTCGCTCACTCGCGTTCGAGGGGTTCTTCCTGCCCACCGCGGTGGTCGACGAGCAGGGGCCGCGGTCGGTGTTTCCGGACGCGCTGGCCCCGGAGCTCTTCCTGACGGTGTGGAGCGGCGAACCCCGCGAGGAGACGGGGCGCCCCGAGTCGGTCTACTCGCTCGCCAAGGACGGGCTGGAGCAGATGACGACCGCCGGGGGCGCGCCGGTGTCCTTCAGGATCGCGCCGGGGCAGGCCGTCGACTTGCCCGACGGCTCCACCTTGTCGTTCGACGACTGGCGACGCTGGACGAAGCTCCAGGTCAGCGACGAGCCCGGCCTGTGGCTCGTCATCGGATCGGTGCTCTTGGCCGTCGCCGGCATGATGCTCAGCCTCTACGTCCGCCCCCGACGCCTGTGGCTGCGCGTGAACGAGGCCGCGAACGGCGTCCGCGTGCACGTCGGTGGCCTCGACCGGGCGGACGCCTCGACCGGTCTGGCCGACGACGTGGCCGAGTTGGCGGCGTCCGCTGGGGTGGCGGACGCCGTCGCCGGGCACGCCCTCGGCGGCCCCATCACCGAGGGCGCCGTCCTGGCGTCCGGAATTCCCAGGGAGGACGAGTCATGATCGGCACCTACTCGAGTCTGCTGATGGTCGCCTCCGCGGTCATCTACCTGCTCGCCATGACGGCCCACGCGCTGGAATGGGCGTCCGCGCGGCGGCCCGAACCCGAACTGGTCGCAGTAGGGGGCGTGGGGCAAGCCGCGGCGTCCACCCCGACCGGCCGCCCCGATGGCGGGGAACTGCGCGTAACCCGGTTCGGCCGGATCGGTGTCGCGTTGACCCTGGTGGGTGCGCTGGCTCACGTCGGTGGAGTCGTGCTGCGCGGCGTCGCCGCCGACCGCCTGCCCTGGGGCAACATGTACGAGTTCGTGACCAGCTCGCTGGCGTTTGCGGTGGCCTTCTACCTGGTCCTGGTCTGGCGGCGCGCCTGGAGCTGGCTCGGGCTGCCGGTCACCCTCCTGCTCTCGGTGGGCCAGGGGCTCGCGGTCACGGTCCTCTACGTCGCCGTCGGGCCACTGGTGCCTGCCCTGCACTCGGTGTGGTTCATCATCCACATCGTGGCGGCCGCCGTCGCCGGGGCGGCCTTCAACCTGGCCGGGATCGCGGCCCTGCTCTTTCTGGTCAAGCAACGCGCCGAGGTGCGGGGTGGCGCGTCCGGGTACCTGGCCCGCCTGCCGCGGGCGGCCGCGCTGGACGACTTCTCGTTCCGCGTGCACCGCTTCGCGTTCCCGCTGTGGACGTTCACGATCCTCGCCGGTGCCGTCTGGGCGGACTACGCCTGGGGACGGTTCTGGGGGTGGGACCCCAAGGAGACGTGGTCGCTGGTCACGTGGGTGGTCTACGCCGCCTACCTGCACGCACGCGTCACCGCCGGCTGGAAGGGTGTGCGCGCCGCCTGGCTCGCGTTGCTCGGGTTGGCCACCTTTTGGTTCAACTTCATCGGGGTCAACCTGCTGATGAGTGGCCTGCACTCCTACGCCGGCATCTGAGAAGATGCGCGGGTGCGTCACTTCGACCTGATCGTCATCGGCAGCGGCACCGGTAACTCTCTGGTCGACGAGCGCTTCGACGACTGGCGGGTCGCCCTCATTGACGACGCTGAGCGCTTCGGAGGCACCTGCCTCAACCACGGCTGTATCCCGACCAAGATGTTCGTGCTGCCCGCCGACATCGCTCGGGCGCCCGAGCTCGGCGCCCGCCTCGGCGTCTCCATCCCCCCGCCGCAGGTCGACTGGCCGGCGGTGCGCGACCGCATCTTCGGTCGGATCGACCCGCTCTCTACCGGCGGCGAGGCCTGGCGTGCGAAGGCGCCCAACGTCACGCTGTACCGCCAGACGGCGCGCTTCACCGGCGAGCGGCGCCTCGAGGTGGGCGGGGAGCAGATCACCGCCGACAAGGTCGTCGTGGCGGCCGGGTCCCGGGCGCGGATTCCTAAGGTCGACGGCCTGCCGGACGCCTTCGCCGCGGGCCGCGCGCACACCTCCGACACGATCATGCGCCTGCCCCAGCTGCCCGAATCGCTGGTGATCATGGGGGCGGGCTTCGTCGCGGCCGAGTTCGTCCACGTGTTCAGCGCCTTCGGTACCCGGGTCACCGTCGTGGCCCGGTCCGGGCAGCTGCTGCGACGCGAGGACGCCGAGATCTCCGCTCGCTTCACCGCGCAGGTGGGCCGCTACGCCGACCTCCGGCTCCGCCACCGAACCGCTCGCGTCGAGACCACCGATCAAGGCGTCCGGGTGCACACCGTCGACGCCGACGGCGCGCCTCACGGGCTGGACGCCGAGGTGCTCCTCGTCGCGACCGGGCGCGTCCCCAACGGCCGACGCCTGGATGTCGGCCGGGCCGGCATCGCCACCGACGAGAAGGGGTTCCTGGTGGTGGACGGCCAGCAGCGCACCAGCGCCCCGGGCGTGTGGGCGCTCGGCGACGTCAGCCAGCCACGCATGCTCAAGCACATCGCGAACCACGAGGCGCGCACGGTGCAGCACAACCTCCTCCACCCCGACGCGCCGGTCGAGAGCAACCACCATGCGATCCCGCACGCGGTGTTCGGGCATCCGCAGGTCGCCGCGGTCGGCATGAGCGAAGCCGAGGCCAGGGCGGCCGGGCACGACGTCACGGTCGCGGTCCAGGCGTACGGAAGCACCGCCTACGGCTGGGCGCTCGAAGACACCGACAGCTGCGTGAAGCTGATCGCGGACCGTGCCTCGGGCAGGCTGCTGGGCGGCCACCTGGTCGGGCCGCAGGCGGCGACCCTCGTGCAACCGATCATCCAGGCGATGGCCACCGGGCTCGACGTGCAGACGATGGCGCGCGGCCAGTACTGGATCCACCCGGCGCTGACCGAGGTGGTCGAGAACGCCCTCCTCGCCCTCGAGCTGGACGCCTGATGCGAGCCCTCGGCGCCACCCTCGGCGTCCTCGCCCTGGTGATGACCGGATGCGCCCAGGTCCCGCCCGGCGCATCCCCGGGGCCGGCCGGGCCCGCCTCGGTCGGGCCCCCCGCGGCGCCGACGGCGTCCGCGGCAACGAGCGGCTCGGAGCCGTCCGCCACACCGGCCCGCGGTGGCACGTGCAGCGATCTCGCCGGGGGGCTGAGCCTGCGCGAGCAGGCGGGACAGCTCGTCATGGTCGGGGTGACGGGCGAGCTGGACGCCGCAGAGTCCGGTGCCATCACCGGCGCGGCGCTGGGCTCGGTGATCCTGATGGGCAACACCGACGACGGCGTGGCCGGTACCCGGGCACGGACAGACTCGATCGCCCGACTCGGTGGCCGTGCGGGGATGTTGGTCGCCGTCGACCAGGAGGGCGGACGGGTCCAGCGCCTCAAGGGCGCCGGCTTCGACGTGATGCCGTCGGCGCGGGACCAGGCGGAGCTGACCCTGGGCGAGCTGACCGCGGCCTCCGCCCGGTGGGGCCGGCAGCTGGCGGACGCCGGCGTCCACCTCACCCTCGCGCCGGTCGCGGACGTCGTCCCGGCCGCCAAGATGGCCACCAACGAGCCCATCGGCAAGCTTGGCCGGGGCTACGGCACCACTCCGGACGCCGTGGCCGCCCGAGTCCAGGCCTTCGTCACCGGGATGCAGGACGCCGGGGTCGGCACCTCGCCCAAGCACTTCCCGAACTTGGGTCAGGTCACCGGCAACACCGACTTCACCGCCCGGGTGGTCGACGACGTCACCACGGCCGACGACCCCGCGCTGGCTCCCTATCGGGCCGCGATCGAGGCGGGCGCGGAGACGGTAATGGTCGGGACAGCCTGGTACACCGAGATCGACCCGAGCGCTCCCGCAGCCTTCAGCCCCGCCGTCGTCTCGATCCTGCGCGACGAGCTCGCCTTCCCCGGGGTGATCGTCAGCGACGACCTCGGGGTGGCCGAGGCGGTCGCCGATGTCCCGGCCCGCGACCGCGCCGTCCGATTCGTGCGCGCGGGCGGCGACTTGGCGATCAGCGTCGACGTGGCCGCCGCGACCGCGATGGTCGACGGCCTCGTCGCGGCAGCGCAGGCCGATCCGGCCCTCGCCCAGCGCGTCCAGGCCAGCGCCCGGCGGGTCGTCGAGTTGAAGGGCGGGCTCGGTGCCGCGACGTGCGAGGTGGTGTTGGGCTGAGCCGGCCCGGCTCAGGGCTCGACGCGGAGCTGGGACTGGATCTGGCGGGCGGTCTGGAGCAACTCCGGCCGGCTGTCGGGGATCGAGGCGTACCACAGGCTGGACGACTCGGCGCTGGTCGCCACGATCAGGATGATCGCCGTCTCGCCGGTCTCGCTCAGCCCCCGGATGTCGAAGCCGAGGTGCATCTCGACCAGCCAGGCGTCGCGTCCGTCGAGCGTGGTGGCCTGGTTAACCCGGTCCACCCGCTGCAGCTCGGCGTCCCCGTAGAACACGCCCATCACGCACCGCGTCACGATCTCGGCGCCCTGCTCGGGGGAGAAGAACCCGTCGCCGGCCACGAGTTCGCCCACGAGCACCGAGGCCACCCAGTCGGATCCCTGACCGTCGTAGTTCGGCTCTACGAGGACGTTCTGGCCGTACACATCTCGCCCGAACGGCACGCGGCTCTCTTGAGTCACCGGACCCCAGGGGGCCCCGAGCGTGGGGTAGGACAGCTGGCCGCCCTGCGTGCGGCCGGGTGGATCGGTGTGCGGCGCTGCGGACTCGTTCTGGTCGTCTCGCACGGGGCAGACGTTTCCGGTGGGGTTGGACGCCGGCGGCTGGCCCGGCCCGAAGGGGTTGAGCCCGCCCCCGAAGAGGCTGAAGGCGCCGATCACCACGGCCACCACGACGAGCCCGATTAAGCCGAGCAGCACCATCGGGCCGCGCCCGGATCGACGCTGCTCGGACTGGCGATAGGAGGCGTACGGGTCGGCCGCCGCCTGCTGCGCTTCGCGGATCGGTGGGACACCGCCGGCGTCCAGCCAAGGCGGGGGGGCATAGGGGTTGGACGTGAGGGTCGGCGTCCACTGGACACCGTCCCACCAGCGGAACATTCCCGCTTGGCCACCCGGGTCCGGGTACCACCCAGCCTTGCTCATGGTGCGAGTCTACGGATTCCGGCCAAGGCGTTCTCGCTGGCACCTCCGTCGATGGACGGCCGTCCGTGCGTCACGGACGCCGCTCAGCCGAAGCGGCCGGTGATGTAGTCCTCGGTGGCCTTCACCTGGGGGGTCGAGAAGATCTTCTCGGTGGCGCCCATCTCGATGAGCTTGCCTGGTGCCCCCGTCCCGGCGATGTTGAAGAACGCCGTGGTGTCGGAGACGCGGGCGGCCTGCTGCATGTTGTGGGTCACGATCACGATCGTGTACTCGGACTTGAGTTCCTGAATCAGGTCCTCGATCGCCAGAGTCGAGATCGGGTCCAGCGCTGAACACGGCTCGTCCATCAGCAGCACGGCGGGGGCCATGGCGATGGCACGAGCGATGCAGAGGCGCTGCTGCTGGCCGCCCGAGAGCCCGGAGCCTGGGAGGTTGAGGCGGTTCTTGACCTCTTCCCACAGATTGGCGCCGCGCAGCGCCTTCTCGGCGACGTCGTCCTGTTCGGAACTCGACATGCGCTTGTTGTTCAGACGCAGGCCGGCGAGCACGTTCTCTTTGATCGACATCGTGGGGAACGGGTTGGGCCGCTGAAAGACCATGCCGATCTGCCGGCGCACGTTGACGGGGTCGACGCCCGGGCCGTAGAGGTCGTGGCCGTCCATTAGCAGGTGGCCCTCGACGTAGGCGCCGGGGATCACCTCGTGCATGCGGTTCAGCGACCTGAGGAACGTCGACTTGCCGCACCCTGACGGTCCGATGAAGGCCGTCACCGCCCGGGGCTCGATCACCATGGAGACGTCTTCGACGGCCTTGAACTTGCCGTAGTAGATGTCGAGGTTCTTGGCTTCGATTCGCTTGGACATGGCGGACTCCTATTTCCGGCCGGTCTTCGGCGCGAACCGCTTGGCGATGACGCGACCGAGGAGATTGAGCAGCATGACGATGAGGATGAGGGTGAGAGCGCCGGCCCAGGCGCGGTCCCAGTACGGCTCGCGCGGGATGCCGGGGCGGGCGTACGAGTCGTACACGAATACCGGCAGCGTCATCATCGGGTCGCGCAGCGGGTTCGAGTTGAGGCTCTGGGTGAACCCAGCCGCGATCATCAGCGGCGCGGTCTCGCCGATGATCCGGGCCACGGCGAGGATGACTCCGGAAACGATGCCCGAGATCGCCGTGGGGATCACGATCCGCATGATGGTCTTCCACTTCGGAACGCCTAGGGCGTAGGACGCCTCGCGCAGCTCGTTGGGGACGATGCGAAGCAGTTCCTCGGTGGACCGGACGACCACGGGAATCATCAGCACCGACAGGGCGATGGCGCCGGCCAGCGCGCTCACGGTCCCCGGACCCAGGATCAGCGCCATCAGGGCGTACGCGAACAGTCCGGCGACGATGGAGGGGACGCCGGTCATCACGTCGACGAAGAAGGTGATGCCGCGGGCGAGCGCGCCCCGTCCGTACTCAGACAGGTACACCGCCGTGAGCAGGCCGATAGGCACCGAGATCACGGTCGCGATCCCGGTGACCCAGAGTGTGCCGCTGATCGCGTGGGCGGCTCCGCCGCCCGCGCCGACGATGTTGCGCATCGAGTAGGTGAAGAACTGCAGGTCCATCCGGGCCACTCCGGACGCCAGCGTCGTCCACGTCACCGACACCAGCGGCAGCAGGGCCAGCAAGAACATGCCGTAGACGAGGTGCTGGGCCAGCCGGTCGGTCGCACGGCGTCCGCCCTCGATGGTCAGGGAGGCCACGTGCATGACGACCACGAAGGTGATCGCCGACAGCAAAGTGAGGACGCCGAGGTGCAGGTTGCCCAGCGTCAGCATGGTGATCAGGGCACCGATGACGATCGAGCCGGCGCCGACCGCCCACGCGACCCAACGGGGAAGCTGGCCGGCGGTGAGCGGGTTGACGGGGGCCGCGCTGGAGCGCTGCGGGGTCAGGGTGGAGGTCGACATCAGTTGGCTCCCGAGAACTGGGCGCGGCGGCTCACGATCCACCGGGCGAGCATGTTGACCGCGAGGGTGATCACGAACAGGACCAGGCCCGAGGCGATCAGCTGGTTCACCTTCAGGCCGTAGGCCTCGGGGAAGTTGAGCGCGATGTTGGCCGCGATCGTATTCGGGTTCTGCGAGGTGAGGACGTGGAAGTTGATCAGGCCGGAACCCGACAGCACCATCGCGACGGCCATCGTCTCGCCGAGCGCGCGGCCCAGGCCGAGCATGATCGCCGAGACGATGCCGGCGCGGGCGAACGGGAACACGGCCATGGTGACCATCTCCCAGCGGGTGGCGCCGAGGGCGAGTGCGGCCTCCTCGTGCAGGGTGGGGGTCTGCAGGAAGACCTCGCGGCACAGGGAGGTGATGATCGGCAGGATCATCACCGCAAGCACGATCGAGACCGTGAAGACGGTGCGCCCGGTGCCCGACACCTGGCCACCGAAGAGCGGGAACCAGCCCAGCCACGTGTTCAGCCACGTGTGCAGTGGCTGGAGCGCCGGAGCGAGGACGAAGATGCCCCACAGGCCGTAGACGACCGAGGGCACCGCGGCCAGGAGGTCGATGAGGTAGCCCAGCCCCTGCGCCATCCGTCGGGGGGCGTAGTGGGAGATGAACAAGGCGATGCCGATCGACACGGGGACGGCGAGCACGAGGGCGCCCGTGGCCGCCCAGACGGTGCCGAACGCGAAGGGGATCACCCAACTCCAGAACTCGCCGTAGCCCTGCGTCGCGAGCGTTTCGGGAGAGGACGTCAGAGCGGGCAGAGCCTGCACCACCAAGAACGTGGCGACCAGGGCGAGGATGGCCAGGATGGCGACACCGGACCCGGTGGAGAGGCCGGAGAAGACTCGGTCACCGATGCGCGGCCTGGCCGGGATGAGACTGTTCTCGTCCGCCTCCGCCCGGGCGGGGCGCGGTTGGGTTTCTTGACTCACGGTGCCCTCCTGGGCGGGACGGTGATGACACTGAGGGTAACGGGCTGGAGCCCGCCCCGGGAGTCGGGGCGGGCACCAGGCTCACGCGAGGGAGACCCTCACTTGATGGCGTCAACCGCGGCGTCCAGCTTCGCGGTCATGTCGGCGGACAGCGGGGCGCTGCCGGCCGCCGCAGCCGCGGACTGCTGGCCCTCGGACGAGATCATGGAGCCCAGGTACGCCTTGACCAGCTCGGCCTCCTTGTCGTCGGTGTAGTCCTCGCAGACGAGGGCGTACGCCACCAGCGCGATCGGGTAGGCGCCCTCGGCCGTGCGGTCCAGTTCGAGGGAGTAGTCGTGCTCGGGGCGGTTCTCGATGCGCGGGGATGCGTCCACCAGCTTGGCGGCGTCCTCGGCGGTCGGGCCGACGAACACGGTGCCGGACTTGACGGTGGCGACACCCAACTGGCCGGCCTGCGAGGCGTCCGCGTAGCCGATGGTGTTGGTGCCGTTGGTGACGGCGTCGACGACGCCGGCAGTACCCTGCGCGCCCTCGCCGCCGAAGGTGGCGGGCCACTCACCGTCGGCCTCCTCGGTCCAGACCTCGGGGGCGGCCTGTGCGAGGTAGTCGGTGAAGTTGTCGGTGGTGCCCGAGTCGTCGGAGCGATGCACGGCGGTGATCGCCGCGTCCGGCAGGTTCACGCCTGGGTTGGTGGCGGCGATCGCGGGATCGTTCCACTTGGTGATCTTGCCCGCGAAGATGCCGGCGGCGGTGGCCGGGTCGAGCTGCAGCTTGTCGACCCCCGAGACGTTGAAGATGATCGCGATCGGGGAGATGTAGACCGGCAGGTTCAACGCGTTGGACTCGGCGGTGCACTTGCCGAACTTCCCGGCGCCCATCTCGGAGTCGCTGAACGCACGGTCTGAGCCGGCGTACTGCACCGCGCCGGACTGGAAGCCCTCGCGTCCGGCGCCGGATCCGTCGGGGGAGTAGTTGACGGTGACGCCGGGGTTGGCGGTCTGGAAGTCGGCGATCCAGGTCTGCTGGGCGACGCTCATCGCGGACGAGCCCTTGCCCGACAGGGTTCCCGAGAGCGTGGACGCTGTGGCGGCCCCGGAGCCGGAGGCGGCAGGGGCTCCCTCGTTCACCGCGCAGGCGGACAGGGCGAGGGCGGAGGCGGTGAGGATGGCGAGCGGGGCGCCGATCTTCGAGAGCTTCAAGGTCGTTTCCTTACGTGCGAGCGTTCGGGGGCTGCCCCGAGGACTTGGTCGGAACCCAATCTCCGTCTGCGACGTTAAGGAGCAGCCGTGACCAAATTCGATCCTGAAGATGAACGGACGGTAAACACGGCGTCTCGATCCGGACAATGTCGCGATTCGAGGCGCGAAACCCCTAGTCATGAGCTTAGTGGGTGGTGGGCGCGGGAGGCAACGGCTGGCAACTGTCAGGCGCGCGGCCGGTGGTACTCGACCGCCAGCGGGGCCCCCTGGGGGTCGAGGTGGGCGATGACGCAGGCGGCGGTCGGCAGTGGCCGCACCGGGACGCCGAGCGCCTCGAGCATGGTCGGCAGGACCGGGCGGTGCCCGCAGACCGCGGTTGGAACGCCGCTGCTGGCGGCCTCCTTCGCCATTCTCTTCATCAGCCGGGTCACCCCGACAGGGTCGTGCTCGCCGATCTCTTCCGACAGCAGCGCCCACCCGGCGAGGTCGAGGTCGTTGCGTCGCGCGTACGGCAACAGGGTCTGCATGCACCGCGTCGACGTGCTCGAGGCGAGGTGCTGGACGCCGAACGCCGCCAGCAGGGGGATCAGACGCTTGGACTGCTTGCGGCCGCGCGCGGTGATCGGACGCGCTTGGTCCCGGCCGGACCAGTTCTCGCGGCTCATCGCCTTGGAGTGGCGGATGATGAGGAAGGGAGTCGCCCCGGGCAGTTGCAGCGCCCTGCTGAGAAGAGCCTTCTCGTCGTCGTAGGTCATGCGCTCCAGGGCGCCCTTGGGGGTGAGCCAGGCGACCTTGTCGACCTCCTTGTTCGGCTTGTGGGGCCGAGACTCGACCGGTTCGGCCAGCCAGTAGTGGACGACCTTGGTGGCGCCGCCCACCGGGTAGCGCACCAGGTCCACGGGTTGGCGCAGGACGACGTTGACCCCGGTCTCCTCCCACGTCTCTCGCGCGGCGGCCACGGCCTCGTACTCGTCGGGGTCGAGCTTGCCCTTGGGCAGGGTCCAGTCGTCGTAGGCGGGGCGGTGCACGAGCAGCACCTGCGTCGGCTTCTCCACCCGGGACCTGAGGGTGACGGTCCCCGCGGCCACGATGACCTTGCCGGTCATCGCGCCTCCCGGCGGCGAGCCTCCAACTGCGTGATCGCGTGCGCCTGGAGGTCGAGCAGGCGTTTGCCCGCGGCATCCGTGGTGCGCTGGGTCCAGGTGCCGTCCTCCAGCCACCACGAAGCCGTGCCCGGGTCGAAGGCGAGGTCGAACAACTCGCCGATGGTGGCCACGTGCCGGGGGTTCGGCAACGAGACGAGCACCTCGACGCGCCGGTCGAGGTTGCGGTGCATCAGGTCGGCCGATCCCAGGCCGGCCAGGGGCGTCCCGCCGTCGGCGAACCAGAACAGGCGGGAGTGCTCCAGAAAACGGCCCAGGATGCTGCGCACCCGGATGTTCTCGCTCAGCCCGGGCACGCCGGGGCGGACGGCGCAGATGCCGCGGATCCACAGATCGACCCGGACGCCGGCCTGCGAGGCGCGATAGAGCGCGTCGATGACCGCCTCGTCGACGATGGCGTTGACCTTGATCCGGATCCCCGCCGGTCGCCCGGCCCGGGCGTGCGTGATCTCGGTCTCGATCCGGCGGATCAGGCCGTTGCGCAGGCTGTTAGGCGCCACCAGGAGCCGGCGGTAATGCAACTCTTCGGTCATCCCCGAGAGGTGGTTGAACACCCGGCCCACGTCCGCGGTGATGATCGGGTTCGACGTGAGCAAGCCCATGTCCTCGTACTGGCGGGCGGTCTTCGGGTGGTAGTTACCGGTGCCGATGTGGGCGTAGCGCTTGAGGCCGTCGGGCTCGTCGCGGACCACCAGGCACAACTTGGCGTGCGTCTTCTGCCCCACGACGCCGTAGACCACGTGGCAGCCTGCCCGTTCGAGCTTGCGCGCCCAGCGGATGTTGGCCTGCTCGTCGAAGCGGGCCATGATCTCGACCACGACCAGGACCTGCTTGTCCGCCTCCGCGGCCTCGATCAGCGCGTCCACGATGGGGGAGTCGCCCGAGGTCCGGTACAGCGTCTGCTTGATGGCGAGCACCGCGGGGTCGGCGGCGGCCTGTTCGACGAAGCGTTGCACCGACGTCGCGAAGCTCTCGTAGGGGTGGTGCAGGAGCACGTCGCGGTCGCGCAGCGCCTTGAACAAGTCCGCAGGTTTGGACGTCTCCACCTCGGCGAGCTCTGGGTGCGTCTGCGGAAGGAATCCGGGGTACTCCAGGTCCTCTCGGTCGACCGAGGCCAGGGCGAACAGGCCGGTGAGGTCGAGCGGGGGAGGCAGGTGGAACACTTCGGCGGGGGTCACGTCGAGCTGGCTGACGAGCACGTCGAAGAGCTCGGGGGCGATGCCCGCCTCGACCTCGAGGCGCACCGGCGGGCGTCCGACCTTGCGGCGCAGCAGCTCCTTCTCCAGAGCGTGCAGGATGTTCTCTGCGTCGTCCTCCTCGACCTCGAGGTCCTCGTTGCGCGTGACGCGGAAGCTGGACCACTCAAGGACCTCCATGCCGCTGAACAGCGTGCCCAGCTGGTGGCCGATCACGTCTTCCATTGCCAGGAAGCGGCCCTCCTCGAGGGTCGCGAAGCGGGACAGGATCGTGGGGACCTTGATGCGCGCGAACTGCCGGGCGCCGGTTCGCGGGTTGCGCAGCAGCACCGCGAGGTTGACCGAGAGGCCTGAAATGTAGGGGAACGGATGCGCCGGGTCGACCGCCAGCGGCGTGAGGATGGGATAGACCCTCTCCTCGAAGAAGCTCCCCATCCGCGACTGCTCGTCGGCGGTCAGATCGTCCCATCCAACGAAGCGGATCCCCTCCCGGGCGAGGGCGGGGCGGATGTCCTCGGCGAAGACGCGCGCCTGCTCGGCGGTGAGCTCGCGCACCCGCTCCAGGATCGTCTCGTGCAGGTCACGAGGCAGCAGCCCGGACGCCCCGGGCACCGCCACGCCCGCGTCGATGCGCCGCTTCAGGCCCGCGACCCGGACCATGAAGTACTCATCGAGGTTGCCGCTGAAAATCGCGACGAACCGGGCGCGCTCGAGCAGGGGGACGTGGTCGGCGTCCCGCGCCAGGTCGAGCACCCGGTTGTTGAACGCGAGCCAGGACAGTTCGCGGTCCAGGAACCGGTCCTCGGGCAGGGGGTCGCTCGAGGGACGGGTCGCCCTGGCGGGGGGCCCGGACGCCTGAGTCGCCTCCCCCTCGGCCTCGGTCGCCGCGTCCGGGTCAGGATCGCTCGCCGGGCGGTAGAGCGTGTCAGTGTGCACCACAGAGAACCCGGACCGCTCGTAGAGCCTCACCGCGTTGGCGTTACCGGCGTCGACGTAGAGGATGACGCGGCGGTTGCCGTGGGCGGCCAGGTGTGCCAGGCCGGCGTCCAGCAGCACGGTGCCCAGCCCTCTGCCCGCAGCCCGGGGGTGCACGCCGAGCACATAGACCTCGCCCATCTCGGCGTCGTGACGCTTGGTCCAGTGGAAGCCGACCAGGCCGTCGGCGTCCTCGGCGAGGATGAGGCCCTCGGGGTCCCACCAGGCCTCTGCCTGCCGGCTGGCCAGATCGTTCGCGTCGAAGTGCCCCTGCTCGGGGTGGCCGGCGAACGCGGCCGCGTTGACCGCGAGGAAGGCGTCCGCGTCGGCATCGGTGAAGGCGCGCAAGGTCACGCCCGGAGGCGGGGTGGGCGCCACGGCGCCGTTCAGGCCGCGCTCCATCATCAGCAGGCCGCGTGCGGGTGCGAGGCCGCGGTCCCGGGCGAATGACTGCGCGGCCGGCAGGTCGCCGAAGGCCCACACGGCAGGCTCCGCGTCGTGGGTCGTCAGCTCGTTCAGCAGGGCGCTGCCGAGCCCTTGGCCGCGGTGGTCGGGGTGGACCACCAGCTGGCCGGTCGCGTTCTCGTCCTGCCATTGCGCGTACCCGAGCAGCGTGTCGCCCTCGGAGGCGAGCCAGTGCTGCGCGCCCGGGCGGTCGAGCAGCAGCCGGGCCTCCTCGTTGAGGGGGTCGGCGGCGTCGGCACGCCGGGCCGCCTCGGCCAGCCCGAGGACGGCGTCGCGTTGCGGTGGGGTCAGCGAGGTGAGGTGCTCCACGACGTCACCCTAGACCGGGGGAGCCTCAGGCGGGGGTGTCGGCCCGACGCGGGGCGGCGTCGGGGTTGAAGCGGTAGCCGACGTTGCGGACCGTCCCGATCAGGTACTCGTTCTCGACGCCCAGCTTGGCACGCAGGCGACGCACGTGCACGTCCACGGTCCGGGTGCCGCCGTAGTAGTCGTAGCCCCACACATCCGACAGCAGGGTCTCGCGGGTGAACACCCTCCCAGGGGCCTGGGCCAGGTACTTCAGCAGTTCGAACTCGGTGTAGGTCAGGTCGAGCTGGCGGCCGTTCAGCGACGCGTGATAGGCGGTCTCGTCGATGACGAGCCCGCCGGCGCTCACGATCCCGTCGGAGGGGCTCGTGTTGGCCGCCAGGCGGATCCGGGCGTCGAACTCGCCGGGCCCCGCGGTTCCGAGCACGATGTCGCGGACGCCCCACTCGGGGGTGACCGCCGCGAAGCCGCCCTCGCCCAGTACCAGCAGGATCGGCGTCTGGGTGCCGGAGGCCTCCAGCAGGCGGCACATCTGCCTGGCGCTGGCAAGATCGGCACGGCCGTCGAGCACGATGACGTCGACCCGCTCGGCTTCGGTGGCGATCGAGGCGTCGGGCAGCATCTCGCGGACCGCGTGGGACAGCAGCCCGAGCGCGGCGAACGCGGGCTCGCGCGTGATGCTGTTCGCGCGTGGGCTCACGGCCAGCACGAGCGCCATCGGCACCCCCTTCGGGCGGAAGAACTGCTGGGTCAGTCTAGGCCCGGCGGTGCTCGGACGTCAGCGGCGCCACTGGGCGCTGTCGAGCACCAGAGTGACCGGTCCGTCATTGACCAACTCCACCGCCATGTGCGCGCCGAACCGCCCGGTCGCCACGGTGGCGCCGCGGGCGCGCAGGGCGGCCACGAAGGCGTCCACCAAGGGCTCGCCGACTGCTCCGGGTGCGGCGTCGCTCCACGAGGGACGCCGTCCCTTGCGCACGTCGGCGTACAGCGTGAATTGGCTCACGACCAGGATCGGGGCATCGAGGTCGGACGCGGACCGCTCCCCGTCCAGGATGCGCAGACCCCACACCTTGTCGGCGAGCCGCTCGGCGTCGGCGACCGTGTCGGAATGGGTGGCCCCCACCAGCACGCACAGCCCGGGCGAGTCGAGGGCCCCCACGACGTGGCCGTCGATGCTCACCGATGCGCGCGCGACGCGCTGCACCACCACCCTCATCCGGTGCTCACTGGTAGGAGATGAAGTACGGCGTCGGCTGCACGGTGTCGACGGTCTGCTTCGGCGTGAGCATCGGGATGTCCTCGTCCTCGAAGTTCTTCCAGCCCAGCCAGGTGTGCGCCGGCAGGTCACGCTTGATGACGCCCCACGTGCTCTGCTTGGCGGCCTGCCCACCCTGGCCGTCCACGTGCACGAGGTACTGGACCTCGGGCCGGTCGGTCACCAGGCGGCTCCGCTCGGTCACCATGCGGGTCTGGAACTGGTGCAGGGTGAGCACCTTCGGGGGCAGCTTGTTCTCGGCCACGAAGTCGGCCAGCCAGGCGCCGACCGCGTTCACATCGTCGACGCCCACCTGTCCAACCTGGACCAAATGCTTCCCGTTGGGTGGCAGCCGCCATTCGGGGTCCAGCGCGAGGCCCACCCCCGGGCGGCGCAGCAGCTCCTCGTACCGCTTGGCCTGGGTGAGGAAGTCGGTGCGGCCGGGCTGCAGGTCCAACACGACGTAGAGGCCGCCCGCCTCGGCCGCCTCGACCCAGGGCATGATGAGTTCGATGGGCGTCTCGTAGGAGTAGTCGCCGTCGCTGGTGGCGCTCGACGACGCCACGGTAGTGATGATCTCGAACGCGCCGATCACCGTGTCGCCGGGCAGCAGCCGCTGGTACTCCTCGGCGAGCCTCTTCACGCGGGCCACGGCCTCGGCCGGCGGCTGCTCGCCCATCATGCCCAACGAGGCGGTCTGCGGGTGTCCGTACAGGGCGATCATCCGCCGCCCCGGGAACGGCGCGACGCCGCCGCCGGGCAGCTCGGACGCCGTGCGCGTCACCTCGACCTGGCGCGCGAACTGCTCCGCGGTGCCGAAGCCGTCGCCCGCGGCGACCACGACTCCCTCGTGGCCCTTCACGAGCGCGGTGGATTCGGCGTTGACCCCGGGGTGCGGGCCGGCCAAGGAGGTCGGCTCGAGGCCCGCGGACGCCAGCGTCACGGCCACCGCCGGGGCCAGTTCCCCGCTGCCAAGCGCCAGGATCTCGGCCGGCTGTGCCTTGGTGGGCAGCCCGTCGAGCCGGATCTCCTCGGCGGTGGCGGTCCCGGCGACGACCTCGCGGGACCCGGCGCCCTGCGGCGTCCCGCCGTAGGCGATGACGGTGCGGGTCTGCAGCCGGTCCAGCTCGGCCGCCAGCTCGGGGGAGTCCTCGAACAACGGGATCCCCAGCGCCCGCGCGACGGACGCCGCGGCCTCCGGTCCGGGGGCGGGCGGCGTGGCGGTGGCTGACGGCGACCCGTCCGGGCTCGGGGACGCCGACCCCGCGGGAGCGGCGTCCGGTGCTGCGGCGGTGGGCGAGGGGGTGGCGGTGGGCTCGGGTGAGGCGGCGTTCGGCACGATCACGACCACGGCCGTGGCCGCGGCGAGGAGCTCGCGGCTGGCGACCACGGCCCCGGCGGGACCCGCCGGGACGACGAGGTCGGACGCCGGCGTCCGTGTGGTGACCTGGTGGCGTTTGGGGTCGACCCGGGGTTGCTCGGTGGTGCCCGGAGGCTGCGGCGAGTTGGACGCGGTGCAGCCCACGGCGAGAAGGGCGGTGCCGGCGGTTGCTCCGGCGAGGAGATGTCGGCGAGTGATCACCCACCCAGACTGTCACAGGGCGGTTGCAGCGCCGCGGCGACTCGGCGTCCCGCCGGGAAGAATGGCGCTGCGCGCAGCGTTGAGTCCCGAGACAAGCCAAGGAGAAGCACGTGTTCGAGATCCCGTCCGACCTCAATCCGGCCCTCGCGGGCCTCGCCTGGCTGCGCGGCCGCTGGGAGGGGACGGGCTATCAGGACTGGCCGGGCCAGGACAAGGTCCACTTCGGCGTCCAGGTCGACTTCGTCGAGAACGGCGGCGACTACCTGCACTACCTCGCCCAGATGTTCCACTTGGACGCCGACGGGCGCCCCGATCGTCCCCTGACCATCGAGACCGGCTTCTGGCGGGCCACCTCCAATGCCGAAGTCGACGTCGTGATGTGCAGCCCCGAGGGCTACTCCGAGATCTGGTACGGGGCGCTTCAGCCCGGGCGGGTCGACCTGACCACCGACGCGGTCGTGCGTTCCCCGATGGCGACCGTCGAGTACACCGCCGGCCGTCGCCTCTATGGCAGCGTCGACGGGAAGCTGATGTACAGCTTCGACCGTGCCACGACGGGCCAGTCGCTGCGCCCTTACATGTGGGCCACACTTCAGCGCGTGGGTGGCTGACATGACGCCGGCCAATCCGCCTGGGGGGCGCAAGCCGATCCTGAACGAGTCCGGCCCCGACACCGGGGTTCCCTGGCATTACGGAGATCCGCTGCGCGAGCAGCGCTGGCTCGAGGCCGGCGAGGCGACGGTCGATCTGTCGCATCGCCCCGTCTTCACGGTGACCGGCCCCGACCGATTGACCTGGCTGCACGCGCTCACCAGCCAGCGGTTCGAGGGGCTGGCGCCGGGTGTCCCGACGACCGCGTTCATCCTGGACCCGAACGGCCACGTCGAGCACGTCCTCGGCGGAGTGGATGACGGCGCCACGTTCTGGGCGCACACCGAGCCCGGTCACCTAGACCCTCTGCTGACCTGGCTCCGGCGGATGGTCTTCGCCTCCCGCGTCGAGGTGGTTGACGCCTCGGCCACCCACGCGATGATTCTCGCCTTGGGGGCACCTCGGGTCGTCCCGCGCGAGGCGTTGGACGCCGAACTGGGGGACCGCCGGGCCGGGACGTGGGCGTCCGAGGCGTTGCGGATCGCTGGCGGTCAGCCGCGTATCTTCCTCGACACCGACGCCAAGACGATCCCCAACGAGGTCGCCGTCCCCGACGGGGACCGCCTCGGTGCGGCCGTCCACCTCCAGAAGGGCTGCTACCGGGGCCAGGAGACCGTGGCCCGTGTGCACACGCTCGGACGCCCCCCGCGGCGCCTCACCCTTCTCCACCTCGACGGGTCGGAGGAGCGGCTGCCCGAGGTGGGTGCGGAGGTGCACGAGTCCGATCGCGTCGTGGGAAGGGTGGGGACGTCGGCGTTCCACCACGAGCTGGGTCCGATCGCGCTGGCGCTGGTCAGGCGCAACACGCCCGTGGACGCCGGGCTGGTCGTCGACGGCATCGCCGCGAGCCAAGAGGTCGTCGTCGACCCCGAGGTCGGGCTGCACGTGCGCCCGACGCTGCGCTGAGCGAGGCGCTTGTCGGTGCCGCCCCAGTGGAGGAAAGGGGTGGCTTGTCCAACCGCAATGCTCCAGTGAGCGGGCGCTCACTCCGCCGAGGCCCTGGTCGTCCGCGGCTGGACGAGCGCTCTGCATCCGTGCCCGGAATGCCCACGCCCTTCCGGCCGGGGCCTCCACTGAAGGATCCGGGTTGGACAAGCCGCCACGATCCTCCACCGAGAGGGACCGTGCGAGCCCGCCCGAGGCTGTCAGCCGTCCTTCTTGGCGCGGTTGCGCACCTT